>JBMOJU010000019.1:0-30809 GCA_049315625.1 Paracraurococcus sp.
GGGGGTCCCTTTTGGACGCCGATCCGGGGTCCCGATTGCACGCCGATTGACAGCGTGCGGCGTGGCGGTGATGGCGACGTATTCCGTGGCCGCGAAACCATGCTGGGGTCCCACCTTGCCAGGCTCGGGGCCGATTGGGACGCGGGCTGCCATAACGGCACAGAGCTTTGGCGGCGCCTGCGGGCCGACGGGTTCAGAGGCGGCTTGCGGGTCGTGACGGAATGGGCGACCAGGCGGCGGCGTAGTGAGAAGGCCGGGCGCATGCTGAGCCGCACGGTGCCGCCCGCACGCCAGATCAGCCGCATGATGCCGATCGACCGGGAGCAACTGTCGAAGGCCGATGCGGTCACAGTGGCGGCCATCGAGACCGGCGTCCCGCCGCTTGCCGCGGCACGCATCCTGGTGGAGCGCTTCCAGCAGATGCTGCGGTCCCGCGATGTCGCGGCGCTCGCCCCCTGGCTTGTTGAAGCAGGTGGCGGTCTGCTTGCGTCGTTCGGCAAGGGCATCAGCGGTGACCTCACCGCCGTCAAGGCGGCGCGGACCGAAGCGTGGTCCAATGGCCAGACCGAGGGCCAGATCACCAAGCTGAAGCTGGTCAAACGCCAGATGTATGGTCGCGCGCGGCTCGATCTGCTGCGAGCGCGTCTCGTCGTGGCCGCGTGAAACGAGAGGACCAACTGCACCGAGAGTGAGTCAGAGCCTAAGCGGGACCCCACTGCATTAAGCAACACCAACGACTTGCCGCGCCGATCGGCGTCGAACAAGCATCCCGATTTACACGTTGGACGCAGGCGTCCAACCCCTCCATTCCTTTTTCCGCGTTTGGCAGCCGCTGCGCGGTGGCTACCGACTCAGCTGGAGAAGAAGCGGTTGGCGGGGCGCGGCAGGCCAAGATTCTCGCGCAAGGTCGCGCCCTCGTACTCGCGGCGGAAGATGCCGCGCCGCTGCAGTTCCGGCACCACGTGGTCGACGAAATCCTCGAGGCCGGCGGGCAGGTAGGGAAACATGATGTTGAAGCCGTCGCAGGCTTCCGTCTCCAGCCATGCCTGCATCTGGTCGGCGATCATCGCCGGCGTGCCGACCATCGCCAAGCCGGCATAGCCGCCGAGCCGCTGGGCAAGCTGGCGCACGGTCAGGTTCTCCCGCCGCGCCAGGCGCAGGGCGCGTTCGCGGCCGGACTTGCTGGCCTCGGTCTCCGGGATCTCGGGCAGCGGGCCGTCGGGGTCGAAGGCCGCGGCATCGACGCCGAGCGCCATCGAGAGCGAGCCGATCGCATTGGCGTAGTGCACCAGGCTGTCGAGCTTCGCCCGCTTCGCCTTCGCCTCCGCCTCCGTCTCCCCCACCACGACGAAGCAGCCGGGCAGGATCTTCATGTGGTTCCGGTCGCGGCCGAGCCGGTCCATGCGGCCCTTCACGTCGGCGTAGAAGGCGCGGGCTTCCTCGATGGTGGCGCTGGCGCCGAACACCGCCTCGGCGGTCTCGGCGGCGATCTGCCGCCCGGCCTCGGACGACCCGGCCTGGACGATGACCGGCCAGCCCTGCACCGGGCGGGCGATGTTCAGCGGGCCGCGGACCGAGAGCTCCTCCCCCTTGTGGCCGAGCACATGCATCCTGTCCGGGTCGAAGAAGATGCCGGTGTCCACGTTCCGGACGAAGGCATCGTCGGCGAAGCTGTCCCAGAGGCCGGTGACGACATCGTAGAATTCGCGGGCGCGCTTGTAGCGCTCGCCATGCGCCATGTGCGCGTCCTGGCCGAAATTCAGCGCCGCGTCGGGGTTCGCGGTGGTCACCAGGTTCCAGCCGGCGCGGCCAGCGGAGATGTGGTCCAGCGAGGCGAATTTCCGGGCGATGTGGTAGGGATCGTTGTAGGTGGTGCTCGCCGTGGCGATCAGCCCGATGCGTTCCGTCACCATCGCCAGCGCGGACAGCAGCGTCAGCGGCTCGAACGAGGTGATGGTGTGGCTGCGCTTCAGCGCCTCCACCGGCATGTTCAGCACCGCCATGTGGTCGGCCATGAAGAAGGCGTCGAAGCGGCCTTCCTCCAGCTTGCGGATCAGCCGGGCATAGGCGTTGAGGTTGAAATTCGCGTCCGGCCAGGCGCCTGGGTAGCGCCAGGCGCCGGTGTGGATGCTGATCGGGCGCATGAAGGCGCCGAGCCGCAATTGTTTCGTGGCCATCGCCACTCTCCGCTGTTCGGCGTCAACCTAGCGCAGCTTCGGGCGGTGGGGGAAAGCCGCAGCGTGGATAGGCGGTATGCGCGGCGTGGGGGAGGGGCGACCGCCACCCCAACGCCCCCGCGTCGCGGGGGAAGGGCCGCAGTTACGCCGGGCGGGTGGCGGCCATGCTGGGGCGGGCGTCGAAGATGGCGAACCAGGCGGCGAGCCCGGGCCGGCCGTTGCGCCAGCCGAGGTCGCCGAAGCGGAAATCCAGCCAGCCCAGGGCGCAGCCGATGGTGATGGTGCCGATATCGACGCGGTCGCCGAGCCCGGCGGATTGCCGCTCCAGCTCATCGAGGGCGCAGGTGACCTTGTCCATCTGGCCGGCCTTCCAATCCGCCGACTGCAGCTCGGCCGGGCGCGTCAGCGCCTCGTAGCGCAGCAGGATGCCGGCATCCATCAGGCCGTCGGCCAGGGCCTGATCGGTCAGCGCGCGCCAGCGCGCCGCGCCGGCGGCCGGGAACAGGCTGCCGCCGCCCAGCGCATCGACATACTCGCAGATGACCCGGCTGTCGTAGAGCACCGTCCCGTCATCGGCGATCGCGGTCGGCACCTTGCCGAGCGGGTTGCTGGCGACGATCGCGCGGTCCCGGTTGATCGGGTGCGGCGTGCCGGGGACGCGGTCCAGCGTCACGCCCAGCTCGGCGGCGCAGACGGTGACCTTGCGGGCGAAGGGCGAGGCAGCGGCGAAGAAGAGTTTCATCGAGCGGTCCTTAAGCGATCTCGTGGTTGACCATGAAGGCCGGGTCGCGCCGGCCATCCAGCACGTCAAGGATGTTGCGCGCGGCCTGCCGGGCCATGCGCGCCAGGCCTTCCTCGGTGCTGGCGGCGTTATGCGGGCTGACGACGACGTTGGGGAAGGCGTAGAGCGGGTTGGTGGCATCCGACGGCTCGACCTCCAGCACGTCGAGCCCGACGCCGTGCAGCCGGCCGGCCTGCAGCGCCTTCACCAGCGCATCCTGCGAGACGATCGGGCCGCGCGCGGTGTTCACCAGGATGGCGCCTGGCTTGAGGGCGGCGAAGGCGGCCTCGTCCATCAGGTGCCGCGTCGTGGGTGAGAGCGGGCAGTGCAGGGTCACCACATCGGCCTCGGCCAGCGCCGCGTGCAGCTCGCGGGCGGGGATGAAGCCATCGGCCGCGATCCGCATCGGATGGAAGCCGGGATCCATCACCTGCACCGCCATCCCGAAGGCGCGGCAGTAATTCGCCACCCGGCTGCCGATGCGACCATAGCCGACCACCAGCACCGTGCGGCCGGCGAGATCCACCATCCGCGGCGTCGGCGCGTCCCACCAGCCGCCGGCCTTGACGTGGCGGTCATGGGCCAGCGCGCGCCGGGCGACGCCCAGCATCAGCATCATCGCATGCTCGGCGACGGACAGGTCGTTGGCGCCATTGGTGACCATGACGGGGATGTCGCGCGCGCTGCAGGCGGCGATGTCCACCGTGTCGAAGCCGACGCCGTAGCGGGAGACCACCTTCAGGTGCGGTGCCACGTCGAGCGCCGCCTGGTCCACCCGTTCCAGCCAGCAGAGCACGGCATCGGCCGATGACAGGTGCTGGTGGAACTGCTCCAGCGGCGGGTCATGCAGCGCGACGATGTCGAGATCGGTGCGCGCATCCAGCAGGGCCATGCCGGCCGGATGCAGGGTGCGGCAGAGCAGGATGCGGTGCGGCATGCGCGGATGTGTCCCCCCGAGGCGTTGCGCCCATGGTGCCGCCATTCCGCGGCAGCGCGAAGGGGGTCAGCGCCGGCCGCGTCCGCCGCCGCGGGCATGCCCGCCGCCGCCGCGCCAGCCGCCACGGTAGCCGCCAGGGCGATGCCACGCGTGGCCACGGCCGAATCCCAGGCCGAGCCCGATGCCGACCGAGGGCCTCCAATAGCCCGGCCCCCAATAGCCGGGGCCGCCATAGCCATAGGCGAGCACTTGCGGCGGCGCGACCCAGGGCGCCTCCTCCGGCCCCCAGGGCGGGCCGTGGTCGGCTTCATGCGCGGCGATCTGCGACGGATCGGGCAAGGGCGGCGTCGCCGGCGAGGTGGCGCAGGCGCCGAGCGCGAGGGCGGCCGCAAGGCCCGGGGCGAGACGCCATCCCGGCATGACCATTCCTCTCCTGCCCGGCCTGCATATGGGGCATGGCGCGGGCCGGGTCATCCTTCCGCCGGCTTACGCCGTGGCAATCTCGCCGCGCTCGATGACGAATGTGCTCTCGACCAGCGGGCGGAGCAGCCCCGGGTTGCTCTCGGTGATCAGGATCGCGACGTCGGGCAGCGCCTGGTGCAGCCGCTTGAGCGCTTCGGCGTAGCGCAGCGCCAGCGCCGGGGCGAGGCCCTGGAAGGGCTCGTCCAGCAGCACCGCCCGGGTACCGACCATCAGCGCGCGGCCGAGTGCCACCATTTTGCCCTGGCCGCCGGACAGCCCGGCCGCCCGGCGCGGCGCCAGATCCTTCAGCTCCGGCAGCAGGGTGAAGACGGCGTCAAGCCGCCGCGCCACCTCGGCCGGGGCCAGGCGCAGCACCTCGGCCGGCAGCAGCATGTTCTCCCGGACCGAGAAGCTGCCGAACAGCCGGCGTTCCTCCGGCGCATAGCCGATGCCCAGGCGCGCGCGGTGGTGCGGCGGGACGGTGGTGGCGTCCCGGCCATCAATCACCACCCGGCCGGCGCGCGGCGGCAGCAGGCCCATCAGCGCGCGCAGCGTGGTGGTCTTGCCGGCGCCGTTGCGGCCGATGAGGGCGACGCGGCCGCCGGGCGGCACCACCAGGTGGACATCGCGCAGCACCGGGACGCCGGCGATGTCGATGGAGACGTCGTGCAACTCAAGCATGGGCCGGCTCTATGCCAATCACGTCGCGCAGCACCGCTGGGTCGGTCAGCACCTGCTGCGGCGGGCCGAGCGCGGCGATGCGGCCCTGGCTCCAGACCGCGACGCGGTCGGCGAAGCGGGCGACGACGTCCATATCGTGCTCGACGAACACCGCGGTCACGCCGGTGTCGCGCAGCACGCGGACCAGCGTCTCGACGATGCCCATCTTCTCGGCGGCGGCGACGCCGCTGGTCGGCTCGTCCATCAGCACCAGGCGCGGCTGCAGGGCGACGGCCATGGCGATGTCGGCCAGCTTGCGGGCGCCTTCGTTCAGCGCGTCGGCGCGCGAGGCGGCGACGGGGGCAAGGCCGAAGCGCTCCAGCAGCGCCATCGCTTCCTCCCGGTAGCGGGGGCGGAGCAGGGGGGCGAGCGGCGACCAGATGCCGGCATGGGCGGCGATGGCCAGCGCGGCGTTCTCCAGCACCGTATGCTCGGTGAAGAGCTGGGGAAGCTGAAAGCTGCGGCCGATCCCCCGCCGGACGATGGCGCGGGGCGACAGGCCGATGATCGGCTGGCCATCATAGGTGATGGTCCCGGCCTGCGGTCGCAGGTAGCCGGTGGACATGTTGATGAAGGTGGTCTTGCCGGCGCCGTTCGGGCCGATGATCGCCAGGAACTCGCCCGGCATGACGTCGAGGTCGATGCCGTCGGCCGCCTTGACGCCACCGAAGGCGAGCCTGAGGCCGCGGGCCGAGAGAAGCGGTTGGGTCATGCGCCGCGCCCCTTCAGCCGGCTGGTGAGCATCCCCCAGACACCGCCCGGGGCAAACAGGATCACCGCCAGCAGCACGCCGCCGAGGATCATCTGCCAGGCATCGGCCACTGCGGCGGCGGCATAGACCCGCACCAGCTCGAACGCCGTCGCGCCGAGGAAAGGGCCCAGCGCGCTGCCGGCGCCGCCGAGGATGGCGATGAAGACCAGCTCGCCGGAGGAGGTCCAGTAGGCGAGCTGCGGCGTGACGTGCCGCGTCGTCATCGCCACCAGCGTGCCGCCGACGCCGCCCATGATGGCGGAGAACACATAGGCGAAGAGCAGCACGGCGCGGGCGGAGACACCCATGAATTCCAGCCGCGTCTCCCGCGTCTTGATGCCTGCCAGGGCGCGCCCCATCGGCGAGGCGAGGTAGGCCCGCACCAGCAGGCCGAAGCCGATGGCCAGCACCAGCGCGAGGCCAAACATCACCCATTCCTGCGTCTCGCGGTCCGGCGTGATGCCGGCGAAGGTGAGGCCGGAGACGCGGATGCCGTCGGTGCCCTTGGTGATTGCGTAGAGCTTCTCCAGCAGCGAATACAGCACCATGGACAGCGCCAGGTTCAGCATGCCGAAGAAGATGTCGCGGTAGCGCACGACGAACAGGCCGATCACCAGGCCGAGCAGCCCGGCCAGCAAAGCGCCCAGCGGCAGCAGCAGCAGGGCTTCCGGCATGCTGGGCGCGAGGAAGGCGACGGTATAGGCGCCGACCGCGAGGAACATGCTGTGGCCGAAGCTGACCTGCCCGGCCCGAAGCAGCAGCAGGATGCCGAGCACGGCGATGCCCTTGGCCAATGCCACGGTGAGGACGAATTTCAGCCAGGGCGCGGCCCAGGCGACGAGGATCATCGCGGCCGCGCCGAGAATGGCGAGTGCCGGTTCCACCATGCGGTTCATACCCGCCGCGTCTCCAGCACGCCGAAGAGCCCCTGCGGCCGGACCAGCAGGACGGCGACCATGATGATGTAGGGCACCACCACCTCGAATTCCGGGGCCAGGTAGACGGCGATGGAACGTCCCAGGCCGATCATCAGAGCGGAGATCGCCGCGCCCTCGATCTGGCCGAGCCCGGCGGTCGCCACCACGGCGAAGGACAGCACGATGGTCTGCGCGCCGATGCCCGGCACCAGCGAGGTGGTGGGGGAGGCCAGCGCGCCGCCGAGCGCGGCCAGCGCGGCGCCGAAGGTGAAGGTCAGCAGGGTCACCTTCGCGGCGTCGATGCCCATGGCCATCGCCGCTTCCTTGTCGGTGGTGACGGCGACGATCACCCGCCCCGTCAAGGCCCGCCGCAGGAACCAGGCGAGGCCGGCCAGCGTCGCCACCGCCACGCCCGGCAGGACGAACAGCTGGTAGGCGGTGAAGGGGATGGTGTCCTCGCCAAAGGGAACCTCGACGGTGCCGAGGAACTTCATCGGCGTGTCCTGCATGATCGGCTGGACGCCCCAGATCAGCTTCTGCACGTCCTCCAGGATCATGAAGAGGGCGAAGGTGACGAGCAATTGCAGCACCTCCTCCTGCCCATAGATCCGCCGCAGGATGAGGCGTTCGATCAGCGGCCCGAGGATGCCGCCGACCAGGGCCGCGGCCAGCAGCAGCCCCACATAGCTTGCCCAGGCGGGCAGGCCGAGCGAGGCGAGGAAGATGCCGATCGAGGCCGCGGTATAGGCGCCGATGGCAAACAGGCTGCCATGCGCCACGTTCACGATGCGCAGCACGCCGAACACCATGTTCAGCCCGACCGCCACCATGAAGACCAGCGCCGCATAGGCAAGCCCATCCAGCAGGGCCAGCCCAAGCAGCAGCCCATTATCCGTGAACCACTCGACCATACAGCGAACCCACAAAAAACGATGGATTGCGGCACTGCCGCAATCGGGGGGAGTGCTTCCCCCCGCCGCTTGCTTCCTAGCCTGCGATCGGCGCCGCCATCTGCGCCAGGATGTCGGGCTTCAAGGTCTTCAGCCAATCGACGCTCTTCATCCCCACCGGCGTCGAGACCATCGCCGCCGGGAAGATCACCATGTCCTTGGGCACCGCGAAGGGGAAGCGCTCGGTGAAGCTGGACATCCCGACGATCTGGTCCTCCAGCCCCTGGCCATCCTCCCGCAGGGTGATGGAGGAGGTCGGCGTGTCGAAGGTCAGGCCGCGGAAGGCGTTGGCCAGTTCCTGGTCGTTCGGCCAGGCACCGCCCTTGGCGGCGATCGCCTTGGCGAAGCCGGCCTGCATGGCGGCGATCGCCTGCGCCATGTGGTGGCAGGGGTAGATCGGGTATTCGCCGTACTTCGCCCGGTAGCCGTCGACGAAACGGGCGAAGCGGGCCGGGTCCTTCGGCTTCGGGTGGTTGTTCCAGTGGTCGCCGCGGGCGCCGATGACGTGCCCGGCCGGCATGGTCTTGCCCAGGATCTGCATCGACGCCTCGGCCACCGGCAGGACGAAGGTCGAGCGTTCGAACAGTTTCCGTTCCGACGCCTGGCGCACCAGCGTCACCAGGTCGCCGCCCCAGCTTGTCGAGAGGATGACGTCGGGCCGGGTCGCCAGCAGCCGCGTGACCTCCGTGCTGTAGTCGGTGGCGCCGAGGCGGGGGAACATCTCCGCCACCACGCGCACGCCGGGCTTGAGGACGTCCATCGCGGTCCGCCACAGCTCCCAGCTGTCGCGGCCCCAGGCGTAGTCCTGGTTGATGACGGCCAGCGTCTTGAAGTCCGGCTTGTTCTTCAGCAGGTACAGCAACGGTGCCAGCACTTCCGGCGTGCCGTAGCCCTGGGTGCGGAAGGCGAAGGGGTGGGGCCCTTCCTCGAAGATGCGCTGGGTGCCGCAATCCCACAGGAGCGTGGTCTTCTTCATCTCGTCGCTCAGCGGCGTGCAGGCGAGGCACGAGCCGGAGGAGATCGAGGCGAAGATGACGTGCACGCCCTCGTTCTGCACCAGCCGGCGGTATTCGCCGACCAGGTGGTCGGTCCCCGGCGCCTCGTCGACGAAGAAGGCCTTCACCGGGATGCCGCCGATGCCGCCGGCCTTGTTGATCTCCTCGAACAGGAGTTCCGCCGCCTGCTTCGACGGCACGCCGAAAACGGATGCCGCGCCGGACAGGAAGGTGGTGATGCCGACCCGCAGCTCGGTCGGCTTGGTCTGCGCCCCGGCATTGCCGCCGGCAAACAGGAGGCTGCCGGAGGTGGCGGCGGCGCCGGCCAGGACGGCGCGGCGGGTGACGGCTTGGGTCATCGGACGGAACTCCTCCTCGGCGTGCCGGTGTGTCCCGGCCTTCGCGCCGATCATGCCGGGGCCGCACGGGGAAGGGCAAGGGGGCCGGTTCCGGCGCGGCATGATCCGGCGTAGCATCAGCGCGTGAACATCCTTTCGATCCAGTCCTGGGTCGCCTTCGGGCATGTCGGCAATGCCAGCGCGGTCTTCCCGCTGCAGCGGCTGGGCGCCGAGGTCTGGGCGGTCAACACCGTGCAATTCTCCAATCACCCCGGCCATGGCGGCTTCCGCGGCCAGGTCTTCCCGCCGCAGTTGATCCGTGATTGCGTCCAGGGGATCGAAGAGCGCGGCGTGCTGCCGACCTGCGACGCGGTCCTGTCCGGCTATATCGGCGATGCCGGGACCGGGGAGGCGGTGCTGGACGCGGTGCGGCGGGTCAAGGCGGCCAATCCCCGGGCGCTGTATTGCTGCGACCCGGTGATCGGCGATGACGGACGCGTCTATGTCCGCGACGGCATCCCCGAACTGCTGCGCGATGCGGCACTGCCGCTGGCCGACATCGCCACGCCCAACCTGTTCGAATTGGAATGGCTGACCGGCCGTGGCGTCGCCACGCTCGACGACGCCAAGGCGGCCGTCGCGGCCTTGCAAGCGCGCGGGCCGCGCTGCGTCCTGGTGACCAGCCTGCGGACGGCGGAGACGCCGCCGGATGCGGTCGACATGCTGGCGGGCGAGGCGGGCGGCTTCTGGCGCGTGCGGGTGCCGCTGATCGCGCAGTCCTTCAACGGCGCGGGCGATGCGATCGCGGCGCTGTTCCTGTTCCACCGGCTTCGCAGCGGCAGCGCGCGGGAGGCGCTGGAACGTGCGTCGGCGTCGATCCATGGCCTGCTACGGCAGACCGTGGCGGCGGGGTCGCGCGAATTGCTGACCGTGGCGGCGCAGGAAGAATTCGTCGCGCCGAGTGAGCGGTTCTGCGCCGAGGCTTGCCCGGCGCACTCTTAGGGAGACGGGCCGGACCTTCGGTTCCGCCTGCCCCGCTGGCACCTTGTTCGCACCGCCGAGCCTCACCTTCGGGCGATGCCGCCCCACGGCGATCCGTTCGGGTGTGGGATGGCGATGCGGGCCGGCGCGAATGGCCGGCCCGCATTGCCTCCCACTACTTGATGATGATTTCGACCCGGCGATTTTGCGGCTCGCGCACGTTCGCCGCGGTCGGCAGGAGCGGACGCGTCTCGCCGAAGCCGGTGATGACGATGAGCTCCTTGGCCACGCCGCGCTGGACCAGCTCAGCCGCGACCGCTTCCGCACGGCGCACCGACAGGCCCTTGTTGTAGGCGGGCGTGCCGGAGCTGTCGGTATGGCCGTTGGTCTCGATCCGGGTGGCCTGCACCTTGGCCGAGGTCTGCGCCGCTTCCGCGACGATCTGCCTGGCGCGATCGGTCAGGGTCGCCTTGTCCCAGTCGAAGAAGACGACGTAGGAGCGCGCGACCGGCGCGGCCGCGGCAGGTGCCGGCACCGGTGCGGTGGCCGCCGCGGCGGGGGCGCCGAAGGCGTAGCGCAGGCCGACCATGAACCTGTAGTTGGTCTCCGAACTCCAGTTCGAAAACGCGTGTGCGCCGACGATCTGCGGGAATTGCGGCGTTGGCGTCGGCCGGAAGTTCAGGGTGAGGACGCTTTTCTGCGTGTAGCCGCCCGGCAGGGAGACGGCGCGGAAATCGGTCGTCAGGGCCAGCCCCGGAACGCCGGGAATCTCGTAGCTCGCGCCGATGATGGCCTGGAAGGCCAGCGCCGTGTCGGTGGTATGGAAGGCGTTCGTGATCGACTGCACCACGCCGAGGCCTGCGGCGGTGAAATCCTCGCCGGCGCCGCGCCGGGTGACGCCCTTCCAGTCGACGATCGCCAGGCCTACGCCGCCGCCGATGTACGGGGTGATGGGGCTGCCAAGCCGCTTGCTGAGATCGTTGAAGTCGTAGATCACGTTACCCATGAACGAGTATTTCTTCTCGTTCCCGGAATACGCCAGGCCGAGCGGCTCGGTGCCGAGACCGTCCGGCGTCAGGCCGTTGTTCAGGCGTTTCACGCCGTTCGAGGTATAGGAGAATTCCAGCTCGGCACGGATGCTGTTGTCGAACCCGTAGCCGAAGGACCCGAGGGCGACCGGGCCATTGCGGAAATAGGTCGGCCCGACATTGCCGTAGAAGGGCGCGCCGGGCCGGTTGCCGACATTGATCTCGAATCCCGGGCTCGGCTTCAGGGGGCCGCTGTAGGCCTGGGTTTCGGTGACGGGGTCGATGATGTTGTAGCCGCCACCGAGCGACATGTAGAACCCGTTGACCTGGGCCTGGGCCATCGACGGGACGGCAAGCGCGGCGGCCGCAAGGCACAGTCTTCGGTATTTTGTTACGAAGTGCACGTTATTTTCCTCTGACGAATCACTTTTCGTTATCTACACCCAATTCTCCGTGTTCGGGAAGGTGCCTCTCGGCATCGCATTGCGAGCGAAACATACATCGCGATTATGTGATAATCCTTGGAGAAGGCCTGGCAAGCGACCGGCCTGGCACGCCAGCGGTTTACGCTGGTCGGTCCCCGAAAACGCGACGGAGGGCTTGGCCCGACCTGTCGCGAGACCCCGTCCCCGCGCGTTCCTCCGGGCCGGTCCCGCGAAGCCCATCCGAGTCTTTGAAAAAGAACACCGCCGTCACAGCTGCGTCATACCACTGAACTATTGCGCGTCACGAACTGTAACGCGTCAGGGTTCACGACATGCGCAGGCACTTGCTGGTCACCTTCGCCCTCATCGGTTTCTGTGGCGCCATGCCGGAGGCGGCGGCGCAGACCGCGGCCAACATCGCCGCCACCAACCTGCTCAACGGCTTCAGCCTGCTCGGCGGCAGCAACGAAGGCCGCAAGGTGCTGGACCAGAACCTGGCGGATGCCATCAGCATCAACAACACCGCGTCCGGCACCGTCCGCGCCCAGGCCGTGGTGGACAACACCACCGCTTCGCTGGTCGGCTCGCTGCAGAACGGGCTCTCGGTCGCGGACGGGTTGGGCTCCCGCCTGTTCACCACCTTCGCCACCCGGAACACCGTGGCGCAGAACTTCACCGCAACGGCGCTGTCGCCGAACTACCAGGCGCTGTTCAACCAGATCAACACGCTGACGGTGGGCGGCGATTCCGCCTTCGCCAAGAACTTCTTCGCCAATGGCAGCACCAACGGCAACCCGGCGAACGTGGCCACCGGCATCACACTGCCGGCAGGCGGCGCCTTCAACGTCTACGATACCGCCTACCACCCGCTGGCGGCCAATGCGAACACGGTCGGCAACAGCCGCCCGGCGCAGGTGGCGCCAAGCCAGATCCAGACCTTCACCGCCAACGACTTCTTCGGCGTCAGCACCAATACCGCGACCGGCATCCTGCCCGGGCTGAAGAGCAACGCCTCCTTCCCCAGCGGCCATGCCGCCTTCGGCTTCACGTCTTCGATCCTGCTGGCGATGATGGTGCCGGAACGCTTCCAGCAGCTGGTCACCCGCGGTGCGGAATTCGGCAACAGCCGCATCGTGCTCGGCGCGCACTACCCGCTCGACGTCATCGGCGCGCGCATCCACAGCACCTATGCGCTGGTGCAGATCCTCAACAACAATCCCGACTACCTGAACAAGACGGTGCCCGGCCTGCTCGGCGGCACCATCACCACCACCGGCGACTTCACCGCGCTCTATGCCTCGGCGACGTCCGACCTGCGGGCGCTGCTGAACACCTGCGCCGGCGGCATCGCCGCCTGCGCCACGGGCGCCGCGACTGACCGCTTCAGCAGCAACGCCACGAACAAGGCGAACTACACCGCCTGGCTGACCTATGGCCTCTCGCCGGTCGGGCCGACCAACCTGGCGCCGGTGGTGCCGGTGGGGGCGGAGGTGCTGATCGCCTCCCGCTTCCCCTACCTCAGCGCGGCGCAGCGGCGCGACGTGCTGGCGACCACCGAGCTGCCCTCCGGCCAGCCGTTGGATGACGGCACGGGCTATGCGCGGCTGAACCTCTACGCCGCGGCGGATGGTTATGGCGCGCTGAACGGCATGGTCACCGTGGCGATGGATGCGGCGCGGGGCGGCTTCAGCGCGGCGGACAGCTGGAACAACGACATCCGCGGCACCGGCGGGCTGACCAAGACCGGCACCGGCATCCTGACCCTGACCGGCGCCAACACCTATGCCGGGCCGACCATCGTCAGCGGCGGCGTGCTGGAGGTCGCGGGGTCCATCACCTCCGCCACCACGGTCAATGCCGGCGGCATCCTGGCCGGCGCCGGCACCGTCGGCAACGTCGCGGTCAACGGCGGCGGCACCTTGGCGCCGGGCGCGCTGGCGTCGATCGGCCGGCTGACGGTCAACGGCACCCTCAACCTCGCCCCCGGCTCCACCTACGCCGTGCGGGTGACGCCCGGGGTGAGCGACAGTACCCGGGTCAGCGGCACGGCGGTGCTCGGCGGCGGCCGGCTGGCGGTGCAGGCGGCGCCCGGCGCCTACCCGGCCAGCACGCGGGTCGCCGTGCTCAGCGCGGCAGGCGGCGTCAGCGGCAGCTTCGGCGTCGCCACCAGCTCGCTCGCCTTCCTGGCGCCGGCGCTCAGCTACGGTGCCAACGACGTGTTCCTGACGCTGAACCGCAACGACACCGCCTATGCCGCGGTCGGCGCCACAGCCAACCAGCGCGCCGTCGGCGCCGCGCTCGACGCCGCCGGCCCGGGCATCACTTCCGCCGGCGGCACGGCATTGGTGAACGCGCTGAACCAGACCGATGTCGCGGGGGCGCAGGCGGCGCTGACCGCGCTGGCTGGCGACGGCCTGAGCGGCGCGCAGACCGCGGCACTGCTGGCCGGTGAGCTGGTCTCCGGCGCGCTGTCCGACCACGGCGCCGGGCTGCGTGCCGCCGACCTGCTGGCCCCGGGCGCCACGCCCGGCAGCCCCTGGCGGGTCTGGGCCGGCTTCTTCGGCCGCACCGGCACCACCAACGGCGATGCCTCCCTCGGCACCGCCTCGCTCGCCGCCAGCAACTGGGGCGGCCTGCTTGGCCTCGATTACGTGCTGTCGCCCAACGTCACCTTCGGCGTGATCGCCGGCGGCAGCGACGGCCGCTTCGATGCCAAGTCGCGCGCCACCACCGGCACGCTCAGCGGCTACCATCTGGGTGCTTATGCCGAGTACCGGCTGCCCGTCGGCACCTATGCGCATGCCAGCGCCGTGCTCGGAGGCTATGCCAACAGCACCACGCGCTATGCCGGCGGCTTCGGCGGCCTCGGCGTCGACCGCAACACCGGCCGGTTCGACTCGAACGAGGTGCGCGGCCGGCTGGAGATCGGCCACGACCTGTCGCTCGGCCCCGCGCGGATCACGCCCTTCGCGGCGATCGAGCTGGCGGAGCTGAGCACCGACGGCTTCCAGGAAAGCGGTGGCGGCGCGACGGCGCTGGCCGTTGCCTCCCGCACAACCCGTTCCACGCCGCAGTTCATCGGCGCCCGGGCCGCGGGCGTGGTGACGCTGGGCAATGGCTGGCGGGTGGCGCCGCAGGCCAGCCTGGCCTGGGTGCACGACTACAATACCAGCCGCGACGTGACCGCTTCGCTGCTCTCGATCCCCGGCGCCGCCCACCAGGTGGCCGGCACGCGGCCGGCGACGGATGCGGCGCAGGTCAAGCTGGGCGGCGAGGTTGCCATCCGCCCGGGCCTCAGCCTCTTCGTCGACGCCGCCGGTGTCTTCGCCGGGACGACGAGCGGCTATGGCGGGCGCGGCGGCCTGACCTACACCTGGTAGGCGCGTCCCGGCTCAGCCGGGTCGGAATCCGTCCAGCACCGCGGCCAGGGCCGGCTCCAACGCCGGCCAATCGGCCGCGGGGGCGGAGGCGATGAGCAGCCAGCTCCGGTCCTGCGCGTAGAGGCAGATCGCCCGCACCACCACCGGCACGCCGCTCGGCTGGCCGGTGGCGTGGGCTTCCAGCACGTCGCCCGGCAGGCCGGCGAGGCGGAGGTGCTCCGCCGCCGGCAGCGCGCCGAAGCGGAAGGGTCGCAGCCCGCCCAGCGTCAGCGCCAGATGGTCCGGCCGGGCGGCTGGCGGCACCGGGCGCTGGGCCCGGATCAGCACCATGCCGACCGCCGCGGCGCCGCGGTGTCGCGCAGGATGGTCCAGCCGAGGGCACGGGTGAGTACGCGCATCCGCCCGCTGTCCGGCACCTGGAACGGCGCCGGCGCCGCGGCGCCCGGGACGCCCGGCAGCAGCATGGCCAGAACCGGCAGGATGCGGCGCATGCGCGGCAGGTGTGGCGGCCGACGGGCCGCCGCAAGCCCGGCCTTGCCGCCGGCGCCCTGGCGCCAGCATCATCGCGGCCAAGACCGGGAGACATTGCATGAAGCCCATCCTCGCCGCGGCGCTGGCCGCGACCCTGCTCGCGACCCCGGCCATGGCACAGCCCCAGGCGCCGGGGCCGACCCTGGCCGCCGTCAAGCAGCGCGACCTCCTGGTCTGCGGCACCTCGACCGGCGCCGCCGGCTTCTCCACCCCCGACAGCCGGGGCGAGTACCGCGGGCTGGACAGCGACCTCTGCCGCGCCACCGCCGCCGCGGTGCTGGGGGATGCGACCAAGATCCGCTGGGTGCCGCTGACCAGCACGGCGCGGCTGCCGGCGCTGCAATCCGGCCAGGTCGACGTGCTGATCCGCACCACCACCTGGACCCAGGTGCGGGACACCGCCAATGGGCTGAACTTCACCGTGATCAATTTCTACGACGGCCAGGGCTTCCTGCTGCGCAAGTCGCTCGGCCTGAAGAGCGCGACCGAGTTGCAGGGCGCCTCCATCTGCGTCGTCGCCGGCAGCACCAACGAGCTGAACCTGGCCGACTGGGCGCGGGTCAACAAGGTGGATTACCGCCCGGTGGTGTTCGAGCAGAACGACGAGGCGCGGCGCAGCTACCTGGCGGGGAGGTGCGACGCCTATTCCACCGATGCAAGCCAGCTCGCCGGGCTGCGGTCCAGCTTCCCCGACCCGGAGGCGCATGTGATCCTGCCCGACATCATCAGCAAGGAACCGCACGCGCCGGTGGTCCGCCACGGCGACGACCAGTGGTTCGACATCATCCGCTGGACCGTCTTCGCCCTGCTGGCGGCGGAGGAGCTGGGCGTCACCCAGGCCAATGTGGAGGCGCAGCGGGACAGCCAGAACCCCGAGATCCGGCGGCTGCTGGGCCTGACCGGCGACCACGGCCCGCTGATGGGGCTGGACCGCGCCTGGGCGCTCAACGCCATCAGGGCGGTGGGGAATTACGGCGAGATCTTCGAGCGCAACCTGGGCCAGGGCAGCGCGGTGAAGCTGCCGCGCGGGCTGAACGACCTCTGGACCCGCGGCGGGCTGATGTACGCGCCGCCGGTGCGATGACGGCGCTACCCGAGCTGGTCGAAGAATCCATCATCCGGCACGCGCAGCCGTTCCGGGTTCGGCGTCGGCGGCAGCAGCCAGGGCGGGCGGGCGGAGGAGGGTTCCCGCACCCGCGGCGGCGGACCGAGGAAGGGCAGCGAATCACCCATGCTGGCGGCAGCCGGGTAGGGCTCGGTGCAGCCCGCCAGCAGGGGGGCCAGGGCCAGCAGGGCCGCCAGGGATGCGATGCCGCGTCTCATGCCACCTCCGCCCTACAGAACGCGCCCTTGCCGGAGCAAATAACGGAGCGGCGATCCGTCTCCCTTATGGCACGGCGACCGGCCCGGTCAGCAGCCAGGCCGTGACCGGGAAGGCCATCGCCGCGATCACGGTGGACAGCAGCACCACCGCCGAGACGGAGTCCGCCCCGGTGTGGAAGCGCTGCGCCAGGACGAAGGCGTTGGTCGCGGTCGGCATCGCGGCCAGCATGACCCCGGCCTGCACCCAGAACAACTCCAGACCCAGCACCGGCCCCAGCAAGACCCAGACCAGCAGCGGATAGGCCAGCAGCTTCCCCGCCGTCGCCGCCCCCGCCGCCAGCACCAGCCGCCGATCGAGCCGGAGCCGCCCCAGCGTGCCGCCCAGCGCGAACAGCGCGGTCGGCCCGGCGGCGGCGCCGAGGAAGGCGAGGAACCGCTCGATCGGGCCGGGGATCGCCAGCCCCAGCGCGCCGAGCGCGGCGCCGCCGAAGATCGCCAGGAGCACCGGGTTGAACAGCAGCGAGCGCAGCACGCGGCCGAGCACCCCGCGCTCCCCCATCGGTGCCATCAGCACGCTGCCGAGGGCGATGACGATCGCCACCTCGCTCATGATCGCCATGGCGACCGGGCCGGCGCCGCGCTCCCCCAACAGGGGCAGCAGCAAGGGCGGGCCGAGATAGCCGACATTGCCCATGGCGGCCGCGGCGCCGATGGCCGCCGCCTGACCGCGCCGCCGCCCGGCCAGCAGCATCGCCCCGGCCATGGCGCCAAAGAATACGAGGAGACAGGCGCCGAGATAGCCGCCGAAGAAGCGCGGTTCGAAGCTTTCGGCCAGCGGCTGGGCGGCCATCAGCCGCAGCAGCATGGCGGGCAGGGCGAAGCTGAAGGCGAAGGTGCCGACCGCATCGGTGACCGCCGGGGGCACGCTGCCGCGCCGCACCGCGGCCCAGCCCAGGCCGACCACGGCGAAGATCGGCAGGCAGAGCGACAGGAACCCGAGCACCCCCCCACCATAGCGGCTGGCGGTGGCGGCGCCAGCTTGCAGCGTCCCGGCCTTCGCGCTTGGCTGGCGGGACAGGAACGAAAGGGAACGACCATGGAATTCGGGATCGCCATGCCGACCGATGCCGAGAGCTGGCGGCTGGCGGAACGCGCCGAGGCGCTCGGCTTCCGCACCGCCTGGTTCTACGACACCCAGATGCTGTCGGCCGATTGCTTCGTCGCCATGGGCGCGGCGGCGATGAAGACCAGCCGCATCCGGCTCGGCACCGGGGTGCTGATCCCGTCCAACCGGATCGCCGCCGTCACCGCCAATGCCTTCGCCACCTTGAACAAGCTGGCGCCGGGCCGGGTCGACATGGGCCTCGGCACCGGCTTCACCGGGCGGCGTGCGATGGGCCTCGGCGCCATGTCGCTGAAGGATTTCGCCGAATACATCCGGGTGATGCTCGCCCTGCTGCGGGAGGAGACGGTCGAGACGCAGCTCGAGGGCGAGCGCCGCAAGATCCGGCTGCTGAACCCCGATCTCGGGCTGATCGACACCCGCACCCCGATGCGGCTGCACCTGGCCGCGGCCGGGCCGCGGGCGCGGGCGCTGACCGCAAAGCTCGGCGCCGGCTGGATCAACTTCTTTTCCGATGTCCCGGCCGCGGTCGCCATGCTGGGCGAGATGCGCGAGGCCTGGGACGCCGCCGGCCAGGCGGCACCGCTGGAGGCGACCGCCTTCGTCCTCGGCTGCGTGCTGGCCGACGGCGAGCCCTATGACAGCCCGCGCGCCATCGCCCAGGCCGGGCCGCGCGCCGCGGTGCTGCTGCACCGCGCGGCGGACGAGATCCTGTCCGGCCTGCCCAACATCTCCCCGGTGCCGGAGAGCTGCCGCGCGGCGGTCGAGGGCTATGTCGCGCTCGCCCGGAGCTTCGAGCCGAAGGACGCGCCGTACCTACAGAACCACCGCGGCCACCTGATGTTCGTCAAGCCGGAGGAGCGGCCCTTCGTCACCGGGGAGATGGTCCGCATCAGCAGCTTCACCGCGACCGAGGCCGAGCTGAAGCGCCGCATCGGCGACCTGCGCGACGCCGGCTACACCGAATTCACGGTGCAGATCGTCCCGGGGCAGGAGGCGGCGATCGAGGATTGGGGGCGGATCATGCGGGCCTTCCGGTAGGGGGCGGACCACAAACACCCCCACCCGAACCCTCCCCCGCGGCGCCGGGGAGGGAGCAGTTGCCGGGTGGCGCGCCGCACCGCACTATCCCGGGATCAACCGGGAGAATCTGGCCGATGAGCCTCCTCTGGACGCGGCGCGTCCTCGCCGGCGGCATGCTCGCCGCCCCCTTCCTCCGCCCCGCCCATGCGCAGCAGAGCCTGGAATGGGTCGCCGGCTCGCTCGGCGGCGGCTGGTACACCATGGCGGCCGGCCTGTCGTCGCTCATCAAGGATGAGAACCCGGATATTCAGATCCGCGTCGTCCCCGGCGGCGGCCTGGCCAACTCCACCCGGGTCAACCGCAACACCTCGCCGCTCGGCTGGGGGATCGACGCCTTCGCCGCCTCCGCCCGCCGCGGCGAAGACCCCTACAAGGAAGCCCATCCGGCGCTCCGCTGCCTCGGCAGCGGCTATTCGCCGACCGAGCACCATTTTCTCCGCCGCGCCGATGCCGGGCCGGAGGACATGAAGTCCATCCTGACCATGAAGGGGCTGAAGATCGCCTGCCCGCAGCGGTCCTCCACCGACGAGATGACGCTGCAGCGCATCCTGAAATTCTACGGCACCAGCCCGGAGCGGATCAGGGCGGAGGGCGGCACCTACCTGAACGGCAGCTATGCCGATATCGGCGCCGCCTACAGCGACGGGCAGGTGGATTACCTCTATGCCGCGCTGGCGCGCCCCGCGGCGATCTTCACCGAGATCGCCCAGGGCCGCCGCACCGGCCGCATGGTGGAATTCCCTGCCGATGTGCGGAAGCACCTGATCGACACCTACGCCTATGCCGAGGGCATCCTGCCGGGGGCGACCTACCCGAGCCTGCAATCCGGCGACGTGCCGGTGACGCTGATGGACAGCGTCATCATGGTGCATGAGAGCCTGCCGGACGACGTCGCGTACAAGGTCACCGCCACGCTGATCCGCAACCGCGGCCAGCGGCTGGTGAACATCCATGCCAGCATGGGTGCCTGGGATCCGGCGACGTCCTGGAAGTATCAGGGCCTGCCGCTGCACCCGGGCGCGATCAAGGCGTTCCGCGAGGCCGGCGCGATGCCGGCCTGACCGGCGCGGGGCGGCGCGCGCCGCCCACCCACGGCCCCGCCACGCCATAGCAGGACTCCCGATGCGCGACCTGGCCGTGCCGCTCAAGCTTGCCGTGACCCTATGGCTGGCCGCTGCCGCGGCCATCCACCTCTATTTCGGCGGCTTCGGCTTCCCCGAGCCGATCACCATGCGCGGCTTCCACCTGCTGGTCTTCGTGCCGCCGCTGTTCCTGCTCTACCCGGCGCGCAAAGCGTCCCCGACGCGGTGGCCCAGCCCGTTTGACTGGGCCTGGGCCGTGGCCGCGGCGGCACCGCATGCCTGGGTGATGTGGCACTGGGACGTTGTCTCCGACCGCATGGAATACGTCGATCCCTTCTCGCCCACGATGATGATCCTGGCCGCGCTGGCGATCGTCACGTTGCTGGAGGCGACGCGCCGGGCGGTCGAGGTCGGGCTGGCCTGGATGATCATCATCTCGCTCGCCTACATGCAGTGGGGCTACCTGCTGCCCGGCGTGCTGAACACGCGGCCCTTCTCCCCCGCCGAGATCCTCGAGGCCTCCTGGCTGGTTCCGACCGCGGGCGGCGTCTACGGGCCGCTGACCGGCATCGTCGCCACCACCATCGCGGTCTTCATCGTCTTCGGCAGCTTCATGCAGGGCAGCGGCACGGGGCGGCTGTTCAGCAACCTCGGCGCCGCCGCGGCCGGGCGGTTCACCGGCGGGCCGGCCAAGGTCGCCGTCATCACCTCCGGCCTGTTCGGCACGATGAGCGGCTCCTCCGTCTCCAACGTCATCACCACCGGCGCCATGACCATCCCGCTGATGATCCGCATCGGCTATTCGCGCGCCGTCGCCGGTGGGATCGAAAGCGCGGCCAGCGTCGGCGGCGCGCTGATGCCCCCCGTCATGGGCGCCGCGGCCTTCGTCATGGCCGAGATCACCAACATCCCCTACGCACAGATCGTCGTCGCCGCGGCGATCGGCGCGGTGCTGTACTACTTCGCCATCCTGGTCGCCGTGCATGTCGAAGCCAAGAAGGCCGGCATGGCGCCGATGGAAGCCGCCGACATCCCGCCCTGGCGGGAGGTGGCGCAGGACGCCCACCTGATCATCCCCGTCGTCCTGCTGGTCTGGCTGATGATGGAGCGCTGGTCGGGCAATTACGCCGCCTTCTGCGCCACCATCGCCATGGTGGCGGTGGCCGCCCTGCGCCGCCGCAGCCGCATGGGCTGGCGCCAGGTGCTGGAGAGCCTGGCCAATGCCGGCCAGACCATGGCGCCGCTGGCGGTCTCCATCGCCGGCGCCGGCATCGTCGTCTCGGCGCTGACCGCGACGGGCATGGTCGTGGCACTCGGCGGCATCATCAAGGACATCGCCGCCGGCAGCTTCCCGCTGCTGCTGCTGCTGCTGGCCGTCACCGTGCTGGTGCTGGGGATGGGGCTGCCGACCACGCCCAGCTACATCATCGCCGCCGCCATCGGCGTGCCGCAGATCCTCGATCTCGGCTCGAAGGCGCTCGGCGTGCCGGCGCAGGAGCTGATGCTGCCTGCGCATCTGTTCATCTTCTACTTCGCGGTGCTGGCGGATGCCTCGCCACCCGTCGCGGCGGCGGCCTTCGCCGCGGCGGCCATCGCCCGTGCCTCGCCGCTGGTCACCAGCATCCATGCGACGCGGCTCGGCATCGCCGGGTTTACCGTGGGCTTCGCTTTCCTCTATGACCCCGGGATCATGCTGCGCGGCGGGCTGGCGGAGATCGTCGTTGCCACCGCCATCCAGGTCGCGGCGCTGACCGCGCTATGTGCCGCCTATGCCGGCTTCCTGCTGCGGCCGATCGGGCCGGTGTTGCGCGTCGCGCTGGGGGCGGCGGGGCTTGCCGCGGCCTTCTGGCACGGCATCCCCGATCTTCTTCGCCTGGCGATTGCGGCCGGCGCGCTGGCGATGCTAGCCGCGGCACAACTGGTCGCGCGCAGGGCGTAGCGGCCTCAGGGGAAGGAACCATCGCCATGCGCATCGCCGCCGCCATCGCCACCCTGCTGCTCGCCGCCGGCGCGGCCAGCGCCCAGGTCCAGCCGGGCCCGACCCTGTCCGCCGTGCGCGCCAAGGGCGTGCTGGATTGCGGCGGCCATCCCGGTGCGCCAGGGTTCGGCTCCACCGACAGCCAGGGCATCTACCGCGGGCTGGAGGCCGATACCTGCCGCGCCATCGCCGCCGCGGTGCTGGGCGACCCGGCCAAGGTCCGCTTCACCGTGCTGACCAGCGAGGCGCGGCTGCCGGCGCTGCAATCCGGCCAGATCGACGTGCTGCCGCGCACCACCACCTGGACCCAGACGCGCGACACCGCGAATGGGCTGAACTTCACCGTGGTGACCTTCTTCGACGGCCAGGGCTTCCTGGTGAAGACGGCCAGCGGCGTGAACCGGGCGAAGGCGCTGGAGAATGCGACGATCTGCGTCACCTCCGGCACCACCAACGAGCTGAACCTGACCGATTGGGGCCGCACCACCGGCGTCCGCTTCCAGCCCGTGGTGTTCGAGCAGCCGACCGAGACCGTCCAGGCCTACGAGAAGGGCCGGTGCGACGCGCTGTCCACCGATGCCAGCCAGCTCATCGGCATCCGCACCGGGCTGCAGCGGCCGGAGGACCACAAGGTCCTGCCCGACATCATCTCGAAGGAACCGCTCGCGCCGGCGGTGCGGCATGGCGACGACCAGTGGTTCGACATCGTCAAATGGACCATCTACGCGCTGATCGGCGCCGAGGAACTGGGCGTCACCCAGGCCAATGTCGACGCCATGCTGGACAGCCCGAACCCGGAAATCCGCCGGCTGCTGGGCCAGGCCGGCGACCACGGGCCGCTGATGGGCCTCGACAAGCGCTGGGCCTACAACGCCATCAAGGCGAGCGGCAATTACGGCGAGATCTTCGAGCGCAACCTCGGCCAGGGCAGCCCGCTGAAGCTGCCGCGCGGCGTGAACGACCTTTGGACGCGCGGCGGCATGATGTACGGCATGCCGATCCGCTGACAGGAGAAAGACGATGCTGCGACGTCTTGGAGTGGTGCTCGGCCTGCTGCTGGCGGGCGGGGCGGCGGCGCAATCGGTGGCGCCGGGGCCGACGCTGAATGCGGTGCGCGCCCGCGGCGCGCTGTCCTGCGGCATCTCCACCGGCGACCCGGCCTGGAGCCAGCCGGACAGCCGCGGCATCTGGCAGGGGATGGACGCCGATCTCTGCCGCGCCGTCGCCGCCGCGGTGCTCGGCAGCCCCGACAAGCTCGTCTGGCAGCATTTGACCGGGCAGAACCGCTTCCCCGCGCTGGTGACGGGACAGGTGGAGATGCTCGCCCGCACCACCACCTGGACCTTCCTGCGCGATGCGCAGCTCGGGCTTAACTTCACCGCGCCGAATTTCTTCGACGGCCAGGGCTTCCTGGTGCGCGCCAATGCCGGGATCACCGCGGCGAAGCAGCTGGATGGCGCGACGATCTGCTTCGTCTCCGCCAGCACGCATGAGCTTAACCTGGCCGACTGGTCGCGCACCCAGAGGATACGCTTCACGCCTGTCATCTTCGCCGACAAGGACGAGGCGCGCCGCGCCTACGAGGTCGGGCGCTGCGACAGCTACACCGGCGATGCCAGCCAGCTCGCCGCCATCCGCGCCGGCTTCCCCGATGCCAAGGCCCATGCGCTGCTGCCCGACCGCATCAGCAAGGAGCCCTATGCGCCGGCGGTGAAGCAGGGCGACGACCAGTGGTTCGACATCGTGCGCTACGTGATGTTCGGCCTGGTGGAGGCGGAGGAGCTGGGCATCACCCGCGCCAATGCCGATGCGATGCTGGCCGAGAGCACCAGCCCCGCGGTGCAGCGGCTGCTCGGCAAGACCGGCGACCTCGGCCCCGCGGTCGGGCTGGACAAGGCCTGGCTGCTGAACGCGATCAAGGCGGTGGGCAATTACGGCGAAATCTACGACCGGCACCTGGGCAAGGAGAGCGCCGTGCAATTGCCGCGCGGGCTGAACGATCTCTGGACCCGCGGCGGGCTGATGATCGCGCCGCCGATGCGCTGAGGGCGAGGGGCATGCGGAACGTTTCCGACCGCGCAATCGCGCTGTTCTGGCTGGCATCGGGCGCGCTGCTCGGCGCCGCCCTGATCGGCGAGGCCCAGCTTTCCGCGGCCTTCGTCCTCGGCGCAACCGGGCTGGCCTGCATCGGGCTGCGCGACATCGAACTGCGCCAGCAGATGGCGCGCGAGCGCCGCAACTGGATCCCGCCGGCGCGCTTCGTCGAGACGCTGGAACCCTGATCCAGGCGGCACCTCGCCCCGGTATCCCGGCCACGAAGCAGCGTCACGCCTCCAGGCGGTCCCGCCTGTCGAAGATCAGCGTCAGGCGTCGTTCGGCGGATACTCGGGCCCGAGCGGCACCTTGCCGCCGCCGTCCGGCCGTTCCTGCACGTAGGTGGGCCAGGCGAGGCCGGTGATGCGGCCACGCAGGTCGCGCAGCAGGGCGCGGCCTGCCTCCACCGGCACGGCGAAGCGCGCGGTGCCCGGCGCGGGGTCGAGCTGGTGCAGGTAGTAGGGCTTCACCCGCGCCCGCAGCATGGCGCGGAACAGCGCCTCCAGCGCTGCCGCCGAATCGTTCACGCCGCGCAGCAGCACGCTCTGCCCCAGCAGCACCACGCCGGCGCGGGACAGGCGGTCCAGCGCGGCCATGGCCTCCGTCGTGAACTCGCGCGCGTGGTTGGCGTGGACACAGAGATACAGCGGCGTCCCGGTTTCCAGCGCCGCCGCCAGGGCCGCGGTCACCAGGCCGGGCGCGGCGACCGGCACGCGGCTGTGGATGCGCAGGATCTCGACATGCGGCAGCGCCGCCAGGCGGCCGAGGATCGCGCCCATGCGGCGCGGCGAGAGCATCAGCGGGTCGCCGCCGGTCAGGATCGCCTCCCGCACCTCCGGCGTGCGGGCGAACCAATCCAGCGCCGCGTCCAGCTCGGCTTCCGACAGCAGCCCGCCCTCCGGTCCCACGGCCTCCCGCCGGAAACAGAAGCGGCAATAGACCGGGCAGGCGAGCAGCGGCTTCAGCAGGGCGCGGTCGGGGTAGCGGTGCACCACGCCCTTCACCGGGGTGAAGGGCGCGTCGGCGGTCGGGTCGACCAGCTCGTGCGGCGCGGTGAGAAGCTCGGCCGCGTCGGGGATGTATTGCCGGGCGATCGGGTCGGCCGCATCGGCCGGATCGATCAGCGCCGCGACCGCCGGGGTGACGGCGATGCTGTAGCGGGCGGCCACCGCCTCGGCGGCCGGCAACGCGGCCGCGGGCAGCAGCCCAGCGGCGTGCAGCGCACGGGGCGAGGTCAGGGTTCGGGTGGGAAGGGGCGGGGCGCCGTCGGGCATGGTGCGGTGGGTATAGGGCAGGGGGGCGGGGGCGGGAACGGCAGGCGCGGTGTGACGGCGGGAGATCCAACCCCACATCCGTGGGGGTGCAGTCCGGCTCTGGGGCTGCCGTCCGGTTGTGGGGCTGTCCGCGCCCGCCCTCCGCCATGCCATGATGCCCGCATGCCCCCGACCCCGACCTGGCACCCGGAAAGCCTCGCCGCCCGGCTGCCTTTCCTCCGCCGCCGCGCCGCGCTGACCGCCGCCACCCGCGCCTTCTTCACCGCCCGCGGCTACACCGAGGTCGAGACCCCCTGCTTGGTCCCGGTGCCTGGCATGGAGGTCCACCTGCAGGCCTTCCGCAGCGAATACCTGTCCCATCTCGGCGTCGGCACGGCGCGGACCCTTTGGCTCCGCACCTCCCCCGAACTCGCGTTGAAGCGGCTGCTGGTGGCCGGCGCCGGGCCGGTCTTCGAGCTCGCCCGGGTCTGGCGCAACGGCGAGGCCAGCCCGCGCCACGCGCCGGAATTCACCATGCTGGAATGGTACCGCCCCGGCCTGTCCTTCGCCGGCATGATGGACGAGACGGAGGCGTTCGTCCGCGCCGTCTGCCCACCCGTGGTCGGCCATGCCGGCACCACCACCGACCTGGCGCCCGCATTCGAGCGCCTCACCATGGCCGAGGCCTTCCGCCGCTGGTGCGGCGGGCTCGACCTGCTGGCGACGGTGACGCCGGACGGGCAGGGGGACACCGTCGCGCTGCGGGCCGCCGCCGCCGCCATCGGCACCCCGTCGCGTGCCGGTGAGGGCTGGGAGGATCTGTTCTTCCGCCTGCTGCTGGAACGCGTCGAGCCCCATCTCGGCCGCGACCGCGCGACCTTCCTGACCCATTGGCCGGCGCCCCAGGCCGCGCTTGCCCGGCGCGACCCGGCCGACCCGCGTGCCGCGCTGCGCTTCGAGCTGTTCGCCGCCGGCATCGAGCTGGCCAACGCCTTCGACGAGCTGACCGACCCGGCCGAGCAGCGCACCCGCTTCGTCACCGATGTCGCCGCCCGCCGCGCCATCCATGGGGCGGAGGGCTGGGACGTGGACGAGGATTTCCTGGCCGCGCTCGATCACGGCATGCCGGCGGGCAGCGGCATCGCGCTGGGCTTCGACCGGCTGGCGATGCTGGCGAGCGGCGCGCGATCGATCAGCGACGTGATGTGGTTGCCGTTCGTGGCGTGAAGCAAGGCTGGGGAGGGAAAAGTATTTCCTCCCGTTGGACGCATGCGTCCAACCCCACCCTTCCTTTTTGTGAGTCTGGCATTCCCCGCGTGACGGGTGCCAGACTCAGAAAAATAGAGGTGGGGCGCGGGGAGGATACGTCCTCCCCGCTCTTCAGGCCTCCGCCGCCCGCAGCGCCGCCAGCATCGCCGGCGCATCCTCTCGCGGCAGGAAGTAGAAGACGAAGACATAGGGGTCGGAGGCCTCGAACACCGCGGGGTTCGGGCTGGCGCGCTGCATCGTCGCGCGGTCGAAGCTCGCCATCGGCCGCCAATCGCCCCAGAATTCCCAGAAGGCGTCGTAGCCCAGCGCATCCAGGTAGGCGGGCACCGCCCAGGTGGAGCCGGGGCGGTGCCGCTCCTCGATCTCGATCGACAGGATCGGGCGGCAGCGCAGCAGCGTGTCGCGCGCGCCGCGCAGCACCTCGTACTCGCCGCCCTCGGCGTCCAGCTTCACCGCGGTGAGGTCCGCCAGGCCGAAGCCATCCAGCCGCCGCAGCGGCACGGTGTGGCGCTGCTCCGCGACGCGCGGGTCGAGCCCGGCATAGCCCTTCGCCGTGCTCGCCCATTGCTCCTGCGGCACGCCGTCCAGCACCGGCAGGGTCAGGGTGATTTCGCCCTCCGCCTCGCCCAACGCCTCCTGCCGCAGCGTCACCTGGGGCAGCGCACCGGCGGCGGCGTGCAGCCGGGCGAAGGCGCTCGGCAACGGCTCGAAGGCCAGCACGCGGCTGCCGGGCAGCGCCGCGAAGGGCAGGGTGAAGGCGCCGTCATGCGCGCCGACGTCGAGCAGCGTGCCGGGGCGGTGCAGCGTGCGGTGGAAGCCGAGTTCGTCCATCAGACCGAGATGGTGCCGGCGGACACTGCCACCACCCCGCCACCGACCGCGGCGCGGATATCGCCCGCCGCATCCCGCCAGGCCCGCAGCGCCAGGCGGGAGGGCCGGCCCATCTCGATGCCCTGCTCCACCTCCAGCGCCAGGCTCGCGCCGCCTGCGTTGAGCAGCAACAGCCCGGCCAGGCCGACATTGGCGCTGCCGGTTGCCGGGTCCTCCGGCACGCCCACCAGCGGGCCGAACATCCGGGCGCGGCGGCGGCCATCCGGCAGCGCGACATGGACATGGATGCCGACGCAGGTGCTGGCCGGCAGGTGCAGCCGGAAGGCCGCCGTGTCGGGAGTCGCGGCGGCGAGCGCATGCAGGTCGGCCAGCTCGGCGAAGGCCATCGCGTTGCCGCAGCCGCCGATGCAGGGCGCATGGGTCGTGCCGACCACCGCCGCTTCCGGCAGGCCGAGGCAGGCTGCGGCCGCGGCGGGGGTGAGCGTCGCCGTGGTCGCATAGGGCAGCGGCGCGACGATCTCGGCGGCCGTCACCAGCCCGGCGGCGTCGCGCGCCAGGGTCGCCGCCACCCGCCCCGCCGCCTGGTCGAGCGCGATGCTCTCCCCCGCCACGCCCAGGCGGCGCGCCAGCAGGACCGCCGTGCCGACATTGGGGTGGCCGGCGAAGGGCAGCTCGGCGCCGGGGGTGAAGATGCGGATACGGGCGGCGGCGCCCGCCGCTTCGGCCGGCAGGACGAAGACGGTCTCCGAGAGGTTGAACTCCCGCGCCACGCGCTGCATCGCCGCGCCGTCCAGCGCCGCGCCGCCGAAGACCACGGCCAGCGGGTTGCCGCCGTAGCGGGTCTCGGTGAAGACGTCGCAGGTTTCGAAGTCAAGCTGCATCGGGAGTAGCCTCCAGCGTCTGCGAGAACCGCAGTAGGTAGCCGTCCGGATCCTGCACCAGGAATTGCCGCACCGTGATGCGCGTTCTGCCGACCCGGTATGCCTTCACCTCGGGCGCCAGGAAGAGCGGCCAGCGGGCCGCCGCCAGTGCGCCGAGGATCGGGGCCAGGTCCCCCACCGCGATCTCCAGGTTGATGCCCCGGCCGAAGGGCGGGGCCAGCGGGGCGGTAACCCAGTCCCGGTCCACCCCGAGCTGGTCCAGCATCACCCTTGCGCCGTCGCGGCCGATGCAGGCGAAGCCCTGTTCCGGCCGGTCGTAGAGCACGGTGAAGCCGCAGGGGCCGCACCAGAAGGCCAGGCTCGTGGCCAGGTCGCGGACCGCCAGCTCCGGGACCAGGCCGCTCATTCGGGGACGGGCAGGGACGCCGCGATCGCCGCGTTCATCGCCCGGACGCCGGCGGCCGGCCCCTCCGGGTGGTTCCAGACGGCGCCGACCACGGCGAGGAAATCCACCCCCGCCGCGACCAGGGGGCCGCAATTCGCCGCGGTGATGCCGCCGATCGCCACGGCCGGCACGGTGAAGACATCCGCCCACCATTCCAGCAACTCGATCTCCGGCCGGTGCTGGGTCGGCTTGGTCGAGGTCGGGAAGAAGGCGCCGAAGGCGACGTAGTCCGCCCCCATCTCGCCCGCCTTCATCGCCAGGTGCCGGCTGTCATGGCAGGTGATGCCGAGGATCCTGCCGGCCAGCAGCATCCGCGCCCCGGCATGGTCGCCATCCTCCTGCCCGAGATGCGCGCCGTCGCAGCCCATCTCGGCGGCGAGGATGGCGTCGTCGTTCAGGATGAAGGCGACGTCGCGCGCCTGGGCGATCGGCATCAGCGCCTCGATCGTGCGGCGGACCTGGTCGGGCGGGGCGTCCTTCAGCCGGAGCTGCAGGCAGGCGACGTCGCCCGCATCCAGCGCCGCGGCGAGCTGGTCGGCGAAGCCGGGGGGGAGCACCGGCGGGGTGATGAGGTAGAGGCGGCAGGGGTCTTCGGACATGGCTGAGTGATGGCGCGGGGCGGCGGGTTTGGGAAGCGCCGCACGTCGCCCCCCCCTGTCCACGACGTTCGGTTGCCGCCGCTACCCGCGGATCCTGGCTGCGATGGCCGGTCCGAAGAGCCGATGGAGCGTCACCCATCCTTCCTGCGGGACAGGGTAGGCGAGCGCCACGCCCGAGAGGCGTCGCCGCGTCCCATCCATCAGGCAGCGGCGGTAGGGCCGGAGGCTATAGGACGTCTCGTGTCCGCGCAGGTCGGCCAGCGCGGCGGCGGGCGCGTCGTCGAGCAGGGCGAGACCGGCCCGGGCAAAGGATGGCCAGGGATTCTTGGGCGACGCACTGGCGACCGCCGCATCCAGGTCATGCCATGCGCCCGCTGCATCACCGGAGCGGCGGCGGGCAAGGCCGCGAAGCGCGCGGCAGAACCCGTCATCGCACTCGTAGGCGAGGACCGCGTCGCAGTCGCGGATGGCGCCATCCGCATCCCCGGCACAGAGGCGCTGGTAGGCGCGCTCGCGCAGGGCCGGCCAGGAGTCCGGGTGAGCCGCGAGGAGCGCGTCGAGCCCGGCAAGGAGGACCGATTGATCGCAGGCCTCGGTCATGCCGAATTCGAAGACGCCGGGTCCGTGGCCGGACCAGCTCTCCCACTGCTCCGCCTGCTCGTAATCCGAGATGGCGCCGGCGATGTCGCCCCGGGCAGCGCGGAAATGCGCGCGGCGCAGATGGACGTCGCGGACGTCTTCCGGCTCGAAGGAATAGGGCAGGCTTTCGGGGCCGGACTCGACCTCATCCTCCAGCGTCTGGGGCTCCATCCAGGCCGGCGGAGCCACATCGGTCGGGGGGGTGTGGCAGGCATCGGGATCGGGCGGGCCGGCGGGGTGGTCGTCCCGCCCATGCGACCGGCCCTGGCGCCGGAGGGTAAGCCAAAGCGGCTTCGCACCGAACAGCACGACGAGCATGAGCAGGAAAACCAGTCTTGCGTCCATGGCTGGGATCACCGGGCGAAGGGCTGTGGGCGTGGAGACGGTGCGCCAACGCCCAGGCGGAGGACGAGGCGCGGCGCATGGGACACCTTGCGGCAGCGCAGGCAGGCTGACGTGGCGGGCGCGGCGGCAGCGCCGCGCCCAGCCAAACCTTCAGCCGCGCGGCCCCGCCGCCACCACCGGCAGCCCGAAGGCCGCCGCCAGCCGACCATCCAGCGCCTCCAGCAGCGGCCGGCCATGCTCGCCCGCTTCCAGCCCCTCGATCAGCGCCGGCGGCAGGTCGCGCGCCATCGCCGGGGAGACCGAGGCCGCCGCCATGGCGATCGCCGCGACCGTGTCGGTGTCGCCGCCCTGCGCCACCGTCCGCAGCAGCACCTCCGTCAGGCTATGCGAGTCCAGCAGCACCGCCAGCGCGGCGCGGGTGATCTGCTCTCCCGTCGGCCCGGCATGGCCCCGGTGCGGCCGCTGCCAGTCCACCGCCGGGACATGCGCCG
>JBMOJU010000662.1:0-1742 GCA_049315625.1 Paracraurococcus sp.
CTCGATCGGGCCGCCGCGGCGGCGCACCAGGAATTCGCCGCGGTTGCGCCGCAGCCGCACGAAGGGCGCGTCGTCCGCCTTCTCCAGGCCCAGCACCCCGAGCAGCTCGACCATCCGCTTCCGGTCGGTGGCGCCGTAGCGTTCCTTGGCGATCAGCGTGCTGAAGCGGGCGAAGGCGTCGAGCACCGGCTTGCCCTCCGCCAGGCTCTCCTGGTTCAGGGCGCGGGCGCGGGAGAACAGGTTCTCCACGTTGAACGAGGCGAGGCGCATGGCGATCCCCCTTTGCATTGTTCCGGCCGTAGCCTGGACCAGCGCGGGGTGGATCGGGGATGACCATTCCGTGTCAGCGCGACGCCGGCAGGCAGGCGGCGGCCAGCAGGGCGAAGGCCCGGGCGCGGTGGTTGTCGGCGTGCTTTTCCTCCGGCGTCATCTCGCCGAAGGTCAGCGCCGCGCCTGCGGGCAGGAACATCGGGTCGTAGCCGAAGCCGTTGCTGCCGCGCGGCGGGGCGACCCAGGTCCCGTGCACCTCGCCCGCGAAGCCTTCGGTGTGGCCGTCCGGCCAGGCGAGGACCAGGGCGCAGGTGAACCAGGCGGCGCGGTCGGGATGCGGGGCGGCCAGCGCGGCGACCTTCGCCATGGCCATGGCATAGTCCCGCCCCGTCGGCGTCTCGGCCCAATCCGCGGTCCGCACGCCCGGGTCGCCGCCGAGGGAGGCGACGGAAAACCCGCTGTCATCGGCCAGCGCCGGCAGGCCGGTGGCGCGCGCCGCGGCCAGCGCCTTGATGGTGGCGTTGCCGAGGAAGCTGTCCTCGGTCTCGGCGGGTTCGGGCAGGCCGAGCTCCTTCACCGAGACCACCTGCATGCCGTAGGGCGCGAGCAGCGCCTCGACCTCCCGCAGTTTGCCGGCATTGTGGCTGGCGAGGACCAGCTTGCCGGGTTGCAGGCGCCGATGGGACATCAGCCGATGCCCACGGCGGCGCGCTGGTGGCGGAACAGCACCTCCGTCCCCTGCCGGGCCAGGCGCAGCAGGTCGAGAAGCTGGGTTTCCGAGAACGGCTCGCCTTCCGCCGTGCCCTGCACCTCCACCATCCCGCCGCGGCCGGTGAGGACGAAGTTCGCATCCGTATGCGCCTTGCTGTCCTCCTCATAATCCAGATCCAGCACCGGCACGCCCTGCCAGATCCCGCAGGAGACCGCGGCCACCTGGTCCTTCAGCGGCATGGTCCCGATGACGTTCATCTTCATCAGATGCCGGAAGGCCAGGTGCAGCGCCACCCAGGCGCCGGTGATGCTGGCGCAGCGGGTGCCGCCATCGGCGGTGAGCACATCGCAGTCGAGGGTGATCGAGACCTCCCCCATCGCCTTCAGGTCGGTGACGGCGCGCAAGGACCGGCCGATCAGCCGCTGGATCTCCTGCGTCCGCCCGGACTGTTTTCCGCGCGCCGCCTCGCGGTCCCCCCGCGTGTGGGTGGCGCGGGGGAGCATGCCGTACTCCGCCGTCACCCAGCCCGAGCCGGTGCCGCGCAGGAAGGGCGGCACGCGGGTTTCGACGGAGGCGGTGCAGAGCACCTCCGTCACCCCCATGCGGATGCGGCAGGAGCCTTCGGCATGGCGGGCGACGCCGGGTTCGAGGAGGACGGTGCGCAGCGCATCGGGGGCGCGGCCGGAGGGGCGGTTCATGCGGCGGGGGGTATCACGCGGCGGGCGTGGTGTGCGCCTGGAGGGGCGGGGTGCGCCGGTGC
>JBMOJU010000263.1:0-7627 GCA_049315625.1 Paracraurococcus sp.
TCAACAAGCTGGTCCGCACCAGCCGCCAGATGCTGCACGAGATCGGCCGTGAACCGACCCCGGAGGAACTGGCCGAGAAGCTCGGCATGCCGCTGGAGAAGGTCCGCAAGGTCCTGAAGATCGCCAAGGAGCCGATCAGCCTGGAAACCCCGATCGGCGACGAGGAGGACAGCCACCTCGGCGACTTCATCCAGGACCCGCACGCCATCATCCCGCTGGACGCCGCCATCCAGTCCAACCTGCGGGAGGCGACGACCCGGGTCCTCTCCTCCCTCACGCCGCGTGAGGAACGCGTGCTGCGCATGCGCTTCGGCATCGGCATGAACACCGACCACACGCTGGAGGAGGTCGGCCAGCAGTTCAACGTGACGCGCGAGCGTATCCGCCAGATCGAGGCCAAGGCGCTGCGCAAGCTCAAGCACCCCAGCCGCAGCCGCAAGCTGCGCAGCTTCCTGGACAACTGAGGTCCGTGCTCCCGGACGGCGGCCGGCGATGAGTCTGATGGGCGAGACCGTCATCCCGGTCGCGGTCGACGTGACGTTCCTGAGGATGGACCACGCGCCCGAGCAGCGCGGCGCGGCGCTGCCGGCGGCTGCCGGCGTGGTGCATGCGCGGCGCTGCAGCGTCGGCTTCTACCGCTACCTCTACCACACGGTCGGGCATGATTATGTCTGGTGGCTGCGGCGGACCCTGCCGGATGCCGAATTGGCGGCAATCCTCAAGGACCCCGGCGTCTCCATCCATGTGCTCTACCAGGATGGCGAGCCGGCCGGCTTCTACGAGCTCGACCGACGCAACCGGCCCTACACCAATCTCGGCTATTTCGGCCTGATGCCGCATGCGGTCGGGCATGGGCTGGGCCGCGCCTTCCTGCGCCACGCCGTGGACACCGCCTGGGCGGAACAGCCCCGCGGCCTGACCGTGAACACCTGCACCGCGGACCATCCCCGCGCCCTGCCGAATTACCTGCTCTCCGGCTTCGGCAGGCTGCGCACGGTGCGGGAGGTCTGGCAGGTCCCGGCGCGGCTCGGCCTGCCGATCCCGGATCGACTGCGCGCCCGTTGATCCGCATGGTTTCCAGGGTCCGGCCGGCGCTGTAGCCTCTGCCACGCGTGGTTGAGGGATTGGGTATCGTGGCGGGTAGGCTTTTCTGGTGCCTCGTTCCGGCCTTGTTGCTCGGCGCCTGCTCGCCGCCCGACTATACACCGGTGCGCGACTGGGCCGGCGGCGCCGCGGATGCCGCCGCCTGGACCCGCGCCGCTGCCGGCCCCGGCCAGCCCGGGGCGCCCGAGTCCGAACGGCGGAGGGCGATCGCCGCGCAGCAGGCGGCGCTGGAGGCCTGGTTCACTGCCCTCTCGACGATCGCCGCCGATGGGCTGGTACGCCGGATGGAGGATCCGCTGGTCGCCGAGGCCGCGGCGGCCGCGGCCTTCGATCCGGAGGCCGGCGAGGCGGTGGGTGCCCTCGGCGCCCTGCTGGTCACCGCCAGCAAGGCCAATTGGCGGGCGCCGCAGACCGCGACCGCGATCCGCGCGGCCGACCCCGTGGTTGCCACCCTGCTGCGCCGCCTGTCGGAGGCGGTGGCCGGCCTGGCCGCCGGGGATGCCGCCCGTCGGGAGGCGATCGAAGCGCTCTACGCCCCGCTGGAGGCCGGCACGCGCGACCCTGCGGCGCGCCAGGCGATCCGCGAGTGGCGGGCGCAGCGCGAGGCAGAGGTTGCTGCCGGCGCGGCGGCGCGGGACGCCTATCGCGCCGTGCTCGCCCGCATCGCCGAGGGCCAGGCGGTGCTGCTGGAGCGGTCCGGCCACCTGAGGCAGGAGGAGACGGCGCGGCAGGTGCGGGCGGCGGAAACCGCCCTGCGCCGGGCCGCGGCGCTGCTGCCGCCGGCCGGCTGAGCCGCGGCCACGCCGCTGGGGCACGGTCTTTTGGCATCGCATCCACGCGATCCCGACCGATTACCATTGTATCCGGACGGCTCTGGGCGCATGTTGGGAGCGTCAACCCGTCTGGTTCGGCCCGTTTCGTCAGCTCCTGCTTGAGCGCCGAGCCTGGTTTCCGTCCCGCATTGGCAGATTGGCCTGCCCCGCGAAAGGCGTGGGGCGGAACGCATGCTTGATGGAATAGCGACAATGGCCAACGGCACCGTGAAGTGGTTCAACGCCACCAAGGGCTACGGCTTCATCCAGCCTCAGGACGGGACCGCCGACGTCTTCGTCCACATCTCCGACGTCCAGAAGGCCGGCCTGCAGGGGCTGAACGAGAATCAGCGCGTCAGCTACGACGTGCAGAAGGGCCAGCAGAATAAGATGTCGGCCTGCAACATCAAGGTCGACTGACGGTCGCCGGCTCTGCCTGGGGGCCGGCTGCGGCCCCGGGCGACTCCCGCCTGCCCATCCGCAGCCGCAAGGCAGGAGGACACTGATGTCACCCCACCGTTTCAATGTCGGGCAGAAGGTGGAATTCGTTCCGCATCGCTTCGACGGGAATGTGCCGCGCGGCGTCTACACCGTGGTCCGGCAGTTGCCCGGCCCGGACAATGACCGCGAGTACAGGGTGAAGCACCAGCAGGATGGGCATGAGCGTGTGGTGCTGGAAAGCCAGCTCCGCAGTGGCGCCACCGGCGTTTTTTCCTGACAGGGCGGCCAGCGTGGCGAGACGACCGAATTACGGCCAGCAGCGGGCCGAGATCAATCGCGGCAAGCTGACCAAGCAGGCCGAGAAGCAGCGCGAGCGCGAAGAGGCCGTGGCCCGGCGCAAGCAGGAACGCGAGGGCGGCTCGCCCCCCGAGCCCGTCCCCGACGAGACCAAGACCGAGGTCTGAGCACCGCGCCGCCCCAAGCGACGCAGCCAGGCAGACCAGCAACGATACGGACCCTCCCACGAAGGGCGTGGGATGGGCCGCAGACAGAATGGACGTACGACAATGGCTACCGGTACCGTGAAATGGTTCAATTCGACCAAGGGCTTCGGCTTCATCCAGCCGGATGACAATGGCGCCGACGTGTTCGTGCACATCAGCGCCGTCGAGAAGGCCGGCATCCGCCAGCTGAACGAGGGCCAGAAGGTCAGCTTCGACCTCGAGCACGACCCGCGGAAGGGCAAGTCCTCCGCCGGCAACCTGCGCCTGGCCTGAGCCGCCGCGCGGGGGACCATTCCCCCGCCCTGCGCCGCGCTGGCCCTGGGGGCCGGCCATGAAAAAAGGCCGGCGGGGCTACCCGCCGGCCTTCTCCGTTTGTGGCGCCGCAGCGGATCGCCGGCAGGCGGCCTGCGTGGCGGCATCGACCGGCTGCGCGGACCGCAAGCCGCATCGCCGGGCCGAACCCAGGGGGCCGGCCCGGCGGTTTGGTTCAGCTATGCGCCAGCATCGCCAGCAGCAGCAGCGCCACGATGTTGGTGATCTTGATCATCGGGTTCACCGCCGGGCCGGCGGTGTCCTTGTAGGGGTCGCCCACCGTGTCGCCGGTCACCGCGGCCTTGTGCGCCTCGGACCCCTTGCCGCCATGGTGGCCTTCCTCGATGTACTTCTTGGCGTTGTCCCAGGCGCCGCCGCCGGTGGTCATGCTGACCGCGACGAAGAAGCCGTTGACGATGACGCCCAGCAGCATGGCACCCAGCGCCTCGAACCCCGCCGCCTTGCCGGCGATGGCGCTGATGCCGAAGTAGATCACCAGTGGCGACAGCACCGGCAGCAGCGACGGGATGATCATCTCCTTGATCGCCGCCTTGGTCAGGATGTCGACGGCGCGGCCGTAATCCGGGCGGTCGCGGCCCTCCATGATGCCGGGCTTCTCGCGGAACTGCCGCCGGACTTCCTCCACCACGCTCATCGCCGCGCGGCCGACCGCCGTCATCGCCATGCCGCCGAACAGGTAGGGCAGGGCGCCGCCGAACAGCAGGCCGACGACCACGTAAGGCGAGGACAGGCTGAAGGTCAGCGCGCCGACGCCCTTGAAGTAGGGGTAGGTGTCGGAATTCGCCGCGAAGAAGGCCAGGTCCTGGGTATAGGCTGCGAACAGCACCAGCGCGCCGAGGCCCGCCGAGCCGATCGCATAGCCCTTGGTGACCGCCTTCGTCGTGTTGCCGACCGCGTCCAGCGCATCCGTGGTGACCCGGATCTCCTTCGGCAGGCCGGCCATCTCGGCGATGCCGCCGGCATTGTCGGTGACCGGCCCGAAGGCATCGAGGGCGACCACCACGCCGGCCAGCGCCAGCATCGTCGTCACCGCGATGGCGATGCCGTAAAGGCCCGCCAGATTGTAGCTGAACAGCACGCCGCCGATGATGATCAGCGCCGGGATGGCGGTGCTTTCCATGCTGACCGCGATGCCGCGGATCACGTTGGTGCCGTGCCCGGTGACCGAGCTCTCGGCGATTGCCTGGACAGGGCGGAAGTTGGTCCCGGTATAGTATTCGGTGACCACGATGATCAGCCCGGTCACCGCCAGCCCGACCACGCCGCAGAGGAACAGCGAGAAGGCGTTGAAGGTGGCGCCGGCGGCGGTGATGCTGCCGCTGCCGAAGACCAGGTAGGTCAGCGGCAGCAGCACGATCAGCGACAGCACGCCGGTGACGATGAAGCCGCGGTACATCGCCCCCATGATGGAGTTGTTGGCCGGCAGCTTGACGAAATAGGTGCCGACGATCGAGGTCACCACGCAGACCGCGCCGATCGTCAGCGGATAGAGCATGCCGAGCGCGAGCGAGCCGGCCGGGAACGCGATGGCCGCCAGCACCATGGTGGCGACCATGGTCACGGCATAGGTCTCGAACAGGTCGGCCGCCATGCCGGCGCAGTCGCCGACATTGTCGCCCACATTGTCGGCGATGGTGGCGGGGTTGCGGGGGTCGTCCTCGGGGATGCCGGCTTCGACCTTGCCGACCATGTCGCCGCCGACATCGGCGCCCTTGGTGAAGATGCCGCCGCCGAGCCGGGCGAAGATCGAGATCAGCGAGGCGCCGAAGCCGAGCGCCACCAGGCTGTCGATGACGGTGCGGTCGTTCGGCGCCAGGCCCATGAACTGGGTCAGGATGAAGAAGTAGACCGCGACGCCCAGCAGGGCGAGGCCGGCCACCAGCAGCCCGGTGATGGCGCCCGACTTGAACGCCACGTCGAGCCCGGCCGCCAGGGACTGGGTCGAGGCCTGCGCGGTTCGGACATTGGCGCGCACCGAGACGTTCATGCCGATGAACCCGGCCGCCCCCGACAGCAGCGCGCCGATCAGGAAGCCGATCGAGACCGCGACGCCGAGCGTGGCGATGACCAGGACGAAGAGCAGGACGCCGACGATGGCGATCGTCGTGTATTGCCGCTTGAGGTAGGCCGAGGCACCTTCCTGGATCGCCGTGGCGATCTCCTGCATGCGGGCACTGCCCGCATCGAGCGCCATGACCTGTTTGGCGGTGACGACGCCGTAGGCGATCGAAAGCGCCCCCAGCACGATCACCAGCAACAGTGAAATCGTCATCAAAGTCGCAACCCCCCTTTGTTGTCCCCCGCCCGGGTCGCGCGGCGGGTCGCCCGGCGGAACGGGCGGCCCGGCGCACCGACCCATGGCGCAAGCAAGGGCAAGGCTAAGCTGGCCTTTGCCAAAGGCGCAACGGCGGTGCGGCGACGGCCGGTTGGCGAAACGCCTCATGCCGGCATCTTGCTGCCGCCATGATCGCCGCGCAGCATGCCGGCTCCACAGGGAGAAACCCGGGCATGATGAAACGGCGAGGCCTCCTGGCCGCGGCGGGCCTGCTGGCCGCCTGCGTGGCGCAACCCGCCCTGGCGCAGGAGGTGCTGGAGAAGCGCGTCTTCGAGGCCGGCAGCTTTCAGACCCGCGGCGGCGCCATCATCCCGACCGCCCGGATCGGCTACCAGACCATGGGAACGCTGAACCCGGCCGGGGACAATGCCGTGCTGATCTGCCACTTCTTCAGCGGCAACAGCCATGCCTTCGGCCGGCTTTCCGCGGGCGGCCCGGCCGGCTACTGGGACGCGATCATCGGCCCGGGCAAGGCGATCGACACCGACAGGTACTTCGTCGTCTCGGCCGATACCCTGGTCAATGTGAACGTGCCGGACGCCAATACCGTCACCACCGGCCCGGCCAGCATCAACCCCGATACCGGCCGGCCCTGGGGCATGGCCTTTCCCGTCATCGCCATGCGCGACTTCGTCGAGGTGCAGAAGCGGCTGCTCGACAGCCTGGGCGTGAAGCGGCTGGCCCTGGTCGCCGGCCCGTCCAATGGCGGGCTGCAGACCATCGAATGGGCCGCCGCCTACCCCGACTTCGTCCAGCGCGCCATGCCGGTGATCGCCGCCGAGATCGATGCCTGGATGCAGGGCTGGCTGGAGATCTGGGAGGCGCCGATCCGGCTCGACCCGAATTGGCGCGACGGCGACTATTACGGGCTGGGGCGGGAGCCGCCGCTGCGCGGCCTGGCCGAGGCCTGGAAGATCGTCACCCTGCATGCTCGCGACCGCGGCTGGGCGAGGCAGTTCGACCGTAAGCTGCCCGAGGGGCAGGACCCGGCGCGGCGGATCGGCGACCGCTTCGCCATCGAGAAATGGCTGGACGATGCCGCCGCCGCCCGGGCGCGGACCTCGGACGCCAATTCCTTCCTGTACATGGTCCGCGCCAACCAGCTTTTCCTGAACGACTATCCGAGCCTGGTGGCGGCGATGGAGGGGGCCGCGAAGCGCTGGCTGGTCATCCCCTCGCCGACCGACCGCGTCTTCCTGCATGACGGCGCGCGGGAGTTCATCGAGATCCTGCGCCGATCCGGCAAGCAGGTGGTGACGGCGGAGGTGACCGGCCCGCTCGGCCATCTGAACGGCGTGGTGGGCATGGGCCAACTCGCCGACCGCATCCGTGGCTTCCTGGCCGAATAGACGTCGGTCCTGAAGCGGACCGCCCAAAGGCGGAACCGCCTGCGGGCGTGACTCTGGTTTGCAAACGAAAGGCTAGAGCGCGATGGCTTGAGGCGGAATCGCCGAAAAGCCTGAATCGCGCGACGAAACCTCGGCCAGGGCGGGACGCGTGAGCGAAGCCGAACGCATCCCGCCCTAGACCCGCCCGCCGGCCATCGCCCCTCCCGCCGGGGCCGTGGCCGGCAGCGCCACCCGGGCCAGCGCTTCGGCCAGCTGGGTCAGGGCGAAGGGCTTCAACAGCAGGGCGGTCGGGCTTTCGCCGGCCTCCGCCAGAAGCTGCGCGCCCGCCGGAGGCAGCCAGCCGGTCATCATCACCACCGGCAGGTCCGGCCGGTCCGCCCGCAGCAGCGGGATCAGTTCGAGGCCCGAGAGGCGGGGCATCGCCAGATCGGTGATCAGCACGTCGAAGGGCAGGGCGGCAGCGATGCCGAGTGCGGTCTCGCCATCCGCCGCATGCACCACCGCATGACCCAGTTCGGTGAGCGCATCGCCGACCACCAGCGCGGCCAGGCTCTCATCCTCAGCCAACAGGACCCGCAGGCCCTTGCTGCCACTCGCCATCCGCTCCTCCGTCGCCACTGCCCCCGGCTGGGTGGCATGATGGTTGCGCCGCCGCGTCGTGGCGCGTCACGCCTCCGCGATGATTGAATACGAACGGTGAAATTGCGCGAATTCGGATAGGTCGTGTCGCATTTGCTGCGGTTCGGGATG
>JBMOJU010000264.1:0-7616 GCA_049315625.1 Paracraurococcus sp.
CGGCGGCCGGCGGCGCCCACCGCCTCGGCCGTCTGGCCGAGCCGCGCGTCGCGCGCCGCGAGGCCCGCGCCGGCGACCTGCAGTGCCGCCTGCCGCGCCGCCGCCCGCCCGGCGATCGCCGCGCGCTCCGCCATGCCGGCGGCCTGGACCAGCCCCGCCTGCCGCTCGACCAGCGTGACCAGGCCACCGAGCAGGATCAGCGCCAGCAGGGCGCCCGCGGCGAGCTTGCGACCGACCGAGAGGTTGCGGAACAGGCGCATCGGGGGTCCTCCTCCAGCCCACCCTGCACGGCCTGGGTTAATCCGGGGCAAACGCCGAGGCGGACGCCCCTCGACAGCCGCGCCCCGCCGCGCCACCGTCCGCGCACGCAGGAAAGGACCCCCGGGATGCTGTTCGACTTCGAGAAATTGGCGCCGCAGGATTGCTACAAGCTGGTGGTGTCCTCCGTGGTGCCGCGGCCGATCGCCTGGGTGGTCACGCAGGACGAGGCCGGCACGGTGAACGCCGCGCCCTATTCCTTTTTCAACGCCTTCTCCGACGACCCCGTCGTGGTCGGCTTCGGCGCCGGCCCGCGCGGCCCCGGCGTGCTGAAGGACACCGCCGACAACATCCGCCGGACCGGCGAGTTCGTGGTCAACCTGGTGCCCGAAAGCGCCATCCACGGCATGAACACCACCGCCATCGATTTTCCGCCCGGCGTGGACGAGCTGGCCGAGGCCGGCCTGACCAAGGCGCCCTCCGCCAAGATCAAGCCGCCGCGCATCGCCGAAAGCCCGGTCGCACTGGAATGCGTCACCTTCCAGCTGATCCCCGCCGGCCGCCACACCATCGTGCTCGGCCGGGTCGTCGCCGTGCACATCAACGACGACTGCGTGCTGGATGCCGCCAAGTGCTACGTCGATACGCCGAAGCTCGGCCTCGTCGGCCGCATGCATGGCCGCGGCTGGTATACCCGCACCACCGACCGGATCGAGGTGCCGCGCATCTCGGTCGAGGAGTGGGAGGCGCGGAAGAAGGCGGCGGAATAGGCTCCGCGGCTTTCCCGCGCAGGGAGGCCATGCTAGGCGTCATTTGAGAATGACTCGCAAATGACGCCCACTTCCACCGCCCTCGCCATGGCCGAAGGCCCGCCCCGGCCCCGCCGGACGCGGCCCGGCTGGAGCCTGCTGGCCCCGCTGCTGGCCGGGCTGATCGCCGCGCCGCTGCTGGCAGTGCTGGTCTCGGCCGCGGTGCCGGCCGGCGCGGTCTGGCGGCATATCGCCAGCACCACCCTGCCGGAGATGCTGGCGAACTCCGCCCTGCTGTTCCTGCTGGTCGGGCTGATGACGGCGACCGCCGGGGCGGTCTCCGCCTGGCTGGTCACCGCCTGCAAATTCCCCGGCCGCGGCGTGCTGGACGTGGCGCTGCTGCTGCCCATGGCGATGCCGGCCTATGTCTGCGGCTATGCCTATACCTGGCTGCTCGACGTCGCCGGGCCGGTGCAGGGCGCGATCCGCAGCCTGACGGGGCTGCGCTGGGGCCAGTACTGGTTCCCCGAGATCCGCAGCCTGCCGGGCGCCGCGCTGATGCTGGCGATGGTGCTCTACCCTTACGTCTACCTGCTCTGCCGCAACGCCTTCCAGCAGCAGAGCGTCTGCCTGCTCGAAGCCTCCCGCACGCTCGGCCATTCGCTGGGATCGTGCTTCCGCCGCCTCGCTTTGCCGATGGCGCGGCCGGCGATCGTCGGCGGCGTGGCGCTGGCGCTGATGGAGACGCTGGCGGATTTCGGCACGGTGCAGCATTTCGCCGTGCGCACCTTCACCACCGGCATCTACGAGGCCTGGTTCGGCCTCGGCGACCGCGGCGCCGCCAGCCAGCTGGCCGCCTGCCTGATGGGGCTGGTGGCCGTGCTGCTGGCGCTGGAGCACGCCTCCCGCGGCGGCCGGCGCTTCCACCCGACCACCAACCGCCACCCGGCGCTGCGGCCGGTGGCGCTGCGCGGCTGGAAGGCGGCGGCGGCCTTCATCCTGTGTGCGCTGCCGGTCACCCTCGGCTTCCTGCTGCCGGCCGGGACGCTGCTGGCGCTGATGGTCCAGGTCGGCGACCCGCTGGAACCGGCCCGCTTCCTGCCCTTCGCCCGCAACAGCGTGGTGCTGGCCGGGCTGGCCGCCACCGCGGCGGTGATGCTGGCGGCCTTCCTGGCCTGGGCGGCGCGGCTGCACCCGCAGGCGCCGCAGCGCCTGGCGCTCCGCGTCGCCGGGCTCGGCTATGCCATTCCCGGCTCGGTCATCGCGGTGGGCACGCTGGTACCGCTCGGGCTGTTCGACAATGCGCTGGATGGCTGGGCGCGGGCGCATCTTGGCCTGTCGACCGGGCTGCTGCTCTCGGGCGGGGTGCTGGCGCTGGTCTTCGCCTATCTGGTGCGCTTCCTGGCGGTGGCGCTGTCGGCGGTGGAATCCGGGCTGGGCCGGGTGAAGCCGTCCCTCCGCCAGGCCGCGCGGGTGCTTGGCGCCTCCCCGGCCGGGGCGGTCTGGCGGGTGGAATTGCCGCTGGCGAAGGGCAGCCTGTTCACCGCCTTCCTGCTGGTCTTCGTCGACACAATGAAGGAGTTGCCGGCGACGCTGATCGTCCGGCCCTTCGATTTCGATACGTTAGCGGTCAGGGTCCATGGGCTCGCCGCGGATGAACGCCTGGCGGAAGCCAGCACCGCCGCGCTGCTGATCGTCGTAACCGGCCTTTTGCCTGTGCTCGCGCTGACCCGGGCGATGCGGCGGGGCTGACAGGGGCAAGATTTACTTTTCTTGGCATATGTTGCTGTATTCACCTTCCTGTGGGTGCCGGCGACGGCGCCTCGCAACGGCCCCGTCCATGCGGCATTAATCGCTGCCGGACCCCACACTGTCGGGCGCCGGAGCCCCCCCTTCCATCGAATGGCCGCCCACGATGCCCAGCTTCGCCGCCCTGTTTGATACGGAGGCCCTGGCGCCGCATGGCGTCTGCCTGCTCTGGCGGCCCGAATTGCTCTGGTTGCACGTCGTCTCGGATGCGCTGACCGGCCTCGCCTACTGGTCCATCCCGGTGGTGCTGACCATCATCGCGCTGCGCCGGCGGGACCTGGTGTATCCCTGGGCGATCGAGCTCTTCGCGGTCTTCATCCTGGCCTGCGGCGCGACGCATTTCCTCGGCATCTGGACCCTGTGGCACCCGGATTACGGGTTGCAGGGCGCGGTCAAGGCGGTCACCGCCGCGGCCTCCGTCGTCACCGCCATCGCGCTCTGGCCGCTGCTGCCGCGCGTCCTCGCCCTGCCCTCCGCCGCCGACCTCGCCGATGCCAACCACCGGCTGGTGCGGGAGGTCGGCGAGCGGCGGGAGGCCGAGCAACGCGCCCGCAGCAGCGAGGCACGCCTCGCCGGCTTCTTCGAGCATCTGGGCGATGCGCTGTTCGTCGTCCGCGCCGATTCCGCCGGCTTCGTCTTTGAAACCGTGAACCCCGCCTTCTGCAGCATGTTCGCCGTCGCGCGCGACCGCATCGAAGGCGCTGGCCCGGCGGCGCTGCTGGCCCCCGAGGCCGCGGCGCAATTGGCGCGGGAATTCGCCGCCTGCCGCGACGCCGGCGCGACGCGCCGCTGGGAAAGCGCGACGATGACGCCGGAGGACGGCACGCGGCACTGGCACACCGTGCTGGTGCCGCTGCCGGCGGAGCCCGACGGCACCATCCGGCTGCTCGGCAGCCTGCGCGACGTGACCGAATTGCGCCGGCTGCAGACCGATCTGGTCGAGACCGCCCGCCGCGCCACGATCGGCGCCATGTGCGCCGGCGTGGCGCATGAGATGAGCCAGCCGGTGAACATCATCGGCCTCTGGGCCGACCGCGCCCGGACCACGCTGGATTCCGGCATGGCCGGGCCGCGCCGGGCGATGGACGTGGTGCTGGACCAGACCCGCCGGCTCGGCGCGCTGCTGGAGCGCATGCGCGACCTGGCGCGCGACGCCGTGCCCGGCGCCGAGCCCTTCGATGCCGCCCCGGCCGTCACCGCCGCAGTCGAGGTGGCGCGCCGCGCCTGGGCGCTCGACCGGATCGAGGTGACGCTGGAAGCGCCTGCCGAAGCCCCGGTGCGCGGCCGCCCCGCGCAGCTCGAACAGGCGGTGCTGCACCTGCTGGAGAATGCCCGCGACGCCGTGCTGGAGCGGCGGCGGCGGGAGCCGGAGGCGCCGGCCCGCATCACCGTCTCGATCGCCGCCGGCGCCACCCCCGGCAGCGTGACCATCGCGGTGCGCGACACCGGCGGCGGCGTGCCCGCCACCATCGCCGGCCGCATGCTGGAGCCCTTCGTCACCTCCAAGGATCCCGGCCAGGGGACCGGGCTCGGCCTGCCGCTCGCGGTCGGCATCGCCCGCGGCATGGGCGGCCGGCTGGCCTGGGCGAATTGGGCCGAAGGCCGCCCCGAGGCCGGCGCGGTCTTCCGGCTGATCCTGCCGCTGACCGGCCTGGACCCGGCGACCCCGGGCGAGGCGGCATGACCCCAGCGCTGCGGGTGCTGATGGCGGAGGACGAGGTGCTCGCCGCCGAGGTCCTGGCGGAGGGGTTGGCCGAGGCGGGGTTCAGCGTGCTGACCGCGGTGGACGGCCAGGCGGCGCTGGAACTGGCGGCGGGCGGCGCCCTGTTCGACCTGCTGCTCACCGATCTGCGCATGCCGCGGATGGATGGGCGGGAGTTGATCGCCCGGCTGCGGGCGGAGCGCCCCGACCTGCCGGTGGTGGTGATGACCGGCTTCCCACCGCCGGATGGCGCGGATGCGCTGCATCCCGGCAAGGCCCCCTTGCGGCTGCTGACCAAGCCGATCGCCATCGCCCCGCTGGTCGCGGCGCTGCGGGAGGTCGCCGGGCTGGTGTGACCACCCGGCATCGCCTTGCATGCCGCGCCGCACGCCCAAGCTAGTGGTCCGATCCTGACGCCTGAACCTCACGCGGCAGGATCGGACCACCAGACACCGCCTGGCGGTACGACGGCGACGGCGTTTTCCGTCGGCCTCGCACCGCCGGGGCGGACACCGGCAGGGATCGCGGCGTGGCACGACCTGAACGACTGCGGCAGGGGGCGGCGCTGCTGCTCGCGGTGCTGGCCATGCTGCCCGGCTGCGGCGCCCTGCTGCCGCGCCCGGTCGGCATCGAGGCCCGCCTGGCGGCGCTGCCGCAGCAGGGGCTGGGGCTGGACCATCCCGTCACCATCCGCTGGAACGAGCACCTGGTCCCCTGGATCGAGGCCGAGAGCGACGCCGACCTCGGCTTCGCCCTCGGCCTGGTGCATGGCCATCTGCGGGGCGCGCAGGTGGCGCTGCTGCGCATGGCCAGCCGCGGCCGGCTGGCCGAGATCGCCGGCCCGCTGGCGACCGACATCGACCACGCGCTGCGCATCCTCGATTTCGGCCGCGCCGCGCCGGCGATCGAGGCGGGATGGCCGCCGGAGACCAGGGCCTTCGTCGGCCGCTTCGTCGCCGGGCTGAACCACGCGGTGATGACCGGCCCGCGGCCGCGCGAATTCGGCCTGCTCGGGCTGCGGCAGGAACCCTTCACCACCGCCGACATCCTGGCGATCGGCCGGCTGGCCGGCACCGACATCAATTGGCTGTCCTATTTCTCCCTGCTGGCGGAGCGCGGCTCGCCCGGCTTTGCCCAGCGCTGGCAGCGGGTGCGGGCGGCCGGCGCGGGGAGTCTGGCGCCGGCCGATTCGGGCCAGGCGGCGCTCGGCGCGCTGTTCGCCGGGCTGTCGCGCTCGGGCAGCAATGCGGTGGCGGTGGCGCCGTCGCGCAGCGCCTCGGGTGCTGCGATGCTCGCCTCCGACCCGCATCTGGGGATGGGGCTGCCCAATCTCTGGCTGCTGGCGGGGATGCGTTCGCCTTCGTTCCATGTGGTCGGGATGATGGTGCCCGGCCTGCCGATCATCGGCCTCGGGCGGAACCCGGATGTCGCCTGGGGCGGCACCAATCTGCGCGCCGCGTCGTCCGACCTGTTCGACGTCTCGGCCCTGCCGCCGGAAAGCCTCGCCGAATCGGAGGTGACGATCCGCCAGCGGCTTTGGTTCAGCGCGACGCGCCAGGTCCGCGTCTCGCCGCAGGGGCCGGTGGTGACCGATGCCACGCTGGTCCGCGGGCGGCCGGGCGAGGCGATCGCGCTGCGCTGGGCCGGGCATGAGGCGACCGACGAGATCACCGCCCTGCTGCGCGCGGCGCGGGCCCGCAGCGGCGGCGAATTCCGCGACAGCTTCGCCGGCTTCGCCGTCTCGCCGCAGAACATGCTCTGGGCCGGGCGGGACGGCTCGATCGGCCGGGTGACCGCGGCGGTGCTGCCGGACCGGGCCGGCTTCCCGGCCGACGACCCGGTGCTGGATGCCGGCGACCCGGCGGCGACCACGCCCTGGCGGCGGCTGCGCGATGCGCGCGACCTGCCGCGGCTGGAGAACCCGGCCGACGGCGTGCTGGCCTCGGCCAACGAGAACCCGGCGCTCTGGGCGAAGGACCCGCCGCCGATCGGGTATTTCTTCTCGGATGGCGACCGAGTCGCCCGGCTGCGGGCGCTGGCGCTGGCCGGCGCGCGGTTGACCGCGGATGATCTGGCGGCGATGCAGACCGACACGGTTTCGCCCAAGGCGGCGCTGCTGGCGGCGGGGCTGCTGGCGCGGCTGGATGCGTTGCCGGGCGGCGCGCCGGACCCGGCGCTGCTCGCGCCGCTGCGCGGCTGGGATGGCGATTATGCCGCCGACAGCCGGGCGGCACTGGTGTTCGAGCTGATCCTCGGCCGGCTGGTGCCGGCCTTGCAGCCGGAGGGCGGCGGGCGCGGGCCGGAGACGGGTTGGAATTTCCTCACCACCTTCCTGCTGCGCGACCTGGATGCGCTGCCGCCGCCCCGGCGCGACGCGGTGCTGCGCGCAGCACTCGCCGAGGCCGCGCCGGCCGCGGCGCGCTACGCGACCTGGGGCGCGGTGCACCGGCAGCGCGCGGGGCATTGGCTGGTGAACCTGCCGGTGCTCGGCCGCGCCTTCGTGCTGGACAGCTACCCGACGGGCGGCTCACGCGAGACGCCGATGAAATCCGGCCATGGCCTGGTCACCGGGCCGCATGAGGTCAGCTTCGGCTCGATGGCGCGGCAGGTCTCCGACATGGCCGACCCGGACGCCAATTGGTTCACCCTGTTCGGCGGCCAGGATGGTTGGCTGGGCAGCGCCGCCTTCGCCGACCAGGTGCCGCTGTGGCGGGCGCGGCGCGGCATCCGTCTGCCGTTGCGGCGGGAGACGGTGGCGGCGGAATTCCCCCGGGTGACCGTGCTGCGGCCGTGACCGGCGTACCGTTCGACGCCACGACGCTGCTGCGCGCCGCGGCGGCGCTGCGGCTGCGGCAGGTCGGGGCGCTGGACCCGGCCGCGGCGCAGCAGGCGCTGCTGCGGCGGCTGCTGCGGCGTGCCGCCGGGACGCGCTTCGGCCTGGCGCATCGCTTCGCCGGCCTCCGCGACGTGGCGGAGTACCAGGCACGGGTGCCGCTGCGGCGCTACGAGGATTTCTGGCGCGACTGGTGGCAGCCGGCCCATCCCGTGCTGCGCGACGTCACCTGGCCGGGGCGGGTGCCCTACCTGGCGCTGTCCTC
>JBMOJU010000265.1:0-7615 GCA_049315625.1 Paracraurococcus sp.
TGGCAGCCCCTCTCGGACGAGGAATGGGAAGCCCTCTCCTCCATCCTCTGGGCGCTCGGCTGCGGCATCCCCGGCCCGGAGTCGTCCCCCGCCGGCCGCAAGATGGCCAACCCCCGCGCCAGGCTCGACGCCATCTTCCGCGGCTGCACCATGAAGTGGGACGGCCCGCACGGCGCCTACCGCGCCCCCTGGCGCGCCCTGCCCGACACCCACGGCAAGCCGGACACCATCAGCCGCACCCATCGCCGCTGGGCGCATGCCGGCCTCTGGCGCCGCCTGCTGGAGGAGATCAGCCACCCCCAGGCCGAGCCCGCCCTGCGCGGCCTCGCCCACTGGATCTGCTGCGCCTATCGCCGCGCCATCCGCGTCATGGGCCTGCGCGCCGTGCTGTTTGCCCGCCGCCTCGGCCAGTCCAGCGCGCTGCCGGCGCCGTCCCACTGGCTGCCGGAACCGGCGCTGCTGAAGCCCTGGCAGCGCCTCTGCCAGGCCCTGCTCGCCGCCTTGATGGAAGGCCGCGCCTGGTTCCCGCCACCCGGCCTCGGCGGCGTCCCCGGCCTCGCCCTGCTGCGGGACCGGGTGCTGGGCCGCCGCCCGCTGCCGCGCTGGGCGGAGCCCGCGTGATGCCCGCGCGGCATTTGTCCGAACGGGATATCAAAGGCTTGCGCCGGGGGTACGCGGCGGGCGCAAACCAGCCTTATGCTGCGGGGAGAGGAAACGGGACCCCAAGCCATGCCCATCGACCACGACCACCTGCTCAACTACCCGATCCCGGAGGTGCGGCAGGCGCTGCGCTGGCAGGACGTGGCGCTGTACAATTTCTCTGTCGGCCTGGGCCAGGACCCGATGGACGAACAGCAGCTGGACTTCGTCTACGAGCCGCGGCTGAAGGTCATGCCCTCCATGCCGGTGGTGCTGGCCTCCCCAGGCTTCTGGTCGCGCAACCCGGATACCGGGATCGTCTGGCAGCAGATCCTGCACGGCGAACAGGGCCTGGTGCTGCACGCCCCGCTGCCGACGGCGGGCGAGGTGGTGGGCCGCAGCCGCATCACCGACATCGTGGATCGCGGCGCCGGCCGCGGCGCGCTGATGTACTCGGAACGCGAGATCCGCGATGCCGCGACCGGCGCGCTGCTGGCGACTGCAACCTCCACCAGCGTGCTGCGCGGCAATGGCGGCTTCGGCGGCCCGGCCGGCCCGGTCAAGCAGCCGCACCCGGAACCGGACCGCGCGCCGGACCTGACGCTCGACCTGGCGACGCGGCCGGAACAGGCGCTGGTCTACCGGCTGAACAGCGACCTCAACCCGCTGCACATCGACCCCGCGGTGGCGCGGGAAGCGGGGTTCGACCGCCCCATCCTGCACGGCCTCTGCACCTTCGGCACGGTCTGCCACGCGCTGGTGCGGAGCCTCTGCGACTACGACACCACCCGCTTCGGCCGGATGGACCTGCGCTTCTCCTCGCCCGTGTTCCCGGGGGAGACGATCCGCACCGAGATCTGGAAGGAAAGCGGCGGCGCCGCCTTCCGCGCGAGGGTGGTGGAGCGCGACAAGGTCGTCGTCAGCAACGGCTTGTTCAGGTTCGCCTGACGCCATGTGGAGCGCCGGCCCCATCATCGTCTTCGATACCGAGACCACCGGCGCCGCCACCGGCGACCGCGTGGTCTCGCTCGGCGCGGTGCGGCTGGATGCGGCGCTCGAGCCGGAGGCGACGCTGCACCTCGGCTTCGCCCCCGGCATCCCCTGCCACTGGGGCGCCACCCGCGTGCATGGGATGAGCGACGAATTCCTCGCCCTGCACCCACCCTTCGCCGACCACGCCGCGGAGGTCGCCGGTTTCTTCGCCGGCCACGCCGCGGCGGCGCACAACATGCCCTTCGACCGCCGGATATTGGGCGGCGAGTTCGAAAGGCTGGGCCTGCCGCCGCCGTGGGGGGAGGCGATCTGCACCCTGCAGCTCTGGCGCCGCGCCCATCCCGGCCAGCGCGCCGGCCTGGCCCACGCCGCCGCCGCCTGCGGCCTGGGGCGGGAGACCAGCCTGCACGGCGCGCTGGAGGATGCCTGGCTCGCCGCCAACCTGCTGCGCGTGCTGCACGGCCTGCTGCCGGCGCCGATGCGCCTCCACGGCCTCACCAACACCCCGATCGACGCGGAGATCGACGCATGAATGCCATCCCCGACGCCGCCGCGCGCGGCGAGGCCTTCGCCGCCCTGCACCAGGCCGGCTGCTTCCTGCTGCCGAATGCCTGGGACGCCGGCAGCGCCCGGCTGCTGGCCTCGCTGGGGCCGGTGGCGCTCGCCACCACCTCGGCCGGCGCCGCGTGGACCCTCGGCCTGCGCGACAGCGCCATGACCCGGGCGGAGGCGATGGCCAATGCCGCCGCCATCCTCGCCGAGACCGCGCTGCCGGTCTCCGCCGACCTCGAGGACGGCTTCGGCCCCGCGCCCGAGGATTGCGCGGCGACGGTGCGCGCCGCCGGCTCCGCCGGCCTCGCCGGCTGCACGATCGAGGACACGACGCGCGATGCCGCCGCGCCGATCCACGGTTTCGATGCGGCGGTGGCCCGCATCCGCGCCGCGGTCGCCGCCGCCCGCGCCCTCGGCCGGCCCTTCGTGCTGACCGCACGGGCGGAGAATTTCCTGCACGGCCGCCCGGACCTCGACGACACCATCCGCCGCCTCGTCGCCTTCGCCGAGGCCGGGGCGGACTGCCTCTACGCGCCGGCGTTGCCGGACCTCGACGCCATCCGCGCCGTGGTGGCGGCGGTGGCGCCGAAGCCGGTCAACGTGCTGGCCGGCCCCCGCGCCGGGCTGGTGCCGCTGGCAACGCTGGCCGAGGCCGGGGTGCGCCGCGTCAGCCTCGGCGGTGCCCTGGCCCGCGCCGCCTATGGCCACGCGCTGGAGTTGAGCCAAGCGCTGCTGGAGGGCGACCTGCCGCGCCTGGCCGCGGTCGCGCCGCATGCGGCGGTGAATGGCCTGATGCGGCCATGACCGGGGGCTGGACCGTGCGGCGCCCGCGGTTTACCTCAATCCCCGGTCCGGGAGGGTGCGGATGATCAACAAGATCGTACAGTCGGTGGCGGATGCGCTGGCTGGGGTGAAGGATGGCTCCACCGTGCTGATCGGCGGCTTCGGCTCGGTCGGCCAGCCCGACGTGCTGATCGAGGGGCTGATCGAGCAGGGCGCCACCGGCCTGACCGCGGTGCTGAACAATGCCGGCGTCGGCCGCATCGGCGTGGCGCGGCTGATGGAGCTCGGCCGGGTCCGCAAGATCGTCTGTTCCTTCCCGCGCAGCAGCGACCCGGTGGTGTTCGAAACGCTGTACCGCGAGGGGAAGATCGAGCTGGAGATCGTGCCGCAGGGCACCCTGGCCGAGCGCATCCGCGCCGCCGGCGCCGGCATCCCCGCCTTCTACACCGCGACGGCCGCCGGCACGAAGCTGGAGCAGGGCAAGGAAAGCCGCGAGTTCGAGGGCAAGCGGTACGTCATGGAACGCGCACTGCCCGGCGACGTCGCGCTGATCGAGGCCTGGGAGGCCGATCGCTGGGGCAACCTCGTCTACCGGGGCAGCGGCGCCAACTTCAACCCGGTGATGGCGATGGGCGCGGCGCTGACCATCGCCCAGGTGCAGCACATCCGCGAGCTTGGCGAGTTGCACCCGCACATGATCATGACACCAGGCGTCTATGTAAACCGCGTGGTCCAGGTGGATCGCGGTGGCGACTGGCTGACCCCTGAGCAGGCCTGAGAGGAGCACGGAGCATGCCCTTCACCCGCGACCAGATGGCCGCCCGCCTCGCCGACGACGTGCCGGAAGGCTGGTGCGTCAACCTCGGCATCGGCATCCCGACCATGGTGGCCAACCATGTCCCGCCGACGCGGGAGGTGATCTTTCAGTCGGAAAACGGCGTCATCGGCATGGGCCCGGCGCCGGCCAAGGGGCATGAGGACCCCTGGCTGATCAATGCCGGCAAGCAGCTGATCACGCTGGCCAAGGGCGCCAGCTTCGTCGGCCATGCCGACAGCTTCGCCATGATCCGCGGCGGCCACATCGACCTCTGCGTCCTCGGCGCCTTCGAAGTGGCCGAGAATGGGGACCTGGCGAATTGGGCGACCTCCGAGAACGACACCGCGCCTGCCGTCGGCGGCGCGATGGATCTGGCGGCCGGGGCCAAGCGGCTCTGGGTGATCATGGAGCACACCACCAAGGATGGTCGTTCGAAGCTGGTGGAGCGTTGCGGCTACCCGCTGACCGGCCTCGCCTGCGTCCGCCGCGTCTACACCAACCTGGCGGTGCTCGACGTGATCCCGGAAAAGGGCTTCGTCGTCGTCGACCTCGCCCCCGGGGTCACGCTGGACGAGTTGCGCGCCAAGACCGCCGCCACCCTCCACACCAACTGAAACCCGAGGTTTCCAAAGGCCTTTCGGCCTTTGGTGGGTGGGTCCAGGGAGGGCAAAGCCCTCCCTGGGTATAGGGAGCAGAGTCGATGAGCGCCGCCGAACAGGACGACCGCGCGGAATCCATCCGCCTCATCCGTGACAGTGCCGCCGCCGTGGCGCCGCCGGGCGGCGACCTGAAGCGCATCCGCGACCTCCGCTTCCAGGATCCCGGCTTCGACGCCGGCATCTTCCGCCAGATGGGCGAGATGGGCTGGATCGGCCTGCGGGTGCCGGAGGCGCTGGGCGGTGCCGCGCTTGGCCTCGGTGAGATGTGCGCGCTGGCCGAGGAACTGGGCCGCGCGCTGGTGCCGGAGCCGCTGATCGCCGCTGCGCTCTCCGCCCAGATACTGGCCGCCGCGGGCGGCAATGGCGTGCTGCCGAAGCTGCTGGCCGGCGAGGCGCTGGTGCTGACCGCCTGGCAGGAACGGCCGGATACGCTGGAAGTGCCGGGCACGCCGGATGCGGCGCGGCGCTTCCTGCCGATGGCCGCCGGCGCCGCCGCCTTCCTGGTGCCGGTGCGGGAGGGCGGTCGCCTCGCGCTGTACGAGATCCCCGCCGCGGCCTGCGCCCCGACCATCGAGCGCACGCAGGATGGCGGCAATCTCGGCAGCATCGTTCCGCAGCTGGCGGCGGGCACGAAGCTGGCCGACGACATCGGCGCCGCGCTGGCGGCGGCGCTGGACGAGGCGGCGCTGGTCACGGCGGCCTACCTGCTCGGTGGGATGGAGCGCGCCTTCGGCATGACGCTCGATTACCTGCGCACGCGGCAGCAATTCGGCAGGATCATCGGCACCTTCCAGGCACTGCAGCACCGTGCCGCGAACCTGAAGATGCAGATCGCGCTGACCCGCGCCAGCATCGAGGCCGCGGCGGCGACGCTGGATGCGGGCGCCACCGGCGATGCGCGCCGCGCTGCCGTCTCCCGCGCCAAGGCGCGCGCGGCGGAGGGCAGCCTGCTGGTGCAGCGAGAATGCATCCAGCTGCATGGCGGCATCGGCTACACCGACCAGTACGATGTCGGCCTGTACCTGCGGAAGGCCATGGTGATGGCCAACCAGTATGGCAGCGCCACGCTGCACCGCCGCCGCTTCATGGCCACCAGCCCGGAGGTCGAGGAATGAGCGCCTCGTTGGTTGCACGCGTCATCGAGGAACGGGACGGCGCCGTCCTGATCCTCACCATGGACCAGCCGGCCCGGCGCAACGCGCTCGCCATGGCGATCCGCAGCGAACTGATCGCTGCCCTGGAACAGGCACAGACCGACTCCGGCGTGCGCGCCGTGGTGCTGACCGGCGCGGGCGGCCATTTCTGCGCCGGTGGCGACATCTCCGGCATGAACGTCGATTCCGCGATGTCGGGCCGGGAGCGGATGCGGCTGACGCATACGCTGGTCCGGCTGATGGTGCTCGGCAGCGTGCCGATCGTCTCGGCGGTGGAAGGCTACTGCGTCGGCGGCGGCCTCTCGCTCGCCTGCGCGTCGGACACCATCGTCGCCGCCGAGGATGCGCGCTTCGCCGCCGGCTTCGGCAAGATCGGGCTGATGCCCGATCTCGGCCTGCCGCACACGCTGCCGATGCGCATCGGCCAGGGCCGCGCGCGCCAGGTCTTCCTGTACCACCAGCAGATGAGCGCGCCGGAGGCGGAGCGCATCGGTATCGTCGACCATGTGGTGCCGAAGGGCCATGCGCTGGCGGCGGCGCTGGAGAAGGCGCGCTTCCTGGCGGAGCAGGCGCCGGCGCCGATGGCGCTGACGAAGCAGATGCTGGGCGAAGGGCTGGACCGGGCGCTGGAACAGGAACGCCACTTCCAATCCACGCTGTTCCTGACGGAAGACTTCAAGGAAGGCCGGGCCGCCTTCCTCGGCAAGCGTGCACCGCATTTCAAGGGGAACTGAGATGGACGCCATCCGCATCCCGCCGCCGGCCGAGCTCGACAGCCTCGACGACGACAGCTTCCGCCACGTCGTCCGCGCCTTCCTGCACGCCAACTACCCCGACGATCTGCGCAACCCGCCGAAGCGCCTGCACTGGAGCGAGAACAAGCCCTGGTACATGATGCTGGCCGAGCGCGGCTGGCTCTGCCCCGGCTGGCCGAAGGAATACGGCGGACTCGGCCTGTCGCCGGGCAAGCAGATCATCCTGACCGAGGAATACGAGCGCTACGGCGTGGCCCGCACCAACGACCACGGCATCGTCATGCTCGGCCCGCTGGTGATCAAGTACGGGACGGAAGCGCAGAAGCAGCGTTTCCTGCCGAAGATCCTGACCGGCGAGCACATCTGGTGCCAGGGCTATTCGGAACCCAATGCCGGCTCCGACCTCGCCGCGCTGCGGACCGAAGCGGTGCTGGACGGCGACCACTACGTGGTCAACGGCCAGAAGATCTGGACCACGCTGGCGATGGACGCCAACTGGATCTTCCTGCTCGTCCGCACCGACAAGCACGCGAAGAAGCAGGAAGGGATCAGCTTCCTGCTGGTGGACATGAAGACGCCCGGCATCACGGTGCGGCCGATCATCAACCTCGAGATGCATGACGAGTTCTGCGAGACCTTCTTCGACAATGTCCGCGTGCCGAAGGAGAATCTGGTCGGCCAGCTCAACAAGGGCTGGGACATGGCCAAGGCACTGCTCGGCTTCGAGCGCATCTTTCTCGGTTCGCCGCGGCAGTCGGGATACGCACTGTCCCGCCTGAAGATTCTGGCCGAACGCATGGGCTGCTGGGACGACGCGCAGTTCCAGGACAGCTACGCCAGGCTGCGGCTGGAATTCGAGGATCTGAAGGCGCTGTATGGCACCTATGTCGAGAAGCTGAAACGCGGCGAATCGCTCGGTCCCGATGTCTCCATGCTGAAGATCCTGCAGACCGAGCTGTTCCAGAAGATCACCGACACGATGCTGGAGATCGCCGGCGAGAATGCCGGGCTGCTGGAGCCGATGGAGGGCAACCGAGACCTCAACATCGGCGGCCTCTACATCCAGGCCCGGCCGGCGACGATCTATGGCGGCAGCAACGAGATCCAGCGCAACATCCTCAGCAAGAACGTGCTCGACCTGCCGGGGTAGAATGTGGGCGGGCCGATTCAGACCCGCGCGCCTCCGGCGCTCCGGTCATCGGACCGCATCAGCCCTTCGTCCGCTGCGCCAGCGCCGCCAGCCGCGGCCTGGCGGCGCGCTGC
>JBMOJU010000266.1:0-7606 GCA_049315625.1 Paracraurococcus sp.
TTCGGGCGTGGGCGCGCCGTCCACCAGCACGCGGTTGGCGCGCAGCCGGGCCAGGGCCTCGGCGCCCAGGTCGGGCATGCGCTTCGCCAGCAGCTCGTAATAGGTGTCGGGCGTGTCGAGGAAGCGCACGCCCGCGCCGCGCATCTGCTCCACGCTGGCGTGGATGTCCTCGCTGGCGAGTGCGACGTGCTGGATGCCCTCGCCGTTATAGGCGCGCAGGTATTCCTCGATCTGGCTGCGGTCGTCGCTGCTTTCGTTGATCGGGATGCGGATCAGGCCGCAAGGAGAAGTCAGCGCGCGCGACTTCAGCCCGGTCAGCTTGCCCTCGATGTCGAAGTAGCGGATCTCGCGGAAGTTGAAGAGCTTTGCATAGAAATCCCACCACACATCCATCCGGCCGCGGTGGACGTTGTGGGTCAGGTGGTCGATGACCGTCAGCCCATTGCCCTGCGGCCTGGCATCGACGCCCTCCGCCCAGCGGAAATCGACGTCGTAGATGCTGCCGCGCGGGCCGTAGCGATCGACGAAGTACAGCAGGCTGCCGCCGATGCCCTCGATCGCCGGGATGTTCAGCTCCATCGGCCCGACCCTGCCCTCGACCGGCCTGGCGCCGAGCGCGATGGCGCGCCGGTAGGCGGCGGCGGCATCGGCCACGCGGAAGGCCATGGCGCAGGCGCAGGGGCCGTGCACGCGCTGGAAGGACTGGGCGAAGCTGGCGGGTTCGGCGTTCAGGATGAAATTCACGTCGCCCTGGCGCCACAGCGTCACCGCCTTGCTGCGGTGGTGCGCCACGGCCCGGAAGCCGAGCCGGCTGAACAGCGCCTCCAGCGCCGGCAGGTCGGGGCCGGTGAACTCGACGAATTCGAAGCCGTCGGTCCCCATCGGGTTGGCGTCGGAGATCAGGCCGGCGAGCGGCGTGCGGTCGGGCGGGATGTCCATGGTGCGTCTCCTCGGGAAGCCGGGCGCGCCGCATCGCGGGCCTGTCCTGCCCGGGGCGCGCCGATCCTGCCGGGAAGAATGCCCGAGTCCGGGGAGCGGTTTTCGGCGAAGATGCGTATGATGCAGGCTAGGATTGGCGGAAATCACCCAGCCGGAGCCAGCCCATGGCGAAATCCGCCATCACCCTCGACGCCATCGACCGCCGCATCCTGCGCGCCCTGCAACGCGACGGCCGCCTGCCGGTGGTGGCGCTGGCCGAGCAGGTCGGCCTCTCCCCCACCCCCTGCCAGCGCCGGGTGAGGCGGCTGGAGGAGGAAGGCGTGATCACCCGCTACGCCGCGGTGCTGGACCCGCCGCGTCTCGGTCTGCCCTTGCAGGCCTTCGTCATGGTGGCGCTGGAAAGCCACGCGGAGGAGCTGGTGGAGCGCTTCCACAAGGCGCTGGCGGCGCGGCCGGAGGTGCTGGCGGCCTATGCGATGAGCGGCGAGATGGACTACCTGCTGCATGTCCTGGCTGCCGATTTCGAGGCCTATGCGGAATTCGCTCTGAAGGCGCTGCTGCGGATGCCGGGGGTGAAGGAGACGCGGAGTTCCTTCGTCCTCACCGCCCTGAAGCCGCCGGGCGACGTGCCAGTTTAAGCCGGGCCGGTCTGATCAGAATCCGCCGCCGGTCTTGAAGCCGCCGCTGCCGGAGCCGCTTTCCATCGTGCCGCCGGTGCGGAAGCCGCCGCCGCCGAAGCCGCCCCCGGTACCGAAGCCGCCAGAGGACGGCGCGCCCCATGGGCCGCCGGCATTGCCGCCACCCGACCAGGGCCCGCCGCCGCCGCCGGTGCCCCAGGGATCCTGCTGCCGCACCCGCTGGCGCTCCATCTGGGTCCAGAAGCTGTCGCGCGAGATCGTGCCGCGCAGCAGGTCGCCGATCAGCACGCCGACCAGCGCGCCGTCGTTGAACTCCCAATGGTCGCGGCGGAAGCCGCGGCTGCGCATCTCCTCGCGGATCGTGGCGACTTCCTGCGCCCGGCGGCGGGCCTCCGCCGCCTGGGTGCGGGTGCGCTCCAGCGCCTGGTCCAGCCGCGCCGCCTCGGCCGAGGCCGATTCCAGCCGGGCGACCACCGCGTCATCCTCCCGCATCGGGGTGCGCAAAGCGGCGGCGCGCAGCGATTGCAGGCTTTCCGCCGCCAGCGCCGCCTCCATCCGCGCCGTCGCCTCCTGCAAGGCAGCGTCGGCCTGCCCGGCCTGCGCGGCGCGGGTCTCCTCCGTGCGGCGGGCGGCGGCTTCCAGCGCGGCCTCGGCCATGTCCAGCGCCTCCCGCGCCGGGGCCAGGGCATCGCCCGCTGCCAGGCCGGCGAGGGCGCGCAGCCGGGTGGCCAGCGCCGCCTCGGTGGTTGCCGCTTCCTCCCGCATCCGCGCCGCATGGCCGGTCAGCCCGGGGGGCAGCGATTCCAGCAGGGCGTAGTTGCGCCGCGCCGCCTCATACCCCGCGATGCGGGCCACCCAGCCATCCAGCATCCGGGTCAGCGGCCCGGCGCGATAGGTCGTGGTGCCGAAGCCGCACCGCCGGAGATAGGCGAAGAGCGGGTCGTCCATGTAGGGCTTGCCCTTGGTCGCCAGGTCGTCGCGGGCGAAGGCGGCCTTCTCCTCCGCCCGCTGGGCGATTCGGGCGGCGTTCTCCGCCGCCGCGCGCAGCCGCTGCCAGTCGGGATCGGCCTCGGCCTGGCGCCGCGCCTCGGCCAGGCGGCCATGCTCGGCCGCCTCCGCGTCGCGCAGCGCGGTGGCGCGGCGGTCGCGCTCGGCCTGGGCGGCCTCCAGCGCGGCGCGGCGTTCGGCCAGCACGGATTCGGCGGCGGTGGCGGCCGCGGCGCGGGCCTGCAGCAGGGCGCGCACCTGCTCCTCCGCCGCGTCCAACTGGCCGAGTGCGGCGCCGCCGTCGCGCAGCGCCTGGGCGCGCAGCCGGGCCAGGCTGCGCAGTGCCTCGGCCTGCGCCGTGCGCACCGCTTCGCGGCGCTGCTGCAGGCTGGCGGCCTCGGCCTCGGCCGATTGCGCCTCCTGCTCGGCGCGGCGCAGCCGGTCGTCGACGCTGTCCAGAAGCTGGAAGCCGCTCAGCATCGCCGGGTCACCATGTCAGGATCGCGCCGCCGCCGACCGGAATGGACCAGCGCGGGTCCGTTTCCCCGGCGCGCTTGCGGCCGATCACCGGGTCGCCGACCAGGCCGGTGCGCAGCTTCTCCTGCCGCACGCGCTCGTATTCGGCGGCGGGCACGCGCTGGCCCCAGCGGGCGGTGCGGGCCATGGTCCCGTCCTCCTCCGAGGTGATGGGCAGCTCGACCGGATGGTTGTCGCGGTCCAGCGCCTCAACGATCAGATAGTAGTTGCGGCCCTGCGGATTGCCCTTCGGCACGCGGAAGACGCCCGATTGCTCCCCGGGGCGGGAGACGATGCGGATCTGGTAGTCCTGCGCCAGGCTGCGCTGCAGTTCCTGCAACGCGACGAGGCGCGCGCGGCCATCGCCGCGCGCGCCGGCGCCGGCCGCGGCGCGGCCTTCCGCAAGCAGGCGTGCGGCGCGGTCGCGCGGCGCTTGCAGTTCGGTTGCGGCCAGGACGCGGTCGTATTCCGCTTGCAGGGCGCGCGGCAGGCCTTCCTTCAACTCCTGCTGCTCGGCAAGGCGGGCGCGCTCGGCCGGCGCATGTACGCCGAACCACCAGCCGCCACCGGCCAGCAGCAGCACGCCGAGCGCGACGCCGACCGCGCGGCCCCAGCGGGCGCGGGTGACCCAGAGCGTGGCGAGGCTGCGGCCGAAGGAGGGCGGCGCCGGCGTGTAGCGGAAGCGGTGCTGTTCCAGCGCGGCGACACCCTGCTCCAGCGTCGCCTCCGGCACCGCGATGCCCTGCGTCGTGTAGATTTCCCGCAGCCGCTGCTTCAGCGCGGCGCGGCGGTCATCGCCTTCCAGCTCGCGCTCGACCAGCCGGTCGGCGTGGCGGAGCGTGTCCACCACATCCATCGCCAGCATGGTCTCATCGAGCGCCGGCGCCGGCGCGGTGGCGGCCTCAGCCACGCGGCGGCAGGGCCAGCGCGGCGCCCTGCTGGGCGAGGCGCGTCATGCGCTGCTTGGCGTCCTCGACCGAGCGGCGGATCTCCTCCGAATTCCGTGTCGCCGATTCGCGCATCTCGCCGATGATCTCGCGCGAGCGGTCCTGGTAGTTGACCACGCTGTCGACCAGCTTCTGCACCGCGGCGGCCGAGACGGTGGGGCCATAGCCGGCGCGCAGCGCGGCCTCCTGCACCTTGCCGCCGATGTCGGCCAGGACTTCCAGCGACTGGTTCACGCCCTGCTTCATGGCTTCGAGCGTCTGCGTGCTTTCGTGCAGCCCGTGCAGCCCGGCGAAGGAGGCCGAGAGGGCGGTCAGCACGGCCTCGTTCGTCGAGAAGAAGCTGACCGATTGCTGGTAGACCCGTTCCTTCGCCGAGGTCGTCTGCACCAGCCGGGCCATGATGACCTCGGAGGTGTTGTAGGAGACGACCATGTTGTCGGCGAGGTCCTTGCAGATCTGGTAGCGGCCATCCTCGTTCTGCAGTACGCGCAGCGCCTCGTCGCGCGCCATTTCCAACTGCGCGCGCTGCACGGGTTCCAGCGCGGCGGCGCCATCCACCGCGGCGCCGGCCTGCTCCACCGCCGCCTTCGCCGTGGCCAGCTTGGCCTCGGCGGTCTTCAGCAGCTCCAGCGTCAGCACCTCGGCCTGCTTCATCGCGCCGCGGAAGTCGCGGTAGGCCTCGAGGATCGCCCGTTCGCGGTCGATGTTGCCCTTGGTGTCCTTCGACACCTCCAGGTAGGTGTCGCGGATCTTGGTGAAGCGGGCGGAGATGTCGCCGCGCGTGGCGTTCATCCACATGTTCCGCATCTTCTCGCCGGTCGAGATGCGGCCATCGGCGAGCTGGTTCACCATCTCCTTCGCGTCGTCGCGGATGGAGTTGAAGCTGTTGGTGATGACCTCGTAGCGCTGGGCGATCTCCAGGGCGCGGATCTGCTCCCGCACCACCTCGTTGAACACCGTCGCCTGGTTCAGCACGCGGGCGATCAGCGTCACGCGGTCCGGGTCCAGGTCGCCGAGCTGCGACAGCAGGCCGGTGATCGGCGTCGCCTCCGCCGCCGGCGGGGGCAGCGGCAGGCCGAGGTCGCGCAGCGCGCCCATCGCCTTGTCGAGGTAGCGCATCGGCTGCGCGACCATCGTCTGGGGCTGGTCCATCGATCCCTCCGGCTGTCGGGTCCTGGCTAGCACGCGGACGGCGCCCGGCCCCTGCGGTGAATCAAGGGATCGGATCGCCCGCCTTCAATCCCGCGCCAGGATCGCCTCAGGCGGCAGCCGGCACCGACCAGCTCTCGCGCCGGTTCAAGGTTTCCGGGTCGAAGCCGGCCAGGCGCTTGTAGCCCATCACCGTTGCTTCCAGCTCGGCATGCGGCACCACCGCCTCCAGCTCGGTGAAGCCGTCCGGCGCCCGGGCATGGACGAGGTCCATCACCCGGTCCGGGCCGTCGCCGCGATTGGCCTCCACCACCGCCGCGGTGGCCGGGCGGCGGGCGGCCTCATAGGCCGCGAGCGCCGCCGGCACGTCCGCGGCTGTCGCCAATTGCAGCGCCAGGAAGCGGGCATCGAGGATGGCCTGGGAGGCGCCGTTCGAGCCGATCGGGTACATCGGGTGCGCCGCATCGCCCAGCAGTGTCACGCGGCCCTGCGTCCACCAGGGCAGCGGGTCGCGGTCCACCATGGGGAATTCGAACACCGCCTCCGCCGCGCGGATCAGCGCCGGCACGTCCAGCCAGCCGAAATTCCACTCGGCGAAGATCGGCAGGAAATCGGCGATGTCGCCCGGGCGGTTCCAGTCCTCCCGCGACCAGGGCGTGTCGGTCGGGTAACGCTGCTCGGCGATCCAGTTGACGATGCTGCGGCCGTCCGGCGCCACCCCGATCGGGTAGCAGACGAATTTCGTGTCGCGGTGCCCGGCCTGCACCATCGAGGCGCCGGTCAGGAAGGGCGGCGCCAGGCTGGTGGCGCGCCAGAGCAGCGCGCCGTTCCATTTCGGCGCGCCCTCATTCGGGAAGAAGCCGGCGCGCACCGCGGAATGGATGCCGTCCGCCGCGATCATCACATCGCCCTGCGCCGTCGTGCCATCGGCAAACTGCGCCGTGACGCCCGCCGCGTCCTGCGCGAAGCCGACCAGCCGCTTCCCCGCCTGCACCCGCGCCGCGCCCAGCCGCGCCTCCGCCGCCCGCCACAGCAGCACCTGCAGCCGGCCGCGATGGATCGAGTATTGCGGCCAGCGATACCCCGCCGCCAGGCCGCGCGGCTCCGTCCAGATGGTCTGGCCGAACCGGTTGGCGTAGCGGAATTCCTGCGTCGCCACCCCGGTCGCCGCCAGCGCCTCCCCCAGGCCGAGCTCAGTCAGCTCCCGCACCGCATGCGGCTGCAGGTTGATCCCGACGCCGAGCGGCCGGACCTCGGCCGCGCTTTCGTACACCGCGGCCGCGATGCCCGCCGCGTGCAGCGCCAGCGCCGTGGCCAGCCCGCCGATGCCGCCGCCGATGATGATCGCCCGCATGCCCATGCCCCCCGTCGCGGCCGACCATACCAGCGCCCGGCCGGTCGCGACGAGATGGCCCGCCGTCATGAAAGTGCGCCTGCATCCGGCGCGCCACCGCGGCAGTATGGGCGCAGGGAGACACCGCGATGGACAGCACCGCCCGCCATATCCTGGCCCTTCACCGCCGCGGCCTGCTGCGCGGCGCGCTCGGCCTGGCCGCGCTGGCGGCCACGCAGCCGGCCCGGGCGCAGCCGGTCTTCGGCCGCTACCCGTTCCGGTTGGGCGTCGCCAGCGGCGACCCCTGGCCGGATGGCGTCGTGCTCTGGACCCGCCTGGCACCGGACCCGCTGGCGCCGCTCGGCGGCATGCCGGTGGGCGCCGTGCCGGTGGCGTGGGAGGTCGCGGAGGACCCGCGCTTCGCCCGCATCGCCGCCCAGGGCACCGAACTGGCCCGGCCGGAGCTCGGCTTTTCCATCCACGCCGAGGTCGCCGGACTGCAACCCGCGCGCCCCTACTGGTACCGCTTCCGCACGGGCGGCGAGGTCTCCCCCACCGGCCGCACCCGCACCGCCCCGGCGCCGGACGCCGCCCCCGCCAGGCTCCGCTTCCTCAACGCCGGCTGCCAGCACCTGGAGCATGGCTGGTTCACCGCCTGGCGCCACGCCGCGGCGGAGGAGGACATCGACTTCGTCTTCCACTACGGCGACTACATCTACGAATACCGCGGCCGGCTGCCGAACCAGCCCGGCTGGGGCCCGGCCCAGCCGGTGCGCACCGTGACCGGCGAGGAGATCCACACGCTCGACGACTACCGCCGCCGCTACGCCGAATACCACATGGACCCGGACCTGATGGCCGCGCACGCCGCGCACCCCTTCCTGCCCAGCTTCGACGACCATGAGGTGGACAACAACTGGGCCGGCGCCATCAGCGAGGAGGACGGCGGCGCCCGCTTCCCCACCCTGGTCCCGCCGGAAATCTTTGCGCTGCGCAAGCAGGCCGCCTTCCAGGCCTGGTACGAGAACATGCCGGTCCGCCGCGCCGTGCTGCCGCGCGGGCCGGAGATCACCGCCTTCCGCCGCCTGCGCTACGGC
>JBMOJU010000663.1:0-1733 GCA_049315625.1 Paracraurococcus sp.
CCTTCGACGGTACCGCCTACTCGGCCAACCAGACCGTCACCCTCACCGTCACCCCGGTGAACGACGCGCCGGTGGCCGCGGCGGATGCCTACATGACCGGCGAGGACACGACGCTGACCGTGGCCGCTGCCCAGGGCGTCCTGGCCAACGACACCGACGTGGACGGCGACACGCTGACCGCCATGCTGGTCTCTGGTCCGGCCGGGGGTAGCCTGACGCTGAATGCAAACGGCAGCTTCGCCTACACGCCGAATGCCAATGCCAATGGCAGTGACAGCTTCACCTACCGCACCTTCGACGGTACCGCCTACTCGGCCAACCAGACCGTCACCCTCACCGTCACCCCGGTGAACGACGCGCCGGTGGCCGCGGCGGATGCGGTGTCCGCCACGGCCGGCGTGGCACAGCAGGTCGCCGTGGCGGCGCTTCTTGCCAATGACAGCGATGCCGAAGGCGACGGACTCAGCATTACGGCGGTCGGAAGCCCGGTGGGCGGCACAGCGGTACTCAGCGGCAGCACCATCACCTACACTCCGACCGGCACAGCCGCGAATACCGGGACCTTCAACTACACGGTCAGCGATGGGCAGGGCGGCACGGCGACCGGCAGTGTCACGGTGAACATCGCCGCGGCGCCGACTTCCCAATACACCTCGGGCACCGCCGGCGCCGACAACTTCGACTTCTCGGCACGAACCCTGGTGCAACAGGTGGCCGGGCAGGGCGGCAACGACACCATTATCGGCGGCTCGGCGAACGACGCGCTCAACGGCGGCGCCGACAACGACCTGATGAACGGCGGCGCCGGGGCGGACACCCTGACAGGCGGCGCGGGTGTCGATACCTTCGTCTTCGCCAAGGGGGAGATCGCCACTGGCGGGACGAAGTTCGACACCATCAATGACTTCGTCGGGGCTGGCACCACCAGCGCCTCGGATGACCTCATCCGGTTCACAGGCTTCGATGCCGGCGCGACGCTATCCTTCGTCCGGTCCCTGGCTGGAAACGCCAACACCAAGGTCTACCAGGTGACCGACGGCGCCTACACTGCCCAGCTCTATGTCGTCTATTCTGGCACCAACCAGTTGACGGCCAGCGACTACAGCTTCGTCTGACCGAGAACCGGAGCGGCACTCGGTGCCGCTCCGCCCGGGTTTCGGCCTCGGCCGATCCGCCAACGTGCCGGAGGAAGCTCTTCCCCCGGTGCCGCCATTTATCACCCGCCCAGCCACGCGCCAGGGCGCCGTCCGGCCCTCGCGCTACCGGCACCATGTCGCAGCAGAGCGCTGCTGCTACCGGCTGGTTGAGCGCCAGCTGGCGGCGTAGGAAATGCTCCAGCGCCGCCAGGGTGAATACCTCCCGGAAGCCGGGTGCGACCGCCTTCTTCAGCTTCCAGACTGTGCCGAGCCTGCCGAAGACGGCAGGCCTTTCGTCTCCCCTGGCGGCACGCTCACCAGGCGCTGGCGCGGTGCCGCGACATCGCCCAGCCCCGCTGTCAGAAGTCCGTAAGCGCAGCTTCGGGACCCTTTGGTACCTGCGCTTGATGATCAGCCGTTTTTCGCGGGTGCCCAGTGCCAAGGCATCAGCTCATCGATCTGGCTGTTGGGCCAGCCGTTGACCAGGCGGGTCAGCAGGTCGGTGAGGCAGAGCTGCGGATTGACCGTACCCCTCCGCCGAGGGCCGCCTACCGGGATTGGGCTGAACCTGTCTTCTGATCTTACGGGCGTTCTTTC
>JBMOJU010000664.1:0-1728 GCA_049315625.1 Paracraurococcus sp.
GGCCAGTTCATGCCATCGACTTTCCATCGCTCCTTGCCATCCCCCCCGAGGGCCACCACCCGGCCAGTGCCGCCGCCACGGAAAGGCGTTTCGCACACGATGGTCAGGCCGAACGAGGAGTCGGCATCAAGCTTGGCCAGATCCACCTTCTGCGCCCGCGCCAGGTCCAGCAGCAGGTCGAGCGGCCCCTCGAACCCCTCCAGCCGCAGATGCAGGCTGGGCGAGGCCGCGTCGCTCATGACCCCGCCCCGTTGCCCGAAAGCAGGATCACCAGCGCGAAGGCCTGGGCGACGACATGCCGCAGCGCCCAGCCGACCGGGTCCACCCCATCGGTCAGCCGCGGCAGCAGGAAGACGCCGAACAGCACGATCAGCAGGCCGAAGCGTTCCAGCCGCATATAGGGCAACGCCAGCGCCCGCGGCAGCAGCCCGGCGACGATGCGGCCGCCATCGAGCGGCGGGATGGGGAGCAGGTTGAACAATCCGAGCACCAGATTCGCCAGGATGCAGAGCGCCAGGAACCGATAGGCGATCGCCAGCGAGTCGGGCGAGAGCAAAGGCCCCCAGAACTCGACCGGGTGCACCAGCAGCGCGGCGATCCAGGCGAGCAGGAAATTCATCGCCGGCCCGGCCGCCGCGACCAGCATCATCCCCTGCCGCGGATTGCGCAGCGCGAGAAGATTCACCGGCACCGGCTTGGCCCAGCCGAACATGAACTCCACCCGCCCGACAGTGAGCAATTGCGTCACCAGCAGGAAGCCGGGCAGCAGGATGGTGCCCACCGGGTCGACATGCCGCAGCGGGTTCAGGCTCAGCCGCCCCATCCGCTTCGCCGTGTCGTCGCCCAGCGCCAGCGCGGCATAGCCATGCGCGGCCTCGTGCAGGGTGATGGCGACGACCAAGGCGATGACGGCGGCGAGGAGTTCCGGCAGCCAGGTGGCGATGTCGCTCACGCCGTGGCCGCCAGCAGCCAGGCATCCCGCGCCGCGGCCAGGCTGCCGGGGTCGAGCGGCCGGCGCCGAGCCAGCATGGCGGCACGCGCCTCGGCCAGCCGCGAATCGGCGGCCTCCGACAGCACCGGGCAGCCAGCCAGCGCCGCCGCGGTCTCCGCCAGCACGCCGTTGCAATGCAGCACCAGGTCGCAGCCGGCGCCGATCGCCGCCGCGGCAAGCGCGCCGGGCGCGCCATCCAGCGCCTTCATGCAGAGGTCGTCGCTGACCAGCACGCCGTCGAAGCCGATGGCGCCGCGGATCACCTGCTCGATCAGCAGCGGCGAGAGCGTCGCCGGCCGCGCCGCATCCACCGCCTCGTAGACGATATGCGCGGTCATCGCCCAGGCGCCGCAATCGGCCAGGCTGGCGAAGGGCGCGCAATCCAGCGCCAGTTCATCCAGCCCCGCCGCCACCCGCGGCAGGTCGAGATGGCTGTCCACCAAAGCCCGGCCATGGCCGGGGATGTGCTTGATCACCGGGATGCAGCCGGCCGCCTGCAACCCTTCCGCCACGGCCAGGCCCAACCGCGCGACCTCGGCCGGCTCAGGCCCGAAGCTGCGGTCGCCGATGATGTCGTGCGCGCCGGCCAGGCGCAGGTCCAGCACCGGGGCGCAGACCACGTCGAAGCCGGCGGCGGCGCAAGCCTGGCCGAGCAGCGTGGCATTGGCCCGTGCCGCCCCCGTGGGCCCGCCGGCGAAGGCGGCGGCGGCGGCATAGGCGGGCCAGTACGGCGGCCG
>JBMOJU010000020.1:0-30524 GCA_049315625.1 Paracraurococcus sp.
CCCGCGGCGGGGCACGCCCCGCCGCGCCGCTTGCGCCGGTCCGCCCGCATCCTATCCTCGCTTTCCAGGCGATTCGGCCCCGCCGGTCGGCACGCAGCACAGGCGAGGACGATCAGCCCGGATGGGAGTCTCGACGGGTCCTGGAATGGCGGCCGGCGATGGTGCGGTGGCGCGGGCCACCGCCGCACTCCTGGCCGGCGTCCTCGTCGGCCTGGTGACCGTCACCTACACCATGTCCTATGCCGCGCTGGTCTTCGCCGGCGGCCTGGCATCGGCCTATGGCACCGGCCTCGCCGCCATGCTGGTCGGCGGCGTCGCGGCCGGCGTGCTGACCGCGCTCCGCAGCTCCATCCCGTTCAGCGTCTCGGCGCCTGACAGCAACGTCGTCGCCATCCTGGCGGTGACCCTGGTGCCGCTGGCCTGGCAGGTGGCGGATGCCGGCGACCCGGCGGTGCTGGCCGCGACGGTGCTGATGGCCATCGCGCTGGCGAGCCTCGCCACTGGCCTCGTGCTCGGCGGCCTCGGCGTGGCCCGTGCCGGGCGGCTGGTGCGCTACGTGCCGCTGCCGGTCATCTCCGGCTTCCTCGCCGCCTCCGGCTGGTTCCTGCTGGTCGGCGGCGCCCGGGTGGCGACCGATGCCGCAGGACTCGCCGGCCTCTTCGCCACCGAAAAGCTGCCGCAATTGCTCGCCGCGCTGGGCGGCGGCCTGGCGCTCTACCTTGCGGTCGGCCGGCTGCGCGGCGCGCTGGTGCTGCCCGCACTGATCCTCGGCGGCCTGCTGCTGCACCATGGCCTGGCCGCCCTCCTCGGCGCCGGCATGGCGGCACAGCACGCCGGGGGCTGGCTGCCGCAGGCGCCGGGCCCGCTCGCCTGGCCGCTGCCCTGGACCCCGGCGATGCTGGCGAAGGTCGATTGGCCGGCCCTCGCCCGCCACCTGCCGGACCTGCCGCTGCTGGTGCTGGCGGTGGCCGGGGTCACCATCGGCTTCGGCTCGCTGCTCGGCCTGCTGGCCGGGCTGCTGCTGTCCTGCGGCCATTTCATCGCGGTCTATGGCCGCGCCTCCCCGCTGCGGGCGCGCTACGACGGCACCGCCGCCGAGGGCAACCGCGCCCGCCCGGCCGAGGACAGCGAGGCGCTGCGGGCCACCGGCACGGCGCGGCTGGTGATGCACCTGCAGGGCTTCCTGTTCTTCGGCACCGCCAACCGTCTGCTGGAATTGGTGCGGGCGGAGCTGGCCGGGCCGGAGCAGCGGACGCACCTGCTGCTGGATTTCCAGGAGGTCGTCGGCCTCGACAGCTCGGCCGGCATGGCCTTCACCCGGATGCTCCGCGTCGCCCCGGCGCAGCGGGTGACGCTGGTGCTCTCCGGCCTGTCCGCGGCCACCCTGCGCAACCTTGGCCCCTTGGCGACCGACCCCTCCGTGCGCCTGCTGTCGCGGCTGCAGGACGGGATCGAGTGGATGGAGGAGGACGCGCTGGCTGCCCTGCCGCCGCGCGCGCCGCCGCCCGCCTTCGCCACCCGCCTGGCGGGCCTGATGGGCGCGGCGGATGCCGCCCGCTTCCTCGCCGCCCTGCCGGTCGAGGAAGCGCCGCCCGGCACCGTGCTGATGGTGCAGGATGAGGCCTCGGACGACGTGGTGCTGCTGGAGGCGGGGCTGGTCACCATCGGCATCCGGCTGCCCGGCGGGCATGCGATCGAGCTTCGGGTCGACGGTCCCGGCGTGCTGATCGGCGAGCTCGGCTTCCTGCTCGGCACGCCGCGCACCGCGACCGTGACCACCCAAACCGCATGCCGGCTGCGGCGCATGGACCGGGCCGGCCTGGCGCGGCTGGAGCGGGAGAGCCCCGACCTCGGCATCTGGTTCCATCGGCTGCTCGGGCAGCTGCTGGCGGGACGCATCCAGGACAAGGACCGCATGATCAACGGCCTGCTGCGCGGGCTGCGGCCGCCCGAGGAAGCCTGAGCGGCCACTGGCGGAGGCGGCGATGCGCTGCTCTACTCGCGGCAAGACCACCCCGGGGAGGGGAGCGATGCAGGATGGCGTGCGGCGACGGGCGGTGCTCGGCGCCATGGGGGGCGGGCTGCTGGCGCATGGCGCGGCGGCGCAGCCCGAATGGCGGCCGGACCGGCCGGTGCGGATGATCGTGCCCTCCGGCCCCGGCAGCGGCGCCGACGTCATCGCCCGGGCGCTGGCGGCGAAGCTGGCCGAATTGCTCGGCCAGAACGTGGTCGTCGACAACCAGAACCAGGGCGTCGGCGCGGTCGGCATCATGGCCGCGGCGCGGGCGAAGCCGGATGGGCAGACGCTGATGTGCAGCATCTCCTCCATCCTGCTGGCGCCGCTGGTCGACCCGACCCTGACCTACGACGTGCGGCAGTTCATGCCGGTCTCCCAGCTGCACCAGGCGGCGACGGTGCTGATCGTGCCGCCGCAGGTGCCGGCCCGCACGCTGGCGGAGTTCCTCGCGCTGGTCCGGGCGGCGCCGGAGCGCTTCACCATCGCCGATTACGGCCATGGCACCGCCAGCCACATAAACGCCGCGCTGCTGATCAAGCGCGCCGGGCTGACCAACGACATCGTCCACTACAGCAATACGCCAGGCATCATCCGGGACCTGGTGGCCGACCACATCCGCTGCGCCATCGTCGATTCCGCCAGCGGCATGCAGCCGATCCGCGACGGCATGGTGCATGCCCTCGCCGTCAGCGGCCGGCAGCGGCTGGGCGTGATCGGCCAGGTCCCGACCTTCGGGGAACTCGGCTTCGCGGGGTTCGAGCCGGCGCCCTGGCAGGCGATGTTCCTGCCGCTCGGCACGCCGCCGGCGATCGCCGCGGTGCTGGAACGCGCGGTGCGGCAGGTGGTCGCGGCGACGGATTTCGCCGCCCGGCTGCGCGGGCTGGGGTTCGAGCCGGTGGGCGGTCCGGCCGAGGCGCTGGCAGCGATGCTGGCGAGCGAGCGCGCGACATGGCAGGCGGTGATCGCCGAGACGGGGATCCGGCCGGCATGACCGAGGATTTCATCACCATCGCCGGCTGCCGCACGCTGGTGCAGCGCGGCGGCGCGGGCGCGCCACTGCTCTGGCTGCACGGCGCCGGCGGCGGCGGGCGCTGGACGCCGGCGCTGGCCCGGCTGGCGGAGCGCTTCGACGTGATCGCGCCCGAGCTGCCCGGCTTCGGCCGCAGCGACACGCCCGGCTGGTTCGACAACATCCACGATGTCGGCTTCTTCGTCCTCGACCTGCTGAAGGCGCTCGACCTGCGCGGGGTGCACCTGGTCGGCGCCTCGCTCGGCGGCTGGGTGGCCGCCGAGGCCGCGGTCCGCAGCACCGAACGGCTGGCCAGCCTGACCTTGGTCGGGCCAGCCGGGCTGCACATGAAGGGCGTGCCGCGGCCCGACACCTTCCTCTGGACCGAGGAGCAGGCGACGCGCGCACTGTTCCACGACCAGGCGCTGGCCGATGCCATGCTGGCCGTGGTGCCGGACGAGGCCGAGTTGGACCGTCGCCTGAAGAACCGCTTCGCCACCGCGCGCCTCGCCTGGGCACCGCGCTGGCACGACCCACACCTGCACAAGTGGCTGCACCGGATCGACGTGCCCACGCTGATCCTGTGGGGCGGCGAGGACCGCTACCTGCCGGCGGTCTATGCCGAACACTGGGCCGGGCTGATCCCCGGCGCCGAGGCGGTGGTGCTGCCCGGCATCGGCCATGTCGTGCCCGGCGAAGCGCCGGCCACCTTCTGCGACCTCGTGCAGGATTTTATCGGGAGGATTGATCGGTGAGGTTCTTCTTCTTCCACCTGATGCCCTATGCCGACCTCGACCCCGACTATGACATCCTGCATCCGTCGTCCTGGGTGACGTTGCCGAACAGCTACTACGACCCGGCCAAGGGCGCCGACCTGTACCACCGCTATCTGGATGAGCTCGAATACGCCGCCGAACTCGGCTTCGAAGGCGTCGGCGTCAACGAACACCACCAGAACGCCTATGGCATCATGCCCTGCCCCAACGTCTTCGCCGGCATGCTGGCGCGGCGTATCCCCGACACGACGAAGATCGCGGTGCTCGGCCGCGCCTTGCCGGTGCTGTCCAACCCCTTGTCCGTCGCCGAGGAATTCGCGGTGCTGGACAACATCACCCGCGGTCGGCTGATCACCGGCTTCGTGCGCGGCATCGGCGCCGAATATCATTCACTGGCGGTGAACCCGACCGAGAGCCATGACCGCTTCCACGAGGCGCATGACCTAATCATGGCCGCCTGGACCCGGCCCGGCCCCTTCCCTTGGGAGGGCAAGTACTACCACTTCCCGCATGTGAACCTCTGGCCGCGGGTCTACCAGCAGCCGCACCCGCCGGTCTGGATCCCTTCCCAGGGCTCGCGCGAGACCATCGAGTTCGCCGCCGATCCCGCGCGCCGCTACGTCTATCTGCAGACCGCGGCACCCGCGGCGACGCTGTTCAAGACGATGCAGAGCTACCGCGAGGAAGCCAACCGCCAGGGCTACGAATCGACGCCCGACCAGCTCGGCTGGTCGATCAAGATCTACGTCGCCGAGACCGATGCCCAGGCGCGGGAGGAGGCGAAGCCGCATGTCGAGGCCTTCGCCAACAAGTTTCTCCGCATGCCGCAGGAATACCTGCTGCCGCCGGGCTATACCTCGATGGCCTCGATGAAGGGGCTGATCAACAGCCGCAAGACCATCACCGGCGGCTACCGGACGATGGAGCAGATGCTGGAACAGGGCACCTTCATCTGCGGCAGCCCGCAGACGGTGATCGAACAGCTGGCCGAATACCAGCGGCGCGGCGGCTTCAACATCGTCATGGCCGGGCTGCATTTCGGCACGCTGCCGCATGCGCTGACCCTGAAGAACATCGAGATCTTCGCGCGCGAAGTCATGCCGGCGCTGCAGGGTGCGGTGCCCGGCGAGGTGCCGCGGGTGGCGGCCGAGTAGCCGCTACCCAACCCGGCGGAGGACGAACAGTGCGCCGTCCACCGGCGCGCCCTTCTCCTGCCGCAGCGCCGCGTCCTGCCGCGCCACCGTCTCCAGCCCCGCCGCCACGGCGAGGGCGGCGACATGCGCCGGGTCGTGGCGGTAGCGCATCGCTGCGCCGAGCGCGAAGGGCGCCCCCGCCCCCGCCTCGACCGAAAACGCTGCGACCCCGCCCTGCACCAAAGCCCCGGCGATCGCCGCCAGGGCTGGCGCCAGGTCACCCAGGTAGTTCAGCACGTCGGCCGCCGCGACGAGATCGAAACCGGCGACGCGGCCGGGCAGCCATTCCAGCAAATCGGCCGCGTGCAGCGCGTCGTAGAGGCCGCGCTTCCGCGCCTCCGCCAGCATCCGCGGCGAGAGGTCGAGCCCTTCCAGCCGGCGCGCGAAGGGCGCCAGCGCGACGCCCGACAGCCCCGTGCCGCAGCCGAGATCCAGCACCCGCAGCCGCCGCGCCGGGGCGATGCCCGCCCCTTCCAGCAGCGCCGCCAGCAGCGCCGGCGTCCGGTACTCCAGCCGCCCGGTGAGTTCGGCGTCGAAGCGCGGGGCGAATTGGTCGAACAGGTCGCGCACATAGGCCGCCGGCGCCCGGTCCGGCGCCGGCGCCGCGCCCAGCGCCGCCAGCAGGAAGCGGGCCTGGCCGGCCAGCGCCGGCGCCGCCCCGGCGCGGGCCAGCGCATCGGCCGCGGCTGCCGCGGCGCCGGCGGCATCGCCTGCCTCCCGCCTTGCATGTGCCAGGGCGAGCAGCGGCTCGGGGGCCTCCGGCAGCAGCGCCGCGGCGGCCTGCAGCGGTGCCAGCGCGGCGGTGGCATCACCGAGCGCACAAAGCGCCTGGCCCAGGTTGCGCAGCGTCACCGGGTCCGCCGGCCGGCGGGCGAGGGCTGCCCGCAGCGCCGCCACCGCCTCCGCCAGCCGCCCCGCCTCCGCCAGGGCGGCGCCGCGATTGGCCAGGAAGACCGGCTCCTCGGGTGCCACCGCGAGGGCGCGTTCGCTGTGCCGCAGCGCGCCCGGAACGTCGCCGCGCTGCCGCGCCAGCACGGCCAGCAGGTTGTGGGCGTTCGGCTCGGCCGGCGCGCGCTTCAGGACCTGGCGGTAGAGCCGCTCGGCCGCGGCCAGGTCGCCGGCCGCGTGGCGCGCGGCGCCGTCCTGCAGCAGCGTATTGGGATCCTCGGGGGGCATGGCGCAGTCATCGCAGCCGGGCAGCGCCGGCGCAATCGGGCCGCTGGTTTTCGGCAGCGCGGCAAAACAAGGGCCGAGCGTTCCGCCGATCGGTCACAACTGCGTGCTTGATTACAAGCCTTGGTTTATCTACCCTGGCGTGTATTGCAGGCCTTTCTGGCCACGTCGGGAGCATATTGCGCCGCATGTCCGACCCCAAGCCGAAGGCGGTGCCGGGCGCAGTTCCGGCGGATGTGGAACCGCTCCCGCGGGCGGGCATTGGGGTTCCCATGCAGGACCTTGCCCCCCAGACCGTGACGCTGCCGCCGGCCCCGGTGGTCGAGACGTCGGGGTTCGACGCCTGGCTGCGCAGCCACCTCGCGCAGTTGCATGCCGGGGTGCTGGCCGAGCCGGTACCGGACCGTTTCCTGCGCCTGCTGGGCGTCGTCCCGGAAGGCCCCGCGGACTAGCTGTTCTCGCCCCCGCCGCCCGCACGGGGTTCCAGCCCGACGCCGCGGCGGAGCGCTTCGCGGGCCCGCGACAGGCGCGACCGCAGCGTGCCGGCCGGCACGCCCAGCACCTTCGCCGCCTCGCTGTAGTCGAGGCCTTCCACCACGACGACCCACAGTGCCTCCCGGTGGATGGGCGGCAGGCGGCGGAAGGCGACGATGACGTCGCGCATCGCCTGGCGTTCCTCCTGCCCGCCGGAGATCGCCGCCTCCGGCATCGTCTCGGGCGACAGGAAGGGGCTGCGCGCGGCGCGCCGCACGGCTGCGGCGCGCGCGTGGCGCAGTATGGTGAAGAGCCAGGCGCGGAGATTCGTCCCTTCCTGGAACTGGTCGCGCGCGCCGATGGCGCGCACCAAGGTCTCCTGCACAAGGTCGTCGGCGGCATCGCCGTGCTTCACCAGCACGCGCGCGAATCGTCGCAGCCGCGGAATCTCCGCAGCTACGGCGGTCGCGAAGGCGTCCGCCCCGGGCGCCCTGTCCTCTCGCATTCGAACCCGGTAGCCCCCTTCCGCACGGCGATCTCGTCGGTGGCGACACTATCCGAAGGGCGGCGGCGGGTGCGCGCGGGGCGGCACACCCTTGCGTGTGACCCTCGTGCTGCGCCGCACGCTTGCGTGCGGCATTCATGGATCGGCGATGAGTGCTGTGCTGCCGTGCACCGATGACACAGCGCGGCGCGGAACCGTGGCGCGATACGGTGGCGGATCATGCGCAGACCCGGCAATGCGCCATCTGCGACATACGGAACACCTGCAGCGCGCCATCCCGGATCGCGTGATGGATGACGCGGCGCGGCGTCAGAACAGCCCGTCGATCCGCCCATCGGCGTCGAGGCCGATTCCCTCCGCCGCCGGCTGCCGCGGCAGGCCCGGCATGGTCATGATGTCGCCACACACCGCGACGACGAAGCCGGCGCCGGCCGAGAGCCGCACCTCGCGCACCGGCAGCACATGGCCTTCCGGCGCGCCGAGCTTCGTCGGATCGGCGCTGAAGCTGTACTGCGTCTTCGCCACGCAGACCGGCACATGGCCGAAGCCCATATCCTCGAACCGCTTCAGCCGCGCCGCGACCGCGGGCGGGATCTGCACCTCGGACGCGTGGTAGATCTCCCGCGCGATGGTGCGCAGCTTCTCGGCCAGCGGCAGCTCCGGCTGATAGAGCGGGCGGTACTTCGCGTGGCCCTCCGCCAGCAGCCGCTGCACCGCGCGCCCGAGCTCGGCCGCACCCGCCGCGCCCTCCCCCCAATGGGTGCAGAGGAAGGCCTCGGCGCCGATCCGGGCCATGGCGTGCTGCACGGCGGCGATCTCGGCGGCGCTGTCGGTGGTGAATTTGTTCAGCGCCACCACCACGGGCAGGCCGAATTTCCGCAGGTTCTCGACGTGCCGCACCAGGTTCACCACGCCGCGCTCGACCGCCGCGACATCCTCCGCACCCAGCGCCGACTTCGCCACGCCGCCATGCATCTTCAGCGCGCGCACCGTCGCCACCACCACGCCGAGGTCGGGCGAGAGCCCGGCGCTCGGGCACTTGATGTCGAGGAATTTCTCGGCGCCGAGATCGGCGCCGAAGCCCGCCTCGGTCACCACCACGTCGGCCAGGGAAAGGCCGAGCGTCGTCGCCATGACGCTGTTGCAGCCATGCGCGATGTTGGCGAAGGGGCCGCCATGCACCAGGGCCGGCGATCCCTCCAGCGTCTGCACCAGGTTGGGCTGCAGCGCGTCGCGCAGCAGCGCCGCCATGGCGCCATCCGCCTTGATGTCGCGTGCGGTGATGCTGGTGCCGTCGCGGGTCTGGCCGACGATGATCTTCCCCAGGCGCTCCTGCAGGTCGTGCAGGTCGCGCGCCAGGCAGAAGATCGCCATCACCTCGCTCGCCACCGTGATGTCGAAGCCATCCTCCCGCGGCATGCCCTGCGAGGCGCCGCCGAGGCCGACCACCATGTTGCGCAGGTTGCGGTCGTTCATGTCCATGGCGCGCCGCCAGGTGATCCGCCGCGCATCGAGGCCGAGGCCGTTGCCCCAGTACAAATGGTTGTCGATCATCGCGCTGAGCAGGTTGTTCGCCGCGGTGATCGCGTGGAAGTCGCCGGTGAAATGGAGGTTGATGTCCTCCATCGGCGCCACCTGGGCGCGACCGCCGCCGGTTGCCCCGCCCTTCACGCCGAAGCAGGGGCCGAGCGAGGGCTCCCGCAGGCAGATCATGGCCCTGGTGCCCAGCGCGTTCAGCGCGTCACCGAGGCCGATGGTGGTGGTGGTCTTGCCCTCGCCGGCCGCGGTCGGGCTGATGCCGGTGACCAGCACCAGCTTGCCGCGCGGCTTCGCGGCCTGGTCGCGCAGGAAGCCGAAATCGAGCTTCGCCTTGTAGCGGCCGAAGGGCACCAGGGCGGCGTCGGGGATGCCGGCGCGCGCGGCGATCTCGGCGATCGGCAGCAGGGTCGCGGCACGCGCGATCTCGAGGTCGGTAGCCATCGTCTTCCTCCCGGCGGGGTTTCCTGTTTATCGCCCCCCCGCCCCCGCCGCGGCAAGCCGCAGCGGCAACCCGGGCGGCCGGGGCGGGTTTGGAGGGGCATGGCAAGCCCCTGCATCGATGTCTGCCGCTACGACGAGGCCACCGGCTGGTGCCTCGGCTGCGGGATGACCCGGAAGGACAAGAAGCATTGGAAGCAGGCAAAGGCGCAGCGGCCGGAGATCCGGTCGGTGCTGCCGGGCCGGTTGGCGGCGCTGGCGGAGTCGGGCCAGCGCACCGGGGCGGCGGCGGCGAAGAAGCACAAGGGGTAACCGCGCCAGCCGTGGCATTTCGGCCACGGCGTGGTGGCGCCCGGATTTGGTTTCATTCGTAACTTGATCCGCATCAAGGCCATGCGGTCGACGGGCGCCTATCCCGATCCATGGCGGCCCCGCCGCCCGCAACGGATCGAGAGACATGCGCAAGACCTTCGGATCGCTGGCCGGTGCCGCCGCACTCGCCGCCATGGTTGCCACCGGCGCCGCCGCGCAGGACGCGCCGCGCGGCAAGAAGGCGGGCGATTTCGTCGTCGGCCTCGGCGGCCTCGCGGTGCTGCCGGCCAATGGCGGCAACACCAGCATCGGCGGCAAGCCGGAAGCGAGCAACAGCGGCACCGCGCAGCTCGACTTCACCTACTTCTTCGTGCCCCAGGTGGCGCTGAACCTGATCGCGGCGACGACGCAGCACGATGTCAGCGTCAAGGGCTCGGCGCTCGGCGACGTCAAGCTCGGCAGCGTCTGGGTGCTGCCGCCGACCCTGACCCTGCAGATCCATCCGCTCCCGGAGTCGCGCTTCAGCCCCTATGCCGGCCTCGGGCTGAACTACACGTTCTTCTACGGCTACAGCGGCAGCAAGACGCCGCCGGTCAGCCGGGTGCGGATCGACAGCACCCCGGCCTTCGCCGCGGTGGTCGGGCTGGATTACGAGCTGGCGCCGAACTGGCTGCTGAACGTCGACGCCAAGAAGATTCTGCTGCGGCCGGATGTCAGCGTGAACTCGGCGGCCGTCACGGCGCGCGCCAACCTCGACCCCTGGGTGATCGGCGCCAGCGTCCGCTACCGGTTCTGATCGGGCGGCGCCCCGTCCGCGACACCGGGCGGGGCGTTGCGCCTCAGGCCGCCTTGCGCTGCGCCACGCCCAACTCCTCCAGCGCCCCGCCGATCGCCGCCACCGCGCCGCGCATGTCGTCCGGCGTGAGGGCGCCGATGCAGCCCACCCGGAAGGTCGGTGCCTTGGTGTTGTGGAAATTGCTGATCAGCACGCCGCGCCGCTTCAGCGCATCGACGAAGGGCTGCAAGGCGAAGGCCGGGTCGGCCGGCTGGTGCACGGTGACGATCACCGGCCCCTGCTGCGACCAGTCGAGGTAGGGCGTCAGGCCCAGCCCCTGCACGCCCTGGTACAGCACCCGCGCATTCTCCCGGTAGCGCGCCAGCCGCGCCGCCCGGCCACCCTCGGCATCGAACAGGTCCAGCGCCACGGCGAAGGCGCCGATCACCTGCACCGCCGGGGTGAAGCGGATGCTGCCCCAGCCGGCCCGCAGGGCCTGGGCGTAGATATCCGCCAGGTCGAAGCACCAGGAGCCGGCCTGGCCGGCGGGCGCCGCCAGCAGGCTCTCGACCCGCGCCACCGCGAAGCCCATGCCCGGCATGCCTTCCAGGCACTTGCCGCTGGTGAAGACCAGGGCGTCCACCTCAGGGTGGTCGGCCAGCGCGATCGGCAGCGCGCCGAAGGCGGAAACGGAATCCAGGATCAGCCGCCGCCCGGCCGCCCGCACCACTGGGCCGATCACGGCAGGGTCGTTGACCACGCCGCTGCCGGTCTCGTTGTGGATCATCACCACATGGCCGATCGCCGGGTCGGCGGCCAGCGCGGCGCCGATCTCCTCAGGCGAGACGGGGCGGGTATCCGGCACCGGCAGCGCCACCACCTGCCGCCCGGCCTCGGTCGCCAGCCGCACCGCGCGGTCGGCATAGGCGCCGTTCTGCGGGATCAGCAGCTTGCCGCCAAGGGGGACGAAGCTGCGGATGGCGGCCTCCATGACGAAGTGGCCGCCGCCCTGCAGCGGCAGGGTGGCGTGCTCGCCCTGCCGCCCGCCGGCGATCTCCAGCACCCGCTGGCGGATGCCGGCATAGACCGGGCGGAAATCATTGTCCCAGGGGGCGATGTCCCGGGCCATCGCGGCACGGGTCTCGGGGCGGGTCTGCACCGGGCCTGGAATCAACAGCAACATGAAGCAGCACCTGTCACGACGCCAAGGGGGATAGCCGATCCGTGCCGGACAGGAGAAGGGCGCCGATCTCCCGCGCCAGCTTTTCCCGGATCGCCGTGGCGAAGGCGGTGTAGTCCGGGCAGTCCATGGCGAAGCTGCCGGGGCCGCCGATCACCTCCGCCCGGTAGTGCTCCAGCAGGTCCGGCTCCTCGTTCAGCACCGCGAGGCCGTTGAGGGTCACGCCGGCGGCGACGCCGATGTCGCGCACCGGTCCAGGCAGCCGGCCCTGGTTGTGCCGGCCGTCGCCCGAGACATCCAGCACCAGCCGGGTCGCCGGTGCCGGGCAGCGCGCCAGCAAAGCCAGGCCGGCCGCCATCCCCTCCCCCAGCGCGGTGGCGCCCGGCAGCGGCAGGCGCGGGGCGTTGTCGATCGCGTCCGCCAGCGCCGCCGCCGCGGGCGCGCCATCCACCCGCGTCCAGGGTAGCGCGACCTCCGGCCCACCTGACGGGGGATTCATCGAAGGCCAGGCGCCGGACCAGAACAGCATGGCCACCGCGACGGCCCCGCGCGGCCCGCCGGCGCAGGCGGCGGCGATGCCGGCATCGCGGAAGGCCGCGGCATAGCCGCCGATCATCAGGCCGAATTCGTCGTAATCGACGCTGGCCGAGACATCGACGGCGAGGCAGAGGGCGAGGTCGACGGGGTCCATCCGCCCCTGCTTAGAGCATGCTGCGTCCACTTGCGCGCATGCAGCCTGCGCCGGCCCCTGCCGGGTCGCGGGATTCAGCGTTCGCCGCGCCCCCGCCGCAATGGATCCCGCACCCGCGCGGCACAGGTGGCGGCGGCCATTTCGCTCCGGCCTCCCCCACACCAGATTGCAACGGGTTTACATGAAGAGGGGCCGGGACGATGCGGCGACGGGATGCCTTGGCGATGGGTGCGGCGGCGGGGCTTGGACTGGCCGCGCCTGCGGTGCGGGCGCAGGGGGCCTGGCCCAGCCGCTCGATCCGGCTGATCGTCCCCTTCACCCCGGGCGGCAGCACCGACGGCATGGCCCGCATCGCCGCGCAGCGGCTGCAGGAGAGGCTCGGCCAGCCGGTCGTCGTCGAGAACCGGCCGGGCGGCAACGGCGCGGTCGGCGGCATCGCCGTCGCCCAGGCGGCACCGGATGGCTACACATTCTGCGCCAGCGCTTCGATCCAGGTGATGGCGCGCTGGGTGATGCGGAGCCCGGGCTACGACCCGCTGGCCGAGCTGGTGCCCATCGCCCGCACCGGGCAGGGGCCGCTGCTGCTGGTGACCAACCCGGCCTTGCCGCCGACCGACATCACCCAGCTGGTGGCGGCAGTGAAGGCCGACCCGCGCGCCTGGACCTTCGCCACCTCCTCGCTCGGTGCCGCGGGGCATCTGGCGACGGTGGAGTTCAACCGGCTCACCGGCCTCGACATCCCGATCGCCAGCTACCGCGGCACCGCGCCGGCGGTGCAGGACCTGGTGGCGGGCAACATCCAGCTCATGGTCGACCCGGTGCTGGCGATGGTGCCGCAGCTGCGCGGCGGCCGGGTGCGGGCGCTGGCGATCAGCCAGGCGGCGCGCAGCCCGGCCGCGCCCGAGGTGCCGAGCGCGCCGGAGGCCGGCCTGCCGGGCTGGGAGTTCTTCTCCTGGTGGGGACTCTGGGGCCCGCGCGGCCTGCCGGCGGAGATCCTCGGCCGGGTCAACGCGGCGCTGCAGGACGGCATGCGGGAGCCGGCGGTGGTGGCGCGGCTGACCGACATGGGCATCGCCCCGGTGGCGGAGACCCCGGACGCCTTCGCCGCCTTCATCGCCCGCGACGTCGAGCGCAATGCCGGGCTGCTGCGGCTGGCGAATTTCCAGCCGGAGTGACGCGGCGCCGATCCAGGGTATGGTTTCGGCAAAACCGGAGGAAAACGCCATGACCAAACAGGGCCGCGTGGTCTTCAGCGCGATGGAGGAGGTGGTCTTCGGCCGCCCGGCCGCCGAGGCGGTCGCCGAGCTGGCGGAGCAGGCCGGCGCCGAGCGAATCTTCCTGATGGTCAGCGGCACCCTGCGGCGGGAGACCGACGCGATTGCCCGCATACAGGCGGCGCTCGGCAACAAGGTCGCCGCGGTGTTCGACCGCATGCCGGCGCATACCCCCCGCGCGGCGGTGCTGGCGGCGACGGCGATGGCGCGGGACGCCAGGGCCGACCTGATAGTGACCATCGGCGGCGGCTCCATCACCGATGCCGCGAAGGCGGTGCAGCTCTGCCTCGCCAACGGCGTCACCGACGCCGCCGGCATCGATGCGCTGCGCGACCGGCCGGCCGGGTCGCCGCCCGTGGTGCGGCAGATCGCCGTGCCGACCACGCTCTCGGCCGGGGAGTTCAGCGCCATCGCCGGCGTGACGAACGAGGCGACCAAGGCGAAGGAGATGCTGCGCCATCCGCGCATCATCCCGGCCGCCGTGGTGCTGGACCCGGCGCTGACCCTGCACACGCCGGAATGGCTGTTCCTCTCGACCGGCATCCGCGCCGTCGACCATTGCGTCGAGGGCATCTGCTCGGCCGCGGCGCATCCCTTCGCCGATGCGCAGGCGCTGCGCGGGCTGTCCCTGCTGGTGGAGGGCATGAAACGGGTGAAGGCCGATCCCGGCGACCTCGACGCGCGGATGGATTGCCAGCTGGGGTCGTGGCTCTCCATGGCGCCGCTGGCGACCGGGGTGCCGATGGGCGCGAGCCACGGGATCGGCTACGTGCTGGGCGCCGTGTTCGGCGTGCCGCACGGCCATACCTCCTGCATCATGCTGCCGGCGGTGATGCGCTGGAACGCCAGTGCCGACGCCGCCGGGCGGCAGGCGCTGGTGGCGGCGGCGATGGGCGCGCCGGGGGCGGCGGCGGGCGACCTGTTGGACGCCTTCATCAGCGGGCTCGGGATGCCGCGCAGCCTCTCGGCGGTGCAGATCGGCCGCGAGGCCTTCCCGCGGATCGCCGCGGCGGCGATGCAGACGCCCTGGGTGCCGCGCAACCCGCGGCCGATCGCCGGGCCGGCGGAGGTGCTGGAGATCCTCGACCTGGCGGCCTGAGGCCGCCGCTCAGGGCCGCAGCAGCACCACGCTCTGCGGGTAGTGGCCGCCGCTGAGGAACTCGACGGACCGGAAGAACCGGCCCCAGCGGCGGCGAAGGTAGTCGCGGGTGAAGAAGACGTTCAGCGTGAAGGCCGGGGCGTCGGCATCGACCATCACCAGCCGGTCCCGCTGGGGCGCCGCCAGCGCCGCATCGAGGAAGGGGCCGAACATGGTGCCGGCGAACTGGCCGCGCAGCCAATCATTGGTCTTCAGCGCCTCCCAGATGACCTCGTCATGGACCGTCAGGTAGAGCAGGCCGCCCGGCTTCAGCACCCGGCGGAGTTCGAGCAGCCAGGCGATCTCGAAGGTGTCGATATGGGTGAATACGGAGAAGGCCGTGATCACGTCGAAGGTACCGTCCGCCCAGGGCAGGTGCGGCTGCGTGCTGGTGGTGACGGCGCGGATCGGCCTGGTGGCATGCGTCTCCAGCCAATCGACATAGCGGTCCTGGATGTCGCAGAGCCAGCATTCCCAGCCCGGCAACCGGGCAAGGTGGCGGGCGACCCGGCCGGAGCAGCCGCCGAAGTCGAGGTGACGCACGGCCTCGCGCGGGCCGAGCGCAGCCTCGACCTTGCGCGCATCCAGCAGGCCGGAGAGCCACCATTCGTGGTGCCGCTCGCCGTAATAGCCCTCCCGCAGCGACGGTGCCGGGACCGGCATGTCGTCGGTCATGACGAGGTCCTGCACACCCGCTTCCGCCGCCAGCACGGCGTGCCGGTGGTCCACGATCGGCGTGTCCAGCAGGTCGCGCGGCAGGCCGATGACCTCGTCGGCCGGCGCGGCGTCGGGTCGGAAGTCCCGGGAGAAGGTCGGCATGGCGGGTTCCATCTGCGCTGGCGCGGGGCAGGCCGACGGCGGACGTCCAGGCTGCCCAGGGGGCGGTCAGATGACATGGCCGGTCTGTGATGTCCACGTCGCGGGCTGCCAGCGGCGGCCTTGCGACGGATCAAGGCCGGGCAGGACGGCGACGCCGATCCTGGCACCGGTCGTCACATAAGCATCACAAAGGTAGGGGCGCCATGCACACCCGTCCGATGCAGGAGATCATCACCCGGCGGCACCCGATCACCCTGCCGCCCGAGGCCAGCGTGCAGCATGCCTGCCGCGAGATGCGGCAGCACCGCATCGGCGCGATCCTGGTGACCGACCCGCAGGGCCGGCTGCTCGGCATCTTCACCGGGCGCGACGCCATCAACCGGATCGTGGCGGAAGGCCGCGACCCGCATACGACGCCGCTGCACGAGGCGATGACCGCCGATCCGGCCAGCATGCCGCCGCAGACCCAGGCGATCGAGGCGCTGCGGCTGATGCGCGACGGCGGCTTCCGGCACATCCCGGTGGTGGATGGGCACCGGCTGGTCGGGATCGTCTCGCGCGGGGATTTCCAGGCGGCCGAGCATGGCCGGCTGGAGGCGGAGAGCTATCTGTGGGAGCGGCTGTAAGGCGCCGCCGGGGCGGGACGCGTTCGGCGTCGCGCCCGCCACCCGCCACCCGCCACCCGCGGCAGGCATTGTCCTGGGGCGCGATTCAGGCTGTTCGGCGATGCCGCCGCAAGCCATCGCGCCGCTAAAAATTGTACCGCAGGTTCAGCGCCACCTGGCGGCGGGTGATGGACGGGTTGGCCTCCTGCGTCATGACGCTGAGGCCGCCGGCGATGCTCTCGGTCATCCGGTAGTCGACGCCGGCCGTCAGGTAGACCGCGTCGCGCGGGTATTTCGCCGCATCTTGCGCCGTGCCGGTCGTCGGATTGCTGTACTCCCACTGGACCCGGGCGAAGGGCGTGAATCGGCCGTGGCGATAGAAGGCCTGGGCGCCGAGATAGGTGGTCTGGACCCCCGTCGCGGTGCCGGTGAAGGGCGTCGCCCAGGTCGACGCATGGCGATACCCAAGCCGGCCAGCGAGGATGACCCCCGTCTCGCCGATCGGGACGACCAGGTTGGCCGCGATGTCGGTGGAGACGGTGCCATCCGTGGTGGCGGTACCAAGGCCCGCATAGCGCATCGTGCTGCTCTTGCTGGCCGGCAACCCCAGCGCCTGCCACCCCGGGCCAAACTCCTGGGTCACGGTGATGGTCTGGCTGCCGGGCCGCAGGCGAAAGTCGCGCCGCGTGTAGCCGATGGCGCCGGTCAGGATCGCCCGCTTCGTGGCGGCGAACGCCACGTAGGGCGAGATGGCATAGGCTTCGGTCTCGATGCGTCGCGGGTCGATATCGTAGCGGATGCTTTTCGCGTTCGAATACGGACCGGCGGCACCGGCAATGGCCTGCCCGAAGGTGATGGCATCCTGTTGCCCGCGCGCTGCGGCGGCGGCACCGGCGAGCCCCACGAGCCATGCCCCGCGCCGCAATTCGGCGCCGAACAGGGTCTGCGAGAGGTCCATATGCACGTTCGGGACGGCCCCCGTGCCGGTCACCGCGGGGAGACGGGCGGAGAGGGTGTCGTATGTCGTCTTGAACCACAGGCGCGGCGAATCGGCGCCGGGCAAGGCCAGGGCAAGCCCGCGCTGGCTGGTCTGATCCATCGACAGGTTGCCGAGCAATTGCACCCGGGCCGACAGGCCGGTGCCGGGCGCGGGACTCTGCGCCAGGGCGGGCGCGCCGTTGCAGCCCGCGGCGAGCGCCACCAAACTGGCGAGAAGGATACGCATCCCGACACGATAACGTGAATCATTAAGCTGTCTATCAACCCACGGGAGAGTTGCCGGGACGTCGACCGCTGCCCGCCATCCCGCCGTGACCGCGGCGCCACCGCATGGGCGGCCGACCGCCCCATCTGGCCACCCCGCCCGACCCGCCCTAACCTGTTGCTCATCCGGGGAGGAACCGATGCCCGAAAGCCCGATCGACCCTAAGCTGATGCAGGAGACGAAGCTGCCGCTGGCCGGCCTCCGCGTCCTGGACCTCACCCTCGCCCGCGCCGGCCCCACCTGCGTCCGCCATTTGGCCGATTGGGGCGCCGACATCATCCGGGTCGAGCCGCCCGGGCAGGGCGATGGCCTCGGCGGCGCCCGGGACGGCTTCGATCAGGTCAACCTGCACCGCAACAAGCGCGGCCTGTCGATCGACCTGAAGAACCCGGCCGGCCTGGCCGCCTTCCTGAAACTGGCGGCGACCTGCGACATCCTGGTCGAGAACATGCGGATGCAGGTCAAGCATCGGCTCAAGATCGCCTATGACGACCTGAAGGAGATCAACCCGCGGCTGATCTACGCCTCGATCTCCGGCTTCGGCCAGACCGGGCCCTACAGCAAGCGCGGCGGCGTCGACCAGATCGCCCAGGGCATGGGTGGCCTCATGACCATCACCGGCGAGCCGGGCCGCGGCCCGATGCGCGTCGGCATCCCGATCAACGACCTCACCGCCGGCAATTTGCTGGCCATGGGGATCATGATGAAGCTCTATGACCGGGAGCGCACGGGCAAGGGCGGCTACGTCCATACCTCGCTGCTGGAAGCCCAGGTCTTCATGCTGGACTTCCAGGCCAGCCGCTTCCTGATGGATGGGGAAGTGGCCGGCCAGGCCGGCAACGACCACCCCGTCAACATCCCGATGGGCGTCTTCCCGACCACCGACAAGCCGATCAACATCGCCGCCTCCTCGCCCAAGCTCTGGACCAATTTCTGCAAGGCCGCCGGCCATGAGGAATGGCTGGAGGTCGAGGATTGGAAGACCAATGGCGGCCGGTCGAAGGACCGCAAGCGGATCAACGAGGTCATCGCCGCGGTGACCAGCCAGCATTCCTCGGAATACTGGATCGACAAGCTCGAGGAAGCCGGCATCCCCTGCGGCCCGGTGAACAACATCAAGGAAGTCTTCGAGGACCCGCAGGTCCAGCACCTGGAGATGGCGATGCCGATGCGGCACCGCAGCCGCGGCGACATCAAGGTCGTCGCCCAGCCGGTGAACATCGAGGGCGTCGAGACCGGCTTCTACCGGGACATCCCGGCGCTCGGCGAGCACAACGACGAAATCCTGGCGGAAGCCGGGCTGACCGCGACGGAAATCGCGGAACTGAAGGCGACGGGAGCTTTGGGCGGGGCATGAGCAACATCGAATTCGCGGACGGGAAGATCCTCGCCAGCATCCAGGACGGCGTCGGCCGGGTGGTGTTCAACCAGCCGGAAAAGCGCAACGCCATGTCGGTCAACATGTGGGAAGGGATGGGCGCCGCGCTCGACCTGTTTGCCGAGGATGCCAGCGTGCGCTGCGTCGTCCTCCAGGGCGCCGGCGACAAGGCCTTCGTCTCGGGCGCCGACATCTCGCAGTTCGAGAAGGTGCGCAGCAACGCCGATGCGCAGCAGGAATACGACCGCATCACCAGCGCCGGCCGCGTCAAGCTGGCGAATTACCAGAAGCCGGTGATCGCGCAGATCCGCGGCTTCTGCATGGGCGGGGGCTTGGGCATCGCCATGTCCACCGACATCCGCATCGCCTCCGACGACAGCCAGTTCGGCATCCCGGCAGCGAAGCTCTCCATCGCCTATGGCTTCGACATGGTGCGCGCCCTGGTCGACCTGGTCGGCCCGGCGCATGCCCACATGATCCTGATGACCGGTGAGCGCTTCGACGCGAAGGAGGCCGAGCGCGTCGGGCTGGTGAACAAGGTGGTCCCGGTCGACCAGCTGGAGGAAACGGTGGCGAAGCTGACCGCGACCTTGGCCGGCAACGCCCCGCTGTCGCTGAAGACCAACAAGGCGACGGTGAAGGCGGTCTGCGCCGACCGCGCCGACCGCGACATGGACAAGATCCGCACCGCCATGGCCGCCTGCTTCGACAGCAACGACTACCGCGAAGGCCGCCGCGCCTTCATGGAAAAGCGCAAGCCGGCCTTCACCGGCAGCTGATCCCGCGCAGCCGGGGCGGCCCCCGCCCCGGCTGGCGAGGCGCAGTAAAGTTTCCCAGTGTATGAATTGAAGCGTTCGCCTACTATGACCATGTCATGACGAACCCGCAAAGAAGGGCCGGATGACGCGACAGCCGCGCCTCCGACCAGTCGGGCGCGGCACTGGGACGAAGGGTCTGAGACCGGGAATGGATGGCAATCTCGACGTGCCGCTGCGGGCGGTCGCCCCGACACCGGGGCAGGATGCGGCACCGCATGAAGGCCCCGGCGCGCCGATCTCCCGCATCGTCGCGGAGGTCGCGGCACGCTTTCCGGGCGAGCGCATCTCGCTTGGCGACATGGCCACGGCCTTTGGCGACCGCGCCTTCGGCCTGCTGATCCTCCTGCTGCTGCTGCCCTCCCTGCTGCCCGGCATGGCCTCGGTCTTCGGCACCCCGGTGCTGATCCTCGGCGTGCAGATGGGCCTCGGCCGGCGGGAGCCGAAGCTGCCCGCCTTCATCGCCCGCCAGAGCATCAAGCGCGACGACCTGCTGCGGCTGGCCGGCGCCTCCTCCAAATGGCTGCGCAAGATCGAGCGTTTCGTGAAGCCGCGCCCGGGCGCCTTCATCTCCCCCATGGGGGACAAGATGTTCGGCTGGCTCACCGCCTATGTGGCGCTGATGCTGATCCTGCCCGGCCCCGGCACCAACGGCCCGCCGGCCTTCGGCAACATCGTCATGGCGCTCGGCCTGGTGGAGCACGACAACCGCACCATGGGCTGGGGCATCGGCCTGACCATCGCCGGTTGCATCTTCGCCACCGGCGTGCTCGCCGTGGTCTGCTGGCTCGGCGTCAAGGCCTTCACCTGGGTGTTCTGACCCTGCCGTCGCGTGACCTGACGCGACGGGCTGTCCGGGCCGCCTGACACCCTCTGCCCAAGCCTGACGCGACCTGCTAGGCTGTTTTCATGCGCCGGTGGCCCGCAAGGGCTGAAACGGGAACGCGCGACGCCGGGGCTCCGCCCCCGGCCAGGCCGCGGCTGCCCTCGCAACTGTAGGCGGTGAGGCCCTGCCATGCGCCATTGCTCCCCCGGGGGCGAGAAGGCGGCAGGACCACGGGAGCCCCCGGGCTCCCCCACCGTGAGCCAGGAGACCGGCCGGCGCAGAGTTGTCTCGCGCGTGCCGGGCGAGGTGCACCGGCGCACCGGATCACAGGCCTCCCGCCACCGCGGGGCGCCTCCGTCTGCGGGAACGACGCCCGTCGTTCCGGCCGGGCAACCGGCCGGGGCTCGTTCGTCAACGCCGCAGGGGGAACCCACCATGCGACGCATCACCCTGGCCCTGGCAGGCGGCCTCGCCGCGCTGTCCGGCCATGCCCATGCCCAGACCACACCCCCCACCGCCATCCCGGACACCATCGTCACCGCCGCCCGCATCCCGACGCCGCAGGAACGCGTCCCGGCCGCCGCCACCATCATCACCCGGCAGGAGATCGAGGAGCGCGGCTACCATACGCTTGCCGAGGCGCTGACCGCGGTGCCCGGGCTGCGCATCGCGCCGCAGGGCGGCCCGGGCCAGCTCACCTCCGCCTTCCTGCGCGGCACCGGCAGCGCCAATGTCCTGGTGCTGATCGACGGCGTCCCCGCCAACGACGTCACCGCCCCGGCCGGCGGCTTCGATTTCGGCCAGGACCTGCTGTTCGATGTCGAGCGGATCGAGGTGGTGCGCGGCCCGCTCTCCTCGCTCTATGGGTCGTCCGCGATCGGCGGCGTGGTCAACCTGATCACCCGTCGCGCCCCGCCGGACAAGGCCTTCCAGCCCTATGGGGAGCTCGCCGGCGGCTCGCAGAACACCCTGCGCGGCGGGCTCGGCGCCACCGGCACGGTCGGCGCCTTCGACTACCTGGCCTCCGGCTTCTCCCAGTCGACGCGCGGCTTCAACGCCCTTGCCCCGCGCCTCCAGGCCAACATCCCGGAACGCGACGGCTTCCGCGGCGCCAATGCCACCACACGGCTGGGCTGGACGCCGCTGGAAGGGACGCGGATCGAAGGCACGCTGCGCTGGCGGGAGAACAAATTCGGCCTCGACAACGTCCCGCAGGACGATCCGAACTACAGCGGCCAGGACCGCCGCTGGGCCGGCCAGCTGCGCGGCGAAACGCGCCTGCTGGACGGCGCCTGGACCACCGGGTTGCGCGTCTTCCAGGCCGAGCAGCGGCGCAGCTACAGCAACCTGCCCGACCAGTTCGACGCCTTCACGCGGGAGCAGTCGAGCTTCCGCGGCACCCGCACCGGCGTCGATTGGGGCAACACGCTGCGGCTGCCGGAGGCCGGGCCCCTCACCGACGGCGCGCTCGGCTTCGGCGTGACCCATGCGCTGGAGGAGGCGCGCAACCGCCAGGCCTTCCCCTCCGATTTCGGCGACTTCACCAGCAGCCTCAAGGCGCAGCAGCACAGCACCGCCGGCTGGGCCTCGGTGCAGTACCGGCTGCTGGAACGGCTCGACCTCTCGGGTGGCCTCAGGCACGACAGCCTGACCGGCGTGACCGGCGAGACCACCTGGAAGCTCGGCGCCGCGCTGGCGGTGCCGGAGGTGAACACCCGCATCCGCCTGGCGGCCGGCACCGCCTTCCGCGCGCCGTCGCTGTTCGAGCGCTTCGGCATCGGCATCTTCGACGGCTTCCAGGTCTCGACCGGCAATCCTGACCTGAAGCCGGAACGCAGCTTCGGCTGGGAGGTCGGCAGCGATACCGACCTCCCCGGCTTCGGCAACCGGCGCTTCGCCACCGCGAGCTGGACCTTCTTCCAGAGCCGGGTGCGCGACCAGATCGTCAACGTCTTCGGCCCGACGGGCAGCACCTATGCCAACATCAACCGCGCCGAGATCCATGGCGCGGAGCTGGGCCTGACCCTGCGGCCGGCGCCCTGGCTGGAGACCACCGCGGCCTGGACCATCACCGAGGCCTTCGACGCGGAGACCGACAAGCGCCTGCCGCGCCGGCCGGAGACCGTGGTGAGCCTGACCGCCCGCATCGTGCCGATGGCCCGGGTGGTGCTGGCGCCGACCCTGCTCTTCACCGGCCGCAGCCCCGAGGCCGCCTTCGCCAGCTACGCCAATGACGGCGGTTCCTACGCCTATGCCCGCAGCAACCCGGCGGGGACGGTGGTGAACCTGACGGCGAGCTGGCAGGCGATGGAGCAGGTCTCGCTGTTCCTCGAAGGCCGCAACCTGGGCAACAGCCGGTGGGAGCCGGTGAACGGCTTCGTCACGCCGGGGCGGAGCCTGCTGGTCGGCACGCGGTTCACCCTGTAGCCGCCGCTTTCCCCCTCCCCCGCCTTGCGGGGTGGGGGTGCCGCGCGCCGCGGAGGCGGCCGGTGTTGGGGGTGTCGTTGCCCGCGGGGCCCGCGGGTGCCGCCACCGGCGACGCCCTGCCCCGGCCCACCGCGCCGCGCTACCCTCGCCGCCTCATGCCCACCGTCCTCACCTACGCCCTCGCCGCCCTCGCCGAGATCGCCGGCTGCTTCGCCGCCTGGGCCGTGCTGCGCCAGGGCGCCAGCGCGCTCTGGCTGCTGCCCGGCGCGGCCTGCCTCGGCCTTTTCGCCTGGGCGCTCACCTGGGTGGAGGCGGATGCCGCCGGCCGCGCCTTCGCCGCCTATGGCGGGGTCTATATCGCCGCCTCGCTGGCCTGGCTGTGGCTGGTGGAGCGGCAGGCGCCGACCGGCTGGGACCTGGCCGGCGCGGCGCTCTGCCTCGCCGGCGCCGGGGTCATCCTGGCCGGCGCGGCGCGGGGCTGAACCCTACGCCAGCGCCTCCGACCGCGCCGCATGGACGTCCAGCCAGCCATGCGCCAGCAGCGAATCCCGCCGCGACTGGCGCATGAAATCGAACCAACGCTCGGTGATCTCGGTGAAATCCGTCCACCGCGCCGGGTCCAGTTCCCGCCCGAACAACCCGCTGTGGTGGCCGGTGAACTGCACCGCGGCGTGGATACCCTCGCGCGCCGGCTCGGGCGGCGGGGAGGCCCAGTGGAATGCCTGGTTCACCAGCTGCGCCTTGTCGTATCCGCAGGCCCGCAGGTAGGCGAAGATGTCGAAGGACGACGCCTCCATCGAGACGAAATCCGGCCGCCGCCCGTCCACCAGCAACTGGCGGGCGCATTCCTCGTCCATGCCCTCGATGTCGCATTTCAGGTAGCGCGGCACGCCGTGGCGGTCGAACAACTCGCTCAGCGTCACCGTCGGCACCGTGATCTCGGTCACGTCGTGGCCGCCCTTGGCGGCGAAGTCGCGGTAGACGCTGTTCCAGTCATCCTTCACCTGGTTGACCCAGAAGGAGATGGTCTCGCAGCCGCGCGGGAACAGCGCCGCCGGCACCACGGTCAACTGCCCCGCCCTGACCTCGGCGGCGAAGCGGGCGGAGACGGCGACGCAGAACCCCGGCCGCGCCTCCAGCGCCACCACGCGGAAGCCCTTCCGCAGGTAGAATTCCGTGTCCTGCCCATGGTGCAGGCCGATATCGAAGATCAGGTCGGGGGACGGGGCGGTCATGCCGCGCTACATACCGGCGGCGCCGAGACCGGTACAGGCCCATTCACCGCGTCGCGCCCGGCACCCACACCACGTCGGCCGCGCCGTTGCCGTTCAGCCGGCGCGACAGCACGAAGAGATGGTCCGACAGCCGGTTGAGGTAGCGCACCGCCTCCGGGTTCAGCGCCTCCGCCGCGGCCAGGGCCACCACGCTGCGTTCCGCCCGGCGCGCCAGGGTACGCGCCAGGTGCGCCGCGGCCGCGGCCGGCGTGCCGCCGGGCAAGACGAAGCTGCGCAACGGCGGCAGCGCGGCGTTCATCGCCGCGAGTTCCTGTTCCAGCCGCAGGCATTGCGCCAGCGTCACCCGCAGCCGCCCCGCCGCTTCGCCCGGCACGCAGAGATCGGCGCCGAGGTCGAACAAATCATTCTGGATGCGCGCCAGCATCGCATCCGCCTCAGGCATCGTGGCCGTCTGCACCCGCAGCAGCCCGATCGCCGCATTGGCCTCGTCCACCGCGCCCATCGCCTCGACGCGCAGCGCATCCTTGCGCACCCGGGTCCCGTCGCCGAGCGAGGTCTCCCCCTGGTCGCCGCCGCGGGTGGTGATGACGTCGAGCCTGACCATCAAGCGAAGCCTTATCTGTCCAGGTTGAAATGGATCGCCGTGCGGATGGTGCCAGGGACCGGCACGCCATCCCGTGTCGCCGGCTTGAAGCGCCAGCGCAGCACCGCCCGCCGCGCCGACTCATCCAGGGCCGGGTAGCCCGAGCTCTGCACCACCTCCACGCCCAGCACCGCACCGGCCTCCGAAAGGCGCAGCACCACGCCGACCACCCCGCGCTCACCGCGCTGGCGGCTGGCCAGCGGGTAGTCCGGTTCCGGGTTGCGGACGCCGTCCAGCAGGCCGGGGGCGGTCACCACCTGGCCGGTGGCGCGCGCCCCGCCGAGGATCTCCGGCTGCGCCGCCGCCCCGGGGCTGGTGGCCGCCGGCGCGGCGGGCGCTTGCTGGGCCTGGCGGACCGGCGCCGGCCGGGATGGCGCCGGCGCGGGCGGGGCCGGCAGGGGCGGCGGCAGCGGCAGCGCCTCGGCGGTCTCCGGCTCGGCCTCGGCCGCCGGCACGGGCGGCGGCGGCAGGGTGACCGGCGGCACCGCCTGCGGCGGCGGCGGCGGCAGGGCCACGGCCAGGCTCGGCGCCGGCTCCGCCGGTGGCACGGCCTGCGGCAGCGGCGCCGGCGGGGCGAGCTCCGGCGGCGGCGCAGCCGCGCGCGGCAGCGGCGGCGGCGGCATCGGCGGCGGGGTGGCGGCGGCAGCGGTGGCCTGGGGCGGCGGCGGCGGTGCCTCGGGCGTGGGCGGCGCCTCCACCGTCGGTGGCGCGGCCGGCGCCTGCGCGGGCTGGGACGCCGCGTCGGCCCCCTCCTCCGGCTGGTCCCAGACCACCTGCACGCCGACCTCCGGCGCCGCTTCCGGCCGTGGCGCGCGCTGCAGCCACAGCAGCGCGCCGGCCAGCGCCCCGGCATGCAGCAGGGTGGAGATCAGGGCGGCCAGGGGCCGCAGGCCCGCCGCGGTGCGCGACCCAGCGGGCCTGTCCCGCACCACCGGCAGCAGGCCGGACCGGTGCGCCAGGCTGGTCACAGCACCAGCACGCCGTGGTGCTTGGCCTTGCCCTCGGGCTCGACATGGATGGTGATGGTGGCGCCCTCGATCTCCGCCTTCAGCGCCGCCTCGATCCGGTCGCAGATCACATGCGCGGCGTCGACGCTGAGGCTGCCGGGCACCACCAGATGGAATTCGATGAAGGTCAGCCGCCCGGCATGCCGGGTGCGCAGGTCATGCGCCTCGATCGCCCCCGCAGCGCTGGCCGAGACGGCGCCGCGGATGCGGGCCAGCAGGTCGGGCTCCACCGCCTCATCCATCAGGCCGCCGACCGATTCGCGCATCAGGTGCCAGCCGGACCAGAGGATGTTCACCGCCGTCAGCGCCGCGATCAGCGGGTCGATCCAGAGGATGCCGCTCGCCGCCACCGCGCCGACGCCGACCAGCACGCCGAGCGAGGTGACCACATCGGCCATGAGGTGCCGCGCATCGGCCAGCAGGGCGGGCGACCGGGCGCGCCTTCCCTCCCGCCGCAGCAGCGTCGCCCAGCCGAGGTTCACGGCGGTGGCGGCGGAGGAGATCAGCAGGCCCATCGCCGGCTGGTCCGGGGCGCGCGGCGCGAGGAAGGCACCCCAGGATTCGTGCAGGATGGCCAGCGCGGCGACGATGATCAGCGCGCCTTCCAGCACGGCGGAAAAATACTCGGCCTTGGTGTGGCCATAGGGGTGGTTGGCGTCCGCCGGCAGGGCGGAATACTGCACCGCGACCAGCGCCGCGCCGGCAGCGGCGACATTCACGACGCTTTCCAGCGCATCCGCCAGCAGGGCGACGCTGCCGGTCACCCACCAGGCACCGAGCTTCAGCGCGAGCACGAGCGCGGAAATCGCCACGCTGCCGGCGGCAAGGCGGACGACGCGCGTCATGGGATCGTGCCGGCGGCAGGCGAGGCCAAGGGCGGGGCTCCGGAAGGGCCGCGGTTCATGCCCTGGAGGGCGCGCCGGGGGCAAGCCCCCACCGGGCCGAAGGGCCGTTCAGCCTGGTTCGGCGTGGGGCTCGCGACGGCTTTGGGCGGGATCACGCAATCTCAACTTTGGTACGAATTTCACTTCCTGGCACACAGTATTTCCACGGCTTTAACCGGCCCCACCCATCCTCCCGGCCGGGACGTGGCCCTGTTCCCGGCTCCGCGGCGTTCACAAAACCGGTCGCGGGCAGCGATTTCTTCAGATGGAGTAACCGGTCTTGCCCGCGCTCAACGCCCTCTCTGTCCCGCTGAAGACCTCTGCCGCCCCGAACGCCTGGTTCAGCACCTCGAAGCCCGGGGCCAGCCTGTCCGGCACCGGCGGCGCCGATTTCCTGTCCTCCCCGGTGCAGGCGACGCTCGCCGGCGGCGCCGGCGACGATACCTACTGCGTCTGGAACACCAGCACGAAGATCATCGAGACCGCGGGCGGCGGCATCGACACGCTGCAATCCTACGCGGCGGCGCTGATCCTGCCCGACTTTGTCGAGAACCTGCAGCTCATGTGGAGCGGCATTTCCGGCCGCGGCAACGCGCTCGACAACATCATCTGGGGCGGCGACGGGGCGCAGACCATCGATGGCGGCGCCGGCAACGACGTGCTGACCGGCGGCGGCGGGGCGGACACCTTCATTCTCCGCCGCGGCAATGGCAGCGACGTCATCACCGATTTCCAGGCCGGCAGCGACAAGGTGCTGCTGCAGGACTACGGATACTACGGTTTCGCCGCGGTGAAGGCGGCGCTCCGCCAGGCCGGCGCCGATGCGGTGCTCAACCTCGGCGGCGGCGAGAGTCTGGTGCTGCGCAACACCCAGGCCGCGACGCTGTCGGCGCAGGATTTCCAGCTGCCGGCCGATCCGTCGCACCCCGGCATGCGGATGACCTTCAGCGACGAGTTCAACAGCCTCAGCGCCTCGGCCAGCGGCAGCGGCACCACCTGGAAGACCACCTACAAGATCAGCGACCAGCTCCGCACCCTGCCGACCAACAAGGAGGCCGAATACTACTCCGACGCCTCGGTCGGGGTGAACCCGTTCAGCATCAAGGCCGGCGTGCTCGACATCACCGCCGCGCCGGGCAGCAATCCGCTGAAGCTGGCGTACAATTCCGGGGCGCTGACCACGGCGCAGTCCTTCGCCCAGCAATACGGCTTCTTCGAGGTGAAGGCGCAGCTGCCGGCCGGCCAGGGCTTCTGGCCCTCCTTCTGGCTGCTGCCGACGGATGGCAGCTGGCCGCCCGAGATCGATATCTTCGAGGTGCTGGGCCACGACCCCACCACCGCGTACTTCAGCCTGCACACCACCACCGGCCCGACCACCACCAAGGCGGTCAGCCTGCTGCCGGACCTGTCCACCGGCTTCCACACCTTCGGCCTCGACTGGCAGGCGGACCGCATCCGCTGGTACGTCGATGGCAACCAGGTGGCCGAGGCGGCGACGCCCGCCGACATGCACAAGCCGATGTACCTGCTGCTGAACCTGGCCGTCGGCGATACCGGCAGCTGGCCCGGCAAGTACGATCCCAGCCTGCCCACCGGGCATATGCTGGTGGATTACGTGCACGTCTGGCAGTACGGCCTGACCCCGCCGCCGCCGGTCGACCGGACCATCCGTGGCCCGGGCGACGTCGCGGCCACCGGCGGGAGCTATTCGCTGCGGCCCGATGGCGCCAGCGACCTGTATGATTTCGGCAAGGCGCGGGCCGGCGTCCAGCTCGACGCCACCGCCTTCTCGACCAAGCTCACCCACGTCGTCTGGGGCAGCGCCTTCGGCGATGAGGTGAAGGCCGGTGCGGGCACGCTCAACTTCACCGCCGGCGGCGGCGACGATGTCTTCCGCTTCGGCGCCGGCACCTCCCGCGTCATGGGCGGGGCGGGCGACGATACCTTCGTCTTCACCAAGGGCGCGATCGCGGTCAACGACCAGATCATCGACTTCCACCGCAGCCTGCCCGGTGGCGGGGAGCATGACCTGTTGCGGTTTGAAGGCTTCTCCGCCGCGGCGCATCTCGACTACAAGGGCGGCGGCGGTACCCTGCAATACTACACGGTGACCGACGGCGCCTACAAATCGCCGGTGATCGCCATCAACGTCACCAACGCCAGCACCCCGCTCGGCAAGGCGGATTACGTCTTCGCCTGACGCCCGGCGGTCAGATCGCCGGGGCGTCCAGCACCTCGAAGACCGAGCCGCCGTAATCGGCCTCCGCCGGGATGGTGAGGCGCCAGCCCAACTCGGTCTGCACCATCTCGGGCGTCACGCTCACCACGGTCGCGGCGCGGGCGGCAGCCAGCGCCGCCGCCACCGTGGCGTGGCGGCCCAGCTTCTCCAGGTTCTTCCGCGTCGGGAAGACCAGGCGGCGCTGGCCGGCATTGGCCTCGGCGATCGCCTGCGCCGGGGTGATCCAGACGCTGTCCTCGCTTTCGTGCCCGTCATGCACCGCCACCTGGTCGGGCGGCGCGGCGGCGAGGAAGAATTGCGTGTCGAACCGCTTGCTGCGGGACGGCGGCGTGACCCAATGGGCGAAATGCACCATCCCGTCGATGGCGGGGTCCAGCCCTTCCTCCGCCAGCATGGCGCTCAGCGGCTGCTCGCCCTTCGCCACGCGGGCGCGGTGCAGCGCCTCGATGCCGAGCAGGCGGGTGGCGTCCACCAGCGTGGCCTCCCCGCGCGGGCGGGCCAGCAGCACGCCGCATTCCTCGAAGGTCTCGCGGATGCCGGCGATGCGGAAGCCGTCCAGCGGATCCGCCCCGCCCAGCGCCTGGTCGTCCGCCTCCACCCGGCCGCCGGGGAACACCAGGGCGCCGCCGGCGAATTCGATCTGCCGGTTGCGCACAACCATGAAGACCTCCAGCCCCTCGGCGCCGTCCCGCACCAGCAGGACGGTGGAGGCAGGGCGGGCCGGGACCGGGTTCTCCCTCGGGGGTTTCGTCTCGCTCATCATGCTCACTCCGCGCGCAGGCCAAGGCCACGGATCAGCGGCGTCCAGCGCGCGATCTCGGCCTGGATGAAACTGCCGAATTGCTCCGGCGTGCCGCCCACCACCTCGGCCGCCTGGCGGTCCCGCACGCTGGCGGCGACGGCCGGTTCCGCCATGATGGCGTTGAAGATGCGGTTGGCGGCGGCCACCACGCCCGGGTCCATCCCGGCCGGGCCGAGGATGCCGTTCCAGACCAGCGCCTCGAACCCCGGCAGGGTGGCCGCCAGCGGCGGCACGCCGGGCAGCAGCGCCACCGGCCCGCGGGAGGAGACCGCCAGCGCGCGCACCTTGCCCTCCCGGATGAAGGGCAGCGCGGTGGAGACGGTCATGAAGGTGGACAGCGTCTCGGCCGAGAGCATGCTGCGCGCCACCTCCGCCCCGCTGCGGTAGGGCACCGGGGTCATCCGCAGGCCGAGGTCGCGCAGCATCATCTCATGCGCCAGATGGCCGGAATAGCCGATGCCGGGATGCGCATAGGGCATGTCCGGATGGGCGCGCGAATAGGCGATGAAGCCGGCCATGTCGGTGACCGGCAGCGAGGCCGGCACCACCAGCGCCAGCGGCAGGTTGACCAGGTGGCAGATCGGGGTGAAGGCGGTGGCGGGGTCGTAGGGGACGCTCGGCTGCAATTCGCGGGCGATGGCATTGGCGCCGAGATCGGCCAGCATCAGCGTGAAGCCGTCCGGCTTCGCCGCGGCCACCATCTGGCCAGCGATGGCGCCGCCGGCGCCGCCCCTGTTCTCCACCACCATGGTCTGGCCGCCCGCGTGCGCGGCGAAGGCGTTGGCGACGGTGCGGGCAAGCGTGTCGGAGGACCCGCCGGCGCCGAAGGGAACCACGAGGCGGACGGTGCGGTCCGGCCAGGCGGCCTGGGCGCGGGCCAGGGCGGGCGCGGCCAGGGTCGCCGCCAGCAAGGTCCTTCGTTCGATCATGCTGCGCGTTCCCTTGGCCCCTGGGCGCAACCTGCCGCTGCGATGGGCGCGTGGCAAGGCTGGGGGGCGCTGCCCCCCAGGCCCCCCGCCAAAGGCCGAAAGGCCTCTGGACACCTCGGGTTTAGGCGGCTCAAGCGGGTTGAAGTCGGCTCAAACG
>JBMOJU010000665.1:0-1725 GCA_049315625.1 Paracraurococcus sp.
CGTGTGGGCCATCTTCCACATCCTGATCATCACCCTGCAGGCCTTCGTGTTCATGATGCTCACGCTCGTGTACGTCGGCCAGGCGCACGACGCGCACTGAGGGCCCCTCGGCCCGCTGCACATCCGGCTTTCCCTGCTTTCTCTCCACCCCACCTGAACTAGGAGCTTTCCATGCAAGTCATCAGCTTTGTCGCCCTGGCCGCCGGCCTGATCATCGGTCTGGGTGCCATCGGCGCCTGTATCGGCATCGGCATCATGGGCAGCAAGTACCTGGAGTCGGCTGCGCGCCAGCCCGAACTGATGGGCGAGCTGCAGACCAAGATGTTCCTGCTGGCCGGCCTGATCGACGCGGCGTTCATCATCGGCACCGGTATCGCGCTGTGGTTCGCCACCGCCAACCCGTTCCTGGCCCAGATTGCCAACCTGCCGAAGTAATTCTTCGCTGCCGGTTCGTCGGGCCGTGCGCGCGCTGAAGCGCCCGCGCAGCCCCGGGCTCTCCCTGACGAGGTTACCGAAGTGAGCATCAACGCCACCCTGATCATCCAGATGATCGTCTTTGCGATCCTGGTCTGGTTCACGATGCGTTTCGTCTGGCCGCCGATCACGGCCGCCCTGGATGAGCGCGCCAAGAAGATCGCCGAAGGCCTGTCCGCGGCCGACAAGGCCAAGGCCGACCTGGCCTCGGCCAACCAGCGCGTGGAGCAGCAGCTGTCGGCCGCCCGCGACGACGCCGCGCGCCGCGTGGCCGACGCCGAGCGCCTGGCGCAGCAGCTGGTCGAGGAAGCCAAGACCCGCGCCTCCGAGGAGGGTGCCAAGATCGTCGCCCAGGCCCGCGCCGAGGCCGAGCAGGAGTCGGTCAAGGCGCGCGAGGCGCTGCGCGACCAGGTCGCCGCGCTGGCCGTCAAGGGCGCCGAGCAGATCCTGCGCAAGGAAGTCAACCCCGCCGTCCACGCCGAGCTCCTGGGCCGGCTGAAGACCGAGCTCTGAGCGCGGGGAGCGAACCCACATGGCCGAGATCGCCACCATCGCCCGCCCCTACGCGGAGGCGCTCTTTCAGGCTGCCGGCGCGCAGGCTTCGGCCCTTTCGGGTGAAGTCGCCGCGCTGGCCGGCGTGGCGGCCGACGCCTCGCTGCGGCAATTCGCCGACAACCCCAAGGTGGACGCCGCGCTCGTCTTCGAGGTCGTCAGCGACGTGCTCGGCCGCCAGGGCGTGAAGCTCGGGGCGACCTGCGCCAACCTGCTGCGCACGGTGCTGGACAACGGCCGCCTGGCGGCCCTGCCCGAGATCGCGGCGCAGTTTCACGCCCTGGTCAATGCCCGCGGCGGCGTGTCCGATGCGCTCGTGCAGAGCGCCTTCCCGATCGAGCCCTCGCAGCTCGCCGAGGTCGTGTCCAGTCTCGAGAAGCGCTTCGGCCGCAAGCTCAACGCCTCCGTGCAGGTCAGGCCCGAGCTGATCGGCGGCATCCGGGTGGTGGTCGGCGACGAGGTGCTCGACACCTCCGTGTCCGCGCGCCTGCAACAGATGAAGGTCGCGCTCACCGCCTGAGCGAGCCCCACAGGAGAACTCCATGCAACTGAATCCCGCAGAAATTTCCGAGCTGATCAAGAGCCGCATCGAGGGCCTGCAGGCCAGCGCGGACATCAAGAACCAGGGCACCGTCGTCTCCGTCACCGACGGCATCGTGCGCGTGCACGGCCTGTCCGACGTGATGGCCGGCGAAATGC
>JBMOJU010000666.1:0-1722 GCA_049315625.1 Paracraurococcus sp.
CGCCTGGTGGAGGCGCGCCGCGGCTGCAGGTTCGGCCTCGGCGACCCGGTCGCCACGGCGGCACCCAATGGGAAGACCCGCTGTCATGAGCGGGTTGGTCCCAGGTCAGCGGCAGCCCGTCAGGTTCAGCGACAACGCCTGGCGATGAACCTACCCGGCGAGCCGGACCTGCAAGAGGCGCTCCGGCGGCACCGTGAACGCGCGGATGGCGAGGATCGCCGGCTCGAGCTCGGTCGCACGGGCGACGAGCCAGGGCAGGAACTCGCGCGTGAGCATCAGGCCCTCAGGCCGCATCGGCTTTCCCGTGGCAGCCTCGGTCGTCGTGAGTGCCTGCTCGAGCGCGACCGCGAGGTGGAGGACAGGCAGCGACCGACGGAAGACTCGTTGCTCGAAATTGTGCGGGTCGGTCTCGGCCTCGTTGCCCAGAGCGTAGGATGTGACCTCGTTCAGCGACAGGCGCGCCACGCTCGCCGGCAAGGGTGGTGGCGTGGCGCCGAGACGTGCGCCCTCAACCTTTCCGATGAAGGGGCGGGCGACCCTCGCGGCCTGGAGCGCTGCGTTGATCCGGTCGAACGTCAGGCCAACGGATTTCCTCACCTGCTTCGGATCCATCAGCAGGTACCCGGGCTTGATGCATTGCCGGGTCCATGGCCACCCGGCGCAACAGGAAGCCGCTGCTGCTGGTGACGCGGACCAGCGCCTCGTCGTGGTCGGTGGTGCGCCGCGGCGGCAGCGGCAGGAGGGCCGCCCGCTCGATCTCGACGAGCCGGTGGCGGGCGGCGTTGGCACGGCCGACCACCGTGTCGACGAGGCCGCGCCAGGCGGCGAGGTCGTCGAAGTCGCGGCTGCCGCGCAGCAGCAGGGCCTGGGCGAGCCGGTCCTTGAGGTGGGCATGCGGCCCCTCGATCGCGCCGTTCTCGTGCGCGACGCCGCGGTTGTTGCGGCTGGGCTGCATGCCGTAATGGGCGCACAGCGCCTCGTAGCGGCGGGTCTGGTCCTCGGCGGCCTCGCGGTCGAGGTTGCGGAAGGCAGCCGAGAGGCTGTCGCTGCGATGGTCGCGGGGCGCGCCGCCGAGGCCCCAGAGTGCGTTCTGCAGCCCCTCGGCGAGGGCGGTGAAGCTCTCGCCGCCCAGCACCACCTGGGCATGGCTCCAGCCGGAGAAGGCCAGGCGGAAGTGGTACAGCCGATGCGCGAGGGCTGCGCCGGCGATGGTGACGCCGAGCGCCGAGGCGTCGGTGAAATCCGACAGGCCCTGCCCACCGGGCGGGTGGGCTCGGCGCGAGGCGCGGATTGGCCAAGATTTACGACGCCCAAGGTAATGTCCGAGATGTCGATAATATCTGCCCTTACTTGGTGCCATACCAGGACATCTACGTTGAGGCGGCGACGCACCCGCTGACGGGTCTCCATCCGATGGTGAACGGAAACAAGCCGGCCGACGGCGGAAACCTTCTTATGGGGTTCAACGACGCGGAGGAACTGCGCCAAAGTGATAATCGAGCGTCGGATTTTTTGCGTCGATTTGTCGGCGCCGAGGATTCCATTCAGGGCAAGCTGCGTTTTTGCCTTTGGATCAGTGGGGGTTCGTCGGCCGAGGCGGAAGCCATACCGGCAATCGCAGCACGCATCGCGAGCGTACGGCGGATGCGATTGGCGAGCGATAAGGAATTGACGAAGCGAGGCGCGTCGTCCGCGCACGCATTCCAACAGGTCCGCCAACGA
>JBMOJU010000667.1:0-1719 GCA_049315625.1 Paracraurococcus sp.
TGAGGTAGCGGTCCACCCGGTCCAGCACCGGGTCGATGATCAGCGCCTCCCCGCCCGGCCGGCTGGCGAGCAGGTAGGTGTAGGTGGAGGAGGTGCTGTCGAAGAGCTGGCGGAAGAGCATCGCGGCGTCCCTCGGGCAGGTCCTGGCGTTCCGTTGCGCGCAGCATGGCACATTGCGCGGCCGGGTTGCACGGTTGCGTCGTGGGCAGCGCGCCGCCACCTTCGCGGGGCGCCGCCCGGGGACCCCGCCGCATGACCGCAGAATGGCAGCACCAGCTCCGCCTCTATGTGTCGGAGGATACGGCCGAGGCCTTCGCCCGGCAGGGGCCGGCGGCGCCGGCGCTGCGGGCGGTGGCGCCGATCCTCGCCGCGCATGGTGCCGTGATGGTCAGCCAGCTCGCCGCCTTCGAGGCCTACCTGGCCGAGGCCGCGCCGGAGGACCCGCTGGCCCGCTGGACCGCGGCGGCGCTGGCCGACCCGGCGAAGCGCGCGAAGCACGCCCAGGCCATCGCGCTGCGGATCGGCGGGGCGGAGGTCTATGGCAAGGCGGCGGCGGATGCGCTGGAGGCGGCGCTGCGGCCGCTGGTGGGCACGGTGATCGAGCGGCTGTCGCGGCACGACACCAACCCGGCCAACACCCTGCCCATCCAGGCGGAGCACCGCGCATGAGCCTCCGCCTGCTGGCCGACATCCCGCTGAAGCCGGCGCTGGACCGCGCCATGGCCGCCTTCGCGGCGGAGACGGGGATCGCGGTGGCGGGGGGCTACGATCCGTCGCCCGCGGTGCGCGCCCGGATCGAGGGCGGGGAGGCGGCCGACCTGGTCATCGTCCAGCCGGATTTCATGGCGGCGCTGGCGGCCACCGGCGCCGTCGCCGCCGCCGCGGGCCCGGTGATCGGCCGCGTTGGGGTCGGGCTCGGCAACCGGCCGGACGGGAAGGCGCACGACGTCTCGACGCCGGAGGCGCTGCGGGCCGCGCTGCTGGGGGCCGACCGCATGGTCTTCAACCGCGTCGCCTCGGGGGAGGCCTTCGCGGCGGCGCTGGACAGCTTGGGGATCACGGAGGCGGTCGCGCCGCGGGTGATCCGCACCGCGCCGATGGACATCTTCGCGCCCGTCCTGGACGGCACGGGGGACGACATCGTGGCGGGGACGATGACGCTGCTGGCGACGGCGCCGGGCATCCGCGTGCTCGGCCCGCTGCCGCCCGCCTTGCAGCGGGACCTGGTCTACCTGGCGGTGCCGATGGCGGCGACCGCGCGGGGTGCGGACGTGGCGCGCTTCATCGCCTGGCTCTGCGGCCCGGATGGGCAGGCGCTGCTGCGCGCCAACGGCGTCGCGGCCTGAACGGGGGAGGGGGGCGATGACGCGCGTGCTGGTGGTCGGCTACGACCCGGATGCGGTGGATTTCAGCGACCCGGCGCTGCCGCCGAGGCTGGATGCCGGGACGGTCATGGCGGGGATCGAGGCCTCGCTGGCGGCGATGCGGGCGCGCGGCTGGGACGTCGCCGCCTGCCTGGTCCGCCCGGATGCGACGGCGGTGCCGATGCTGGAAGCCGCGCTGGCGGCGGCGCCCTGCGACTGCGTGGTGATCGGCGCCGGCGTGCGGCTGCCGCCGAAAAGCCTGCCGTTGTTCGAGGCGCTGGTGAACGCGGTGCACCGCGCCGCGCCGGGTGCCGCCATCGCCTTCAACACGCGGCCGGAGGATACGGCGGAGGCG
>JBMOJU010000668.1:0-1719 GCA_049315625.1 Paracraurococcus sp.
AGCGTGCGCAAGTGACGAGGATGCCGGTCATCAGGGCGGCGCCCACGAGTCCCTCTTCGCAGAGCATGTCGACGAACAGGACGTGCGTGTAGGGCTCTCCGTATGGATTGGTCGCTCCGAAGGCGTAGTAACCGAGTCCAGGGATCCAGTTCAGGGGAGACCGCATGAAGCTGTCGAGCAGGAACGTCACGTTTGCGGCGCGAACCGCGGAACCCGATTCCGACGAATCCGCGCCCCAGCGCTTGGCCATGTCCGCCGAACCACCCTCCGCGACGATGCTCGCGACGTAGAGGATCAGCGGAATGACCACGGCCAGTCCGCCGATCGCCAGCAGGTAGTTCCGGGTGTTCTTGAGCGGGCGGCTGATGGGGATGCCGATCGCGACCGCGGCGATGGCGAAGATCAGCTGGCCTCGGCTGCCTGAGAGCACCGCGAGCGTGGTTCCCATGCCCACCGCCGCCAGGCGCAGGATGGTCAGCCCCGGATTGCGGCCGCCTCCGCCGGCCAGCGCCGCCAGCAGGATGCACAGTCCACCGAGCTCGCCGATGGCGAGCGGATTCGAGCGCGCACTCAGCGCCGAAGAATCGATGGAGAGGCCCAGGCGGCCCCCTCGCTGGGAGAATTCCGGACTCAGCAGCATCACGAGTGACATCGCGACGCATGCAACGAGTCCCCAGCGAAATGCCGCGGCAAGCTCGGAGAGGTCACGGATCAGGAGCGGTGCGACGATCAGGAAGAGGATGAGATACGGCCAAACGCCCGTCAGCGCATCGATCGCCAGCTCCGCGCCGGGCGACCACACGCAGCTGGCGATGGTCCAGAGATACAGGGCCCAGACCATGGCCTGGCCGGGGGTCCGCGTTCCCGCGATTCGGTCCGGTTCGCGCGCGACCGCCAAGCCGACGCTGATGGCAGTGACGAGACCGACGATGTAGTTCACCGCGCGGAGGCCGGTCGCCGAGTTGCGGAAGAAATCCGACGCCGACTGGATCACCTGCTCAAGCGGAAAGAACAGCATGAGCAGGTTCAGCGCCAGCGGCGTGAACCGCAGCGCGAATCCGCACCATGCCGTGAATGCCAGGAGGATCAGTGGTCCCATGGTTCGTCGCTTCAGTGTCGCAGGCTATGGGGCAGGCTTTGCGGCCGGTGTGCCGGCTGGCTCGTTCCAGCGCCGGCGCGCGGCGTTTGCCATCGACACCTGTGCTTGGGAGATCATGCGGGTCAGCAATTCACGGCCGCCTTCGCCCTCGAGTTCCGCCGGACGAATGCTCAGGTCTTCCGCCCAGGTCTTGATCAGCCCGGACTTGCCGCCGCCCTCCGTCATCGTGTCGCCGGGCTGCGCGCCGGTTGCGATGCCGATGAAGTTGGTTGCCCCGGTCCACATGCAGAAGCCAGCCGCGCCGCCCTTCAGCATCGGCACGAGGGCGTCCTCTTCCAGCACGTTGCCGGGAATGACGCTGAAGGCCCGGGATCCGCCGCCAGGCATGTATAGCGGCGAGGCGAACGGGATCACCGGAACCGGGCGGCCAAGCTTGGCCGCGAACCGCACGCACATGGCGGTCCGCTCGGCGATCCACGCACGCGTTGCCTGCCGGATGTACGACGACGCGATCTTCGACGCTTGCTTGTCGCCCACCGTGTAGTAGACGCATGGTGAGAGCCAATCGCATTCCGACAGCACCGGTCCGTAGGCTGCGAGCTGGTGCTCCACCTCCGCCG
>JBMOJU010000669.1:0-1718 GCA_049315625.1 Paracraurococcus sp.
CGGGCCTGGGTGCCGCGAGCCCAGGCCGACTATGCGGTGCGTATTGCGACCTCGGACGAACGGGACGCGCACGCGTCGCTGGCCGCCTTCCGCCTGCGGCCTGAGCCGTCGATCCTGGTCACCTGCGCGATGGCCTATGAGGGGCTGGACGCGCCTTCGGTCGCGGTCTGCGCCGCACTAACCCACATCCGCTCGCGCGCCTGGCTGGAGCAGATGATCGCCCATGCCACGCGAGTGGACCCGGCCGCCGGGCCCTACCAGGAGCAGTCCGCCCTGGTGCTCCACCCGGACGACCTGATGTTCCGCCGCTTCCGGGAGCGGATCGAGCGTGAGCAGGGGACCCTGGCGCGTGACGGCAAGCCCCGCCGGCAGGGCGAGCTGCCGATCGACGACGGCCGGGACCGCGCCGACCCGATCGTACCGCTCGCCTCCAATGCCACCGCTCTTCGCTGGGAGCGCCTGGCCCCCGGGCCAGACTTCGCCGCCGCCCGGCCCGAACAGCGCTCGACCCAACAGGCGGACATTCTGGACTTGCCCTCACGGCGCGAGCGGGCATTGCGGCTGCAGGTGGGCCAGATGGTCGCCGCCCAGGTGGTCGAGGACGAGAGCATGCTCCGCATCCCGCGCGGCGCGGGTGAGCACCACACCTATTCGGCCGCGCTGAAGCGGGTGATGCGGAAGGGTCGCGCGGTGATGTCCCTGGAGGAATTGGAGGCCACGGTCGCCTGGCTCGAACGCAACCGACTTGCCGACCATCTGCATCTGCTGGAGGGCGACGCCAGATACGCCTGGACTACTCGCCAGCGGCGGCTGGACCTGGGCCCCGGCCAGCAGCCAAGGCAAGGCTGAGTTGGGGTGGCCCCGGGGCATACGCGCCGGGGGCTATCATTGTGTGCACACGTGCACCTGTGCTTCTATTGCCTGATGGACCGCGCCGCTTTCCTCTCGGTCCGGCTGCCGCCGGACGTCCGCAACCGCGTCAAGGCGGCCGCGGCGGCGCGTGGCCAGACCGTGCAGGACCTGGTCGGCGGCCTCGTCGAGCACTTCCTCGCCGAGCAGGACCGCAAGCCGCCTACCCTCCCGGCGATCCTCGCCCGCCTGCGCGAGCACGAGGTGGATCTCCGCCAGCGTGGCATCGCCGGCCTGTGGGTCTTCGGCTCTGTCGCCCGCGGCGAGGCGCGGCTGGACAGCGACATCGACCTGGTCGCCGAGCTCGACCCGGCCGCCCGCGTCTCCCTGACCGGCCTCGCCAGCCTGCGGGCCGACCTGGCGGACCTCCTCGGCGCCCCGGTCGACCTTGCCGAGTGGGGCATTTTGCGCCAGCCGGTGCTCGACCGTGCCCGGCGCGAGGCGGTGCAGGCCTTCTGATGCGTGACCTGGCGGACCGCCTCGCCGACATCCGCACGGCCGCCGCCGATATCCTGGCCTTTGTCACCGGCCTCGACGAGGCGGCCTTCGGTGCACTGCCGGAGACGGACCGCCGAACCTACCGGGCCATCAAGAACGCCCTGGCCGAGATCGGCGAGGCGATCAAGCAGCTGCCGCCGGAGGTCCTGGCGGCCCATCGGGAGATCGACTGGCGGGGCTTCGCCGGGCTGCGGGACGTCGTGGCGCACCAGTACTTCAGCGTCGAGCTGCCGCGGCTCTGGCCGACGGTGAACGATGAACTGCCAGCGCTGCTGGCCGCGGTCGACGTCGAACTCCGCCGGCTGGCACCA
>JBMOJU010000267.1:0-7521 GCA_049315625.1 Paracraurococcus sp.
GATGGTGACCATGTAGCCGCGCAGGATGCCGAAATTGTCGTGCAGCACCTTGGCCACCGGCGCCAGGCAGTTGGTGGTGCAGGAGGCATTGGAGATGACGGTCATCTCCTTGGTCAGCGTCTTCTCATTCACGCCGTAGACGATCGTCGCATCGGCGTTGTCGCCGGGGGCGGAGATGACGACCTTGCGGGCACCGGCGGTGATCAGCGCAGAGGCCTTCTCCTTGCTGGTGAAGATGCCGGTGCATTCCATCGCCACGTCGACGCCCTGGAAGGGCACCTTGGTCGGGTCGCGCTCGGCGCTGACGGTGATCGGCGCGTAGGTGCGGCCATTGGCGGTGATGATGATCTTGTTGCCGTCGACGGCGACCTCGCCGGGGAAGCGGCCATGGACGCTGTCGTAGCGGAACAGGTGGGCATTGGCCTCGACGCTGCCGAGGTCGTTGATCGCCACGCACTCGACATCGGTGCGGTTGCTCTCGATCATCGCGCGCAGCACCAGGCGACCGATGCGCCCGAACCCGTTGATGGCGACCTTCACGGCCATTGTCGTCTTCCCTCTTCCCGTCGCAGGATATTACGCAAATTCAGCCGAGGCGCTTCTTCACCGCCGCGACAACCGCCTCCGGCGTGATGCCGAAATGGCGGAACAGATCCTCGGCCGGCGCCGAGGCGCCGAAGCCGCCCATGCCGATGAAGATGCCGTCCGGCCCCAGCCAGCGATCCCAGCCGAAGCCGACCGCCGCCTCCACACCCACCCGCAACGCATCGCCCAGCACCTGGTCGCGGTAGCTGGCATCCTGCGCGGCAAAAAGCTCCCACGAGGGCAGCGAGACCACGGCGGTCGGGATGCCCTCGGCCTCCAGCGCGGCGCGGGCGGTGATGGCCAGCCCGACCTCGGAGCCGGTGGCGATCAAGGTGGCGCGGCGCGGGCCGGAGGCTTCCTCGGCCACGTAGCCGCCGCGGGCGCAGCGGTTTTCCCCTGCATCGGTGCGGAAGGTCGCCAGGTTCTGCCGCGACAGCGCCAGCACGCTGGGGCCATCGGCGCGCTTCACCGCCAGCTCCCAGCACTCCGCGGTTTCCATCGCGTCGCCGGGGCGGAACACCACCAGGTTGGGGATGCAGCGGAGGCCGGCGAGGGTTTCCACCGGCTGGTGGGTCGGGCCGTCCTCGCCGAGGCCGATGCTGTCGTGGGTCAGCACATGGATGACCCGCTGGTGCATCAGCGCCGCCAGGCGGATCGCCGGCCGCATGTAGTCGGCAAAGACCAGGAAGGTGCCGGAATAGGGGATGATGCCGCCATGCACCGCCATGCCGTTCATGGCCGCGGCCATGCCGTGCTCGCGCACGCCCCAATGGATGTAGCGCCCGGCGAAATTGCCCCGCAGGACGGAGGGGACGCCCTTGACGTTGGTGTTGTTCGACCCGGTCAGGTCGGCCGAGCCGCCGATCATCTCCGGCACCGCCGGCACCAAAGCTTCCAGCGCCTTCTGCGAGGAGACGCGGGTGGCCAGCTTCGGCCTGTCCGCGGCGATCGAGGCGCGGAGCGCGGCCAGCGGCTCGTGCCAGGCGTCCGGCAGCTTGCCGGCCATGGCGCGCTCGAATTCCGCCTGCATCGGGTGCTTGGCCAGGCGCTTCAGCCAGGCGCGGCGGGTAGCGCTGCCGCGGCGGCCGGCGGCCTCCCAACGCTCGCGGATGCCCTCCGGCACCTCGAAGGGCGGGTGGTTCCAGCCCATGGCGCTTTTCGCCGCGGCCGCTTCCTTCTCGCCCAGCGGGCTGCCATGGCTGCCGGCGGTGCCGGCCTTGGTCGGCGCCGAGTAGCCGATGATGGTGCGGCAGGCGATCAGCACCGGCTTGCGCGACCGCGTCGCCCAGGCCAGCGCCGCATCGACCTGCGCGGCATCGTGGCCATCGACCCGGCGGGTGGCCCAGCCATAGGCCTGGAACCGCTTCAGCGTGTCGTCGGTGAAGGAGAGGCTGGTGTCGCCATCGATGGTGATGTTGTTGTCGTCGTAGAGGATGCAGAGCTTTTCCAGCTGCAGGTGGCCGGCGAGGCTGGCGGCCTCATGGCTGATGCCCTCCTGCAGGCAGCCATCGCCGCAGATCACCCAGGTACGGTGGTCGACCAGCGACTTGCCGAAGCGGGCGGCCAGGATGCGCTCCGCCAGCGCCATGCCGACCGCATTGGCGATGCCCTGGCCGAGCGGGCCGGTGGTGGTCTCGATGCCCGGATGCTCGCCGTATTCCGGGTGGCCGGCGGCCGGCGAATGCAGCTGGCGGAAGCGCTGCAATTCCTCGATGCCCATGCCGGCGTGGCCGGTCAGGTGCAGCAGCGCATAGAGCAGCATCGAGCCATGGCCGGCCGACAGCACGAAGCGGTCGCGATCGGCCCAGCGGGGGTCGGCGGCGTCGAATTTCAGGTACTTGGCGAACAGCGTGGTCGCCACATCCGCCATGCCCATCGGCATGCCGGGATGGCCGGACTTGGCCTTTTCCACCGCGTCGATGGCCAGCGCCCGGATCGCATCCGCCATCCGCCGTTCGTCGGTCGCCGGCCGCGCCAGGATGGCGGCCTGGGCCTCGAGGGCGGGGTTGGGGGCGCCGGGGCTCGGGGCGATGCTTGCCAAGGCAGGTGTCTCCGAATTGCCGCGCCCTATACGTCCATGGGCCTGAAGGGGCAACCGCGCGGGGCGGCCCCCGGCCCCGGCCTCAGCGCATCAGCCCCTTGGCCGCGATCCAGCCCTGCACCCGGCCGGCGATCTCGTCCGAGTTCGTGTCCATCATCAGCATATGCGAATTGCCGCGCAGCCCGGCGGCGGGCAGGTCCAGCGTGTCCGCGGTGCCGCCGGCGGCGCGGATCTGGCCCTGCCAGCGTTCGATGTTGGCCCGCACCCGGCTCCAGAACGGGTGCTCGGCCATATGGTCGCCCCAGACCACCAAATGCGGCACGTCCTTCAGCTTCGCCGCATCGGCCGCCTGCGGCGGCGCGCCGGAGGGCTCGACGGCGATCAGTGCCTTGACCTTGTCCGGCGCGTTCAGCGCGGCGGTGAAGCCGAAATTGCCGCCCTGGCTGTGCACCACGACGACGCAGGGGCAGGCGGCCTGCACATAGGCATCATAGGCCGCCTGGATCTGCCGATCCGTCGTCGCCCAGCGCGGCACCCCCTGCTTCATGAACTGGTCCCAGTGGGGGACGGGAAAGCGGCTGTCGGGGAAGGCGACGCGCTTCGCCGGGTCGCGGTTCCAGCCGGCCTGCTCGCCCAGCCGGAACAGCCCCCAGCCCTCGCCCATGGTGCGGAAGATCGGCTCGCCCGGCAGCACCTCGGGGAAGCGGGCCCAGCCGCTGCGGCCGCGCTCCATGGCGTCCGAGACCCAGACATCATGCCCGGCGCGGAGGAAGAACATCTGCCAGCCCGGGCGGCCATCCGGAGTCGTTTCCCAGGTCACGCCGGTCAGCCCGCCGCCGTGCCAGAGCAGCAGCGGCCAGCGGGCGCGCGGATTGGCCAGCCTGATGTACTGGGCATACATCTGCTCGACCTGGAATTCGCCGTTCGGGTTCAGCCGCGTCGGCGGCGCGCCGGGGGAGAAGGTGATCTCCTTCTCCGGCAGGCCTTCCAGCGTGGCGATGCGGCCGCCGACGTGCAGGCTGCCGATTTCCTTCACCTGCAGCGGCGCCACCTGCGCCTGGGCCGGCAGGACGAGCGCAGCCGCCAGCGCGGCCGCGAGAGCAAGGCGGTTCATGTCCGTTTCCCTCCCGGGGTTCGTTGCCGGCAGCCTGCCATCGGGCCGCGCCGTGGGAAAGGCGGTTGGCGACAGGCGTGCTGCGACGCGGTATGATCCCGCCCCATGGACACCCCCGCCCCCGCGCCTGCGCCCTACCGCGAAGGCCTGCCGCCGCAGCCGCCCGGGCCGCCGGAGGGCGAGCAGCATTTCACCGGGTCTGAGACGGTGCGCGACCTGGTCATCGGGATGGCCGATGGCCTGACCGTCCCCTTCGCCCTGGCCGCCGGGCTCTCGGGCGCGGTCGCCGCCAACCCGTTGATCGTCACCGCGGGCCTGGCCGAGATCGCCGCGGGCTGCGTCGCCATGGGGCTCGGCGGCTACCTCGCGGCGCGGACCGACGCGCAGCACTACCAGGCCGAGCGCAAGCGCGAGGAAGCCGAGACCCACACCTACCCGGACCGGGAGAAGTGGGAGGTCTCGGCCATCCTCCACCGTTACGGGCTGCGCGGGGAGACGCTGGCGCGGGCGACCGAGGCCATCGCCTCCGACCGCCGGCGTTGGGTCGATTTCATGATGCGGTTCGAGCTGGAGCTGAGCGAGCCGGCCTCCGGCCGCGCGGTGCAGTCGGCGGCGACGATCGGCGGGGCCTATGTGGTGGGCGGGTTGATCCCGCTCTCGCCCTATATCCTGATGGCGGAGACGCGGCCGGCGCTGCTCATCTCCTGCCTGATGACCGGCACGGCGCTGTTCGGCTTCGGCTGGCTGAAGTCGCGGGCGACCGGGCTGCCGCCGCTGCGCGGGGCGCTGCAGACGCTGGCGATCGGCGGGCTGGCGGCGTCGGTCGCTTTCGTGGTGGCGCGGCTGGTGGGCGGTTGAGGCGTTTGAAGCCGGCCCAAATCCAATAAATGGAATTGAGCCCGGTTCGGCCGTTTCTCTCGCCATACCAGGCAAGCCGCCGCTTTTGGCGCGAAGGGCTTGAGGATTTCAGCGATAAAAGCGGCAAAACCACCCTGCCGGGGCGCTGTGCTGGCACGCCGGGCAGGGCTACGCCGGTGACGATATTCCTATAGCGGGCCGCCTGCGGGATTGCAACGGAAACCGCCTCAGATCATCGCCATCCCGCCATTCACATGCACGGTCTGCCCGGTCACCCACCCCGCCTCGGCGCTCGCCAGGTAGACCACCGCGCCGGCGATATCCTCCGGGGTGCCCATCCGCGCCGTCGGGATGCGCGACAGCAGCGCGGTGCGCTGCGCCTCGCCCAGCGCGTCGGTCATCGCCGTCTTGACGAAGCCGGGGGCGACGACGTTCACCGTCACGCCGCGCGTCGCCACCTCCTGAGCCAGCGACTTGCTCATCCCGATCAGCCCGGCCTTGGCCGCGGCGTAGTTGGCCTGGCCGGCATTGCCGGTGACGCCGACGATGGAGGCGATGGAGACGATGCGGCCATGCCGCCGCTTCATCATCCCGCGCAGCGCCGAGCGTGCCAGGCGGAAGGGGGCGGTCAGGTCGACCTCCAGCACCGCGGCCCAGTCGGCATCGCCCATCCGCAGCGCCAGCATGTCGCGGGTGAAGCCGGCATTGTTCACCAGGATGTCGGGCCCGCCGAGCGCGGCCTCGACCGTCTCAACCAGCGCGGCGGGCGCCGCCGGGTCGGCCAGGTCGGCCGGGGCGACGAGCACGCGCTCGTTCCCCAGCTCGGCCGCCAGCGCTTCCAGCTCCGCCGCGCGGCGGCCGGTGATGGCGACCTGCGCGCCCTGCGCGTGCAGCGCGCGGGCCACCGCGGCGCCGATTCCACCCGTGGCACCGGTGACGAGGGCAACCTTGCCGTCGAGACGGAACATGGCGCGGTCTCCTCTCAGATGGTCTTCAGGAAGGCTTCGATGTCGGCCGGGTTGCCGATCGCCACGGCGGAGGCGTCCGGCGCATTCCGTTTCATCAGCCCGGTCAGCACCTTGCCGGCGCCGAGCTCGGCAAAGCGGTCGCAGCCCATCGCCGCCATGGCGGCGACGCAGTCGCGCCAGCGCACCGTGCCGGTCACCTGCTGCACGAGCAGGTCGCGGATCGCATCCGGGTCGGTCGCCTTGGCGGCCGAGACATTGGCCACCACCGGCACCACCGGGGCGGCGATCCGCGCCTCGGCCAGCGCTTCCCGCATCGCGTCCGCGGCCGGGGCCATCAGCGCGCAGTGGAAGGGCGCCGAGACCGGCAGCGGCATCGCCCGCTTGATGCCGGCGCCGGGCGCCGCGGCGACGGCGCGGTCCACCGCGGCCTTGGCGCCGGAGATCACCACCTGGCCGCCGCCATTGTCGTTCGCCACCTGCAGCACCTCGGCCTTGCCCGTTTCCGGGTTGAGCCGCGCCGCGGCGCAAAGCGCCTCGGCCTGGGCCGGCTCGGCGCCGAGCAGCGCGGCCATGGCGCCGGTGCCGGGCGGGGTCGCGGCCTGCATGGCGTCGCCGCGCCGCCGCAGCAGCCGCGCCGCGGTCGCCAGGTCGAAGGCGCGGGCGGCGGTCAGCGCGGAGTACTCGCCGAGCGAATGGCCGGCGACCAGGGCGACGCGGGTGGCGAGGTCGAAGCCGCCTTCCTTTTCCAGCACCCGCAGCACGGCCACCGAATGCGCCATCAGCGCCGGCTGGGCATTGGCGGTCAGGGTGAGTTCCTCCGCCGGGCCCTCGAACATCAGCACCGAAAGCTTCTGCTTCAGCGCCTCGTCCACCTCCTGGAACACCTCCCGCGCGGCGGGGAAGGCGCTGGCGAGGTCGCGGCCCATGCCGGGGGCCTGGCTGCCCTGGCCGGGGAAGACGAAGGCGAGCGCCATGGCGGATTTTTCCTTGGGGGCGTGACCGTGCGATGGCCGCGCGGGGTAATGGTCGGTCACCCGACTGTCAACTTTTCCGCCCGCCTTTACCGGCTGGCAGGGTCTCCGCGCCAGGCTCGGTGCCGCGTGATGGGGACGGGGCATGGCGGAGATCGTGGCGGATGGGCGGCTTCCGGTGCTGATCCCGGCCTTCAACAACCCGACCTACGTGGCCGGGATGGTGGCGCAATTGCTGCGTTTCCCCGGGCTGCGGCCGGTGGTGCTGGACAATGGCTCGGAGTATCCGCCGGCCTTCGACCTGTACCGGCGCTGGGTGCGGGAGGGGCTGGCGCCCGGCCGGGTGCTGGTGGTGCTGCTGGGCCGCAACCTGGGGCCGCGGGCGGTGTGGCAGGATGCCGGCTTCCTGCGGACGCTGCCGCGGCATTTCTGCCTGACCGACCCCGACCTGGCGCTGAACCCCGACCTGCCGGCCGATTTCGCCGCCATCCTGAAGCAGGTGACCGGCAGCCTCGGCGTCGGCAAGGCCGGCTTCGCGCTGAGCCTGGAGGACCGCCACCTGATGCAGGACCAGCCCTTCCGCCATGCCGAGGGCTGGAAGCGGATCTGGGAGTCGGAAGCCGCGCATTGGGAGGATGCCGTCACCGCCCCCGGAATCGCCGAGCCGCTGTTCCGCGCCGATGTCGACACCACCTTCGCATTGTACGACCAGGTCTTCTTCGACCCGGCGCGGCCCTTCCGCGGCATCCGCGTCGGCGGCCGCTTCGCCGCCCGGCATTTGCCCTGGTATCGCGACACCGGTCTGCCGGCGGAGGAGGAAGCCTTCTACCGGCGGGCGGCCGAGTATTCCTATTACATGGGGGACCGGCCGGCGGTGCAATTGCTGGCGCTGTTCGCGCGGCAGGATGCGGTGGTGTAGAAGGGCGGGGAGGGAAAAGTATTCCCTCCCCACACCCCTCCCTTCCTTGTTGTGGGTTTGGCATT
>JBMOJU010000670.1:0-1717 GCA_049315625.1 Paracraurococcus sp.
GTGGCCGATCTTCGCCATGGTGGCCGGGTTCGCCCTGTGGTGGCCGCTCGGCCTTGCGGTGCTGGCGCTCTGGCGCGGTCCCGGCCTGGTCGGGCCGCGCTGCACGGCGCGGCTTGATCGTCGCCCGCGCCGCCCCTTTCTCGTCGGCAGCGGCAACAGCGCCTTCGACGCCCATCGGGATGCTGTGCTGGCGCGGCTGGACTCCGAGCGCCGGGCGCTGGACGATCAGCAGCGGGATTTCGGCGCGTTCCTCGACCAGCTGAAGCGCGCCCGCGACCGCGAGGAATTCGACCGGTTCATGGACGGCCGCGCGCGCTGAGGCGCCGGCCATCGACGATCAGCGGCCATGCGTCAGTCCAGGCTGGCGCCGGAGCGCCGAACGATCCCCGCCCAGCGCTCGATATCGGCCGCATGCACCCGGCGGAACGCCTCGGCCGAGGTATCCTCCGGCGGGGTGATGCCCTGCGTCTGCACCAGCCAGGTGCGGAACTCCGGCGTCGCCAGGATCCGCGCCACCTCGGCGTTCATCCGCCGGGCGATCGGCTCCGGCAGCCCGGGCGGGCCGAACAGCCCGTACCAGGTGCTGCTCTCGAAGCCCGGCAGGCCGCAGGCTTCCGCCACCGTCGGCACGCCGGGCAGGGCGGCGACCGGCGCCGCGACGGTCACGCCGAGCGCCAGGGTCTGTCCCTGCTGCACCGGCCCCAGCGCCGGCCCGACCTGGTTGAAGAACAGGTCGATGTCGCCGCTGAACAGCGCCTGGATCGCCCCGGGCTGGCCGCGATAGGGCACGTGCACCAGGTTCAGCCCGGCCAGCGTGGCGAATTGCGCGCCGGCCAGGTGAGTGGAGGCGCCATTGCCGGTCGAGCCATAGTTCAGCCCGCCCGGCCGCGCCCGCGCCGCGGCGAGGAGATCGGCGCAACTGCGGTATTGCGGCCGCTTCTCCGGGCTGACCAGCAGCACGTTCGGCACGTCGCCCAGCAGCGCGATGTGGGTGACGTCGCGCAGCGGATCGAAGGGCAGCGCCTTGTACAGGGTGGCGTTGATCGCATGCGTCCCCGCCGTGCCGATCAGGAAGAGGGTTCCGTCGGGCTTCGCCTTCGCCACTGCCTCGGAGGCGATGTTGCCGCCGGCGCCGGAGCGGTTTTCGACCACCACCGGCTGGCCGAGCGCGCGCGAGAGCGGCTCGGCCAGCTTGCGGGCGTAGATGTCGGTGCCGGCGCCGTTGGGGAAGCCGCCGAGGATGGTGATCGGCCGGCTCGGCCAGGCCTCCTGCGCCGCTGCCGGCAGGGCGAGCAGCAGGGCGATGATGAGCGTCGCGCGGCGGAGCATTCGGCTTCCCTTCCCGTTCCGCCTGGCAATCTAGCGGGCTAGGATCGCGGGATGAACCTGCAAGACGCCCCCGCGCCGCGGCTCGCCCGCGGCGGCAAGGCCATCTATGGCGCCCCCTTGGGCATCCTGATGCTGGACGCCCGGTTTCCGCGCATCCCCGGCGACATGGGCAATGCCGGCACCTGGCCCTTCCCGGTGCTGTACCGGGTGGTGCGCGGCGCCAGCCCGGACCGCGTGGTGCTGCAGGGCGCGCGCGGCCTGCTGCCGGATTTCATCGCCGCGGCGCAGGATCTGGTCGCCCAGGGCGCCGAGGCGATCACCACCAATTGCGGCTTCCTGTCGCTGTTCCAGCGGGAGATCGCCGCGGCCACCGGCGTGTCGGTCGCCA
>JBMOJU010000671.1:0-1714 GCA_049315625.1 Paracraurococcus sp.
CGGCCGACGGGCGGGGCGGCGGCGAAGGCGGGGGCGGCGGCCAGCGCGGCGGCGGCGCCGAGGAGGTGACGGCGGGTGGGCATGGGCGGTGGGGCTCCCTCGGGGGCGCTCGTGCAAGGCGCGTTCGGTGGGGAAGCGTAGCGGATTGGTGGCCGGCGGGAAGCTGGGGCGCGGCGGGAATCCTTGAGTTCGCCCGGCGCGGACGCCATCCTGTATCGCGCAATCAGAGTTGGAGGCGGAGATGGAAGCCGCGGAGGCGAAGGACCGCTTCGGGACAGTCCTGGCGGACGTCGCTCGCGGCCGGTCGGTGACGATCACGGAGCGAGGCGTGCCGGTGGCGCAGGTGGTACCGCTGCCTCAGCCCTTCGACCGCACCCAGGCCCGCGCCGCCGCCGCCGGGCTGAAGGCGCTCAGCCAGCGGTTGACGCTCGGCGGCCTCAGCATGCGGGAGATGATCGAAGACGGCCGCGCTTGACCTTCGTCCTCGACGCCTCCGTCGCGATCGCCTGGTGCTTCGTCGACGAGCAGACGCCGGCGGTGATGGCGCTGCTCGACCAGGTCACGGAGACGGGCGCCATCGCGCCGGTGCTCTGGCCGATCGAAGTGACGAACGTCCTGGCGGTGTCGCTCCGCCGCAAGCGGATCGACGCCACGGAATTCGGCGATCTGGCTGCATTCCTCCGCATGGTGCCCGTCGCCCTCGATGCCGAAACCACCGCACGGGTCTGGACCGACGCCGCCACCCTCGCCAACCGCTTCGGCATTTCCGTCTATGACGCGACCTACCTCGAACTGGCACGGCGGCGGGGGCTGCCGCTGGCCACGCTCGACCGCCCGTTGCGGGTGGCGGCCGCGGCGCTGGGGATCGAGACGCTGGGGCTGGCGCCCGGCTAGCAGCCCGGTCCGACCTCCCGCAGATCCGCCACCTTCACCTCCCCCTGGTCGCTGCTGAAGGCCAGCGAATGGCCGCTGCCCTGCTGCTGCGACACGCCGCTGATCCGGTGCTCGCCGCTGTCGTAGACCGTCACCCGCCCGTCCTGGCGGATCGCCAGCCGCCGTGCGTCCGGGAAGAAGGCGTATTTCACGTCGTTCTGCCCGCCGCTGGTGGCGGGCTGGCCGAGTTCGTCCGGCCACCAGGCCGGGCCGAAATCCATCGGCTTCATGGGCTCCATCGGCTTCATCGGTTCCACGGCGCGGTGCTCCTGCTGCTCTCGACCAAGCCAACGCATCACCGCCGCGATCGTCGCCGCTACCCCCGCGCCGCCAGCACCACGCCCCCCAGCGGCAACACCAGCGCCGCCAGGTGCCGCAGCCCCAGCGGCTCCCCCAGCAGCAGCCCACTGCTGAACACCCCGATCACCGGCACCAGCAGGCTGCCCATCGCCGCCACCCCCGCCGGCAGCAGCTTCAGCGCCCGGAACCACGCGAGATACGCCGCGCATTGCGCCACCACCGCCACGTAGACTAGGCACCCCCACCCCACCCAGGTCACCCGGCCGAAGTCCAAGGTCTCGAACCCCAGCGCGATCACCCAGACCGGCAGGGTCCCGATCCCGATCTGCCACGCCACCAGCGGGACAGGGGCCATCCCCACCGGCCAGCGTTTGGTGAACACCGCGCCGCCGGCGAACATCAGCGCCGTCGTCAGGATCGCCGCCACCCCGGGCAGCTTCGCCCAGACCGCCCCCGGCTCCACCGCCCCGGCCATCAGCAG
>JBMOJU010000268.1:0-7503 GCA_049315625.1 Paracraurococcus sp.
GGGACGCGCGGCACCGGGGATGGTGCCGCGCGCGGCTTAACATAATCACTGTGGCGGCCTTGCGGCAGCCGGGCGCCGTCAGCCCCTCAGCGCCTTCACCATGGTCGATCCCAGCGCCGCCGGGCTGTCCGCCACATGGATGCCGGCCATGCGCATCGCCTCGAACTTCGCCTCCGCGGTGTCCTTGCCGCCGGAGATCACTGCGCCGGCATGGCCCATGCGGCGGCCCGGGGGGGCGGTGGCGCCGGCAATGAAGCCGACCACCGGCTTGGCGTTCGGGCCGCGGTTCTCGCGCGCCAGGAACTCGGCCGCCTGGATCTCGGACGGGCCGCCGATCTCGCCGATCATGACGATCGACTTGGTCTCGGGGTCGGCCAGGAACAGCTCCAGCACCTCGATGAAGTCGGTGCCCTTCACCGGGTCGCCGCCGATGCCGACGCAGGTCGACTGGCCGAGGCCCGCCGCCGTGGTCTGCGCCACCGCTTCGTAGGTAAGCGTGCCGGAGCGGGAGACCACGCCGACCGAGCCGCGCAGGTGGATATGGCCCGGCATGATGCCGATCTTGCAGGCATCCGGCGTGATCACACCCGGGCAGTTGGGCCCGATGAGGCGCGACTTCGAGCCCGACAGCGCCCGCTTCACCTTCACCATGTCGAGCACCGGAATGCCTTCGGTGATGCAGATGATCAGCGGCAGCTCGGCGTCGATGGCTTCCAGGATGGCGTCGGCCGCGAAGGGCGGCGGGACGTAGATGACGCTGGCATTGGCCTGCGTCGCCGCGACGCATTCGCCGACCGTGTCGAAGACCGGCAGGCCGATATGCGTGCTGCCGCCCTTCCCCGGGGTGACGCCGCCGACATAGGTGCTGCCGTAGGCGATGCCCTGCTCGGCATGGAAGGTGCCCTGGGCGCCCGTGAAGCCCTGGGTCATGACGCGGGTGGAGGCGTCGATCAGGATCGCCATGGTTCAGGCCACCTTCTTCACGGCGGCGACGACCTTCTGCGCGGCGTCGGCCAGGTTGTCGGCGGGGATGATGGCAAGGCCGCTATCGGCCAGGATCTTCTTGCCGAGGTCCACGTTCGTGCCCTCCAGGCGAACCACGAGCGGCACGGACAGGGTCAGCGCCTTGGTTGCCGCCACGATCCCTTCCGCGATCATGTCGCACTTGGCGATGCCGCCGAAGATGTTGACCAGGATCGCCTTGACGTTGGTGTCGGAGGTGATGATCCGGAACGCCTCCGTCACCCGCGCCGCGTTCGCGGTGCCGCCGACGTCGAGGAAGTTGGCCGGGGACGAGCCGTACAGCTTGATGATGTCCATGGTGGCCATCGCCAGCCCGGCGCCGTTCACCATGCAGCCGATCTCGCCGTCGAGCGCCACGTAGTTCAGGTCGTGCCGGCCGGCGTCGAGCTCCTTCGGGTCCATCTCCGTATCGTCGCGGAGGGCCTCCAGGTCCTTGTGGCGGAACAGCGCGTTGTCGTCGAACGACACCTTGGCGTCGAGTGCGACGATCTCCCCGGCGCCGGTGACGACCAGCGGGTTGATCTCGACGATGGCGCAATCGAGTTCGAGGAAGGCGCCGTAGAGGGCGAGCACGAACCTGGTGAAGCTGGCGACCTGCTTGCCCTTCAGGCCGAGCCCGAAGGCGAGCTTGCGGGCATGGAAGCCGGAGATGCCGGAGGCCGGGTCGACCGGCGCCTTGAGGATCTTCTCGGGGTGGTTCTCGGCGACCTCCTCGATCTCCATCCCGCCCTCGGTGGAGGCGACGATGGTGAGGCGCGAGGTCTCGCGGTCCACCAGCAGGGAGAGGTAGAGCTCGCGGGCGATGTCGCAGCCGTCTTCCACGTAGACGCGGGAAACTGCCTTGCCGGCCGGCCCGGTCTGCTTGGTGACCAGCGTATGGCCGATCATCGCCGCCGCCGCCGTCCTGACGTCGGCGGCCGACTTCACCACGCGGACGCCGCCCTTGCCGTTGGGGTCGTCGGTGAAGCGGCCGGCGCCACGGCCGCCGGCATGGATCTGCGACTTCACGACGTAGACCGGCCCGGGCAGCTTGGCCGCCGCCGCTTCGGCTTCCTCCGGCGTCCAGGCCACATGGCCTTCGAGCACCGCGACGCCATAACGGCGCAGCAGCTCCTTCGCCTGGTATTCGTGGATGTTCATCCGCTCACCCTTCGCATGGGTCGGCCGGCCGGCCCGGGGGGCAGTCTACCGGCATGTCCCGGCCTTGGCCGGCAAAAAAAAGGCCGGGGCGCTGCCCCGGCCCCCGTCTCAGACGCCGAGCTTCTTGAAGTCCTCGATCAGCTTCTTCACCGCGTCGCAGGACTTGTCGAAGGCGGCCTTCTCGTCCGCCTCGAACTGCACCTCGATGATCTTCTCGACACCGTTGGCGCCCAGCACCACCGGCACGCCGACATAGAAATCATGCATGCCGTATTCGCCGTTCAGCAGCACGGCGCAGGGCAGCACCCGCTTCTTGTCCAGCAGGTAGCTCTCGGCCATGGCGATGGCGCTGGCCGCCGGGGCGTAGAAGGCGCTACCGCGTTCCAGCAGCTTGACGATCTCGCCGCCGCCATTGGCGGTGCGGGCGACGATGGCGTCGATCTTCTCCTGCGTGGTCCAGCCCATCTTCACCAGGTCCGGCACCGGGATGCCGGCGACGGTCGAATACCGGGTCAGCGGCACCATGGTGTCGCCATGGCCGCCCAGCACGAAGGCGGTCACGTCCTCGACCGAGACGTTGAACTCATGCGCCAGGAAGAGGCGGAAGCGGGCGCTGTCCAGCACGCCGGCCATGCCGACCACCTTGTTCGCCGGCAGGCCGGAGCGCTGCTGCAGCACCCACACCATGACGTCGAGCGGGTTGGTGATGCAGATGACGAAGGCATCCGGGCAGTGGGTCTTGATGCCCTCCGCCACCTGGCCGATCACGCCGGCATTCTTGGTCAGCAGGTCGTCGCGGGTCATGCCCGGCATGCGCGGGAAGCCGGCGGTCACGATCACCACATCGGCGCCGGCGATCGCGGCATAGTCGCCGGTGCCGGACATGGCGCTGTCGAACCCGTCCACCGGGCCGGACTGCATGAGGTCGAGCGCCTTGCCCGCGGCGACGCCCGGGAAGACGTCGAACATCACGACGTCGCCGAGCTCCTTCAGGCCGATCAGATGGGCCAGGGTGCCACCGATGTTGCCGGCGCCGATCAGCGCGATCTTCTTGCGGGCCATGAGCCGTCCTTCGTCAGGATCGTTGGAATATTGCGGCGGCTTCCTACTCCCGGTCCATCGGGGCGACAAGGCACGGCGCGCGGGCGCAATTGCCGGATACCGGCCCCGGCCGCCTTGCGCGAGGTCAATACCCGGCCCGCGGCGGCAAAAACGCCCTCAGATCGGCATGCAGCGGACCACGTCCTCATGCCCGCGGGCGAGGGTGGCCATGGTCCCGTCCGGGCATTCATTGGCCTGCACCCCGACGGCCGGCGCCAGGCCCTGGGTCCAGCCGAAGCTGGCCCGCCGCACCCCGCCGCGGCACTGCCGGCTGACGCAAGCGGCCTGCTGGATCCCGGCCCGCGCGCCCTTCTGCGCCGCGGCGCCGGATGCCTGCTTCAGCGCCGGGGCGGCCTTCGCCGCCGGCTTCGCCGGGCCGGCGATGCGCTTGCCCTCGGCCGAGCGCGAGGCCGCCAGCGCCGGGCTGGTGGCAACGAGCGTGAGGCCAAGCAGGGCCAGCGTCAAAAGGCGCATGGAACCTCCCTTTTGGGGGTGTCTCGAATCCGTGAACCTTATTGCTGAATGTTACGCGGTTATGTCAAGTGGGCCAATTCGAGATAGGCCTGGCTCTGCATCTCCATCAGCCGGCTGGCGGTGCGTTCGAACATCGCCGCGTTCTCGCCCTGCTCGTACAGCGCGTCCGGCGCCGCGGCGGCGGAGGCGACCAGCTTGCAGCGGTGCTCGTAGAGCGCATCGACCAGGGTGATGAAGCGCCGGGCGCGGTCGAAATTCTCCGGCCCCAGGCGCGGGATGCCGTCCAGCACCAGGGTGTGGCAATGCGTCGCCAGCGCCAGGTAGTCGGCCGGGCCCAGCGGCTTGCCGCAGAGGTCGTCGAACCCGGCGCGGACCACGCCGCGTGCTTCCTCCGGCAGCTCGACCGAGCGGCCCAGCACCTGCAGCCGGGTGGGCCTGCCATTGGCCGCCCCGGTGAGGTCGAGGAAGGCGGCATCCAGCGCGCGTTCCGCCCGGCCATCCGCCGGGGCATACCAGCTCGGCAGGCCGCGGATGCGTTCGCGCCGGTAGTCGCGCTGCGCCTCCAGCGTCATCACGTTCAGCCGCTGCTTGATGAGCGCGATGAAGGGCAGGAAGGCGTCGCGCCCGGGCTTGCCCTTGAACAGGTCGTCGGGCGCGGTGTTGCTGGTCGCCACCACCACCACGCCGCGGGCGAACAGCGCCTCGAACAGCCGGCCCAGGATCATGGCATCGGTGATGTCATGCACCTGGAATTCGTCGAAGCAGAGCAGCGCGGCCTCGGCCACGATGCTGTCGGCGAGCGGCGGGATCGGGTCGGCCTCGCCCGGATGGGCCTGTTTCCAGCGATGGATGCGCTGGTGGCATTCATACATGAACTGGTGGAAGTGGATCCGCCGTTTCCGCGGCACCTCGGCGCAGGCGAAGAACATGTCCATCATCATGGACTTGCCGCGGCCGACATCGCCGACCAGGTAGATCCCGTGCGGCGCGGTGTCGGCGGCTTCCGGCACCGGCTTGCGGCGGAAGAAGCGGCCGAGCAGCCCGCCGGATTCGGGCGCTTCCGCATGCGGTTCGTAGCCGCGCAGCCGGCGCCAGAGGTCCTGCAGGACCTCCGCCGCCAGGGCCTGCGCCCGGTCCGGCTGCAATTCGCCGGCGGCGATCCGGGCGCGGTAGGCGTGCAACGGGCCGGCCGGGCCGGCGGGGGGGCCGATGTTCGAATCCATCGCGGCCCGGGATAGACCCGGAAGCAGGGCCGGACAACCGGGAGCGGCAGGGAGGTTGGGCTTGTATCCGGGCGCCTGGCGATATAGGACTATAGTCCGTCAACGCCACCCATCCGCCCGGGCGCCGCGCGGCCCGGGTTTGCGCGCTTCAAATCCCCAAAACCTGAAGCCGGACCGGCGCCGAAGCCCCGCCGGCCGCCGCGTTCCGCCCGATCGGGCCGCACCGGCCTCAACCCGCCTGAGGCGGATTGAGCCGGATTTCAGGCTTTTGCCGCCGCAATCGTAAAGGCGCCGGCGGCTAGTTCTGCCGTGCCAGGAAATAGGCCAGCGTCGCCACCTGCGCGTCGGTGACGCCATACATCACCGCGTTCATGTTGGTGTCCGTGCCGTGCCGGGTGCCGTCGCGGTAGCCGACCATGGCATGCACCAGGTAGTCCTCCCGCTGCCCGGCGAGGCGCGGCATCTGCGCCCGGCCGCGGAAGTCCGGCAGGTGGCAGACGCCGCAACGGAGCCTGTCCGACAGCGCCGCGCCCTCGGCCATCCGCGCCGGGTCGCCCGCGGTCCCGCCGCTCGGCGGGCCGGGCGGCAGGGTCATGTACCAGGCGGCGATATCCTCCACCTGGCCGTCGGTGAGGCCCTGCGACAACTCGTTCATCGGCGGCGCGATGCGGATCCGCTCCCGCAGCAGGATCAGCTGCAGGGTGATGAACTCATCGGTATGGCCGGCCAGCGAGGGGATGTTGGCCAGGGTCGAAACCCCGGCGGCGCCGTGGCAGGTGCCGCAGTTGCGCTCCCGCGCCAGCGCCTCGCCGCGCGCCGCATCGCCCGCGGCGGCGGCCGGCAGGGAAACGGCGGCGGCCAGGACGGCCGCCGCCAGCAGGGATGCCCGCATCCTCACTTCGAATAGGTGATGCGGTAGATCGCGCCCATCTGCTCATCGGACACGAGCAGCGAGCCGTCCGGCATCTGCTGCACGTCGGTCGGCCGGCCGAGGAAGCTGTTGCCCTCCAGCAGCCCGCCCAGGAAGGGGCGCAGGCTGGGCTTGCCGGCGGCGTCGAGCGTGACGTTCACCACGTCGTAGCCGACCCGCTGGGTGCGGTTCCAGGAGCCATGCCGGGCGATGAACATGCTGTTCTTGTACTCGGCCGGGAACATGTCACCCGTATAGAAACGGATGCCGAGCGCGGCGGTATGCGCGCCCAGCAGCAGCGCCGGGGCCGAGAATTCCGAGCACTGCCGGCCCTTCACGTCCGGGTCCTGCATGCTGCTGTTGTGGCAGTAGGGGAAGCCGAAATGCTCGCCCATGCCGCGGACCACGCCGAGGCTGTCCTGCGGCTCGTCCTCGCCGGCCCAGTCGCGGCCGTTATTGGTGAACCAGAGCTGCCCGGTGACCGGGTGATGCGCCATGCCGACGCTGTTGCGGACGCCGCGGGCGACGACCTCCCGGCCCGAGCCATCGGGGTTGTAGCGCAGCAGCACGGCGTGCCGGTTCTCCTCCACCGTGCAGATGTTGCAGGGCGCGCCGACCTGCATGTAGAGCTTGCCGTCAGGCCCGAAGGTGGTGAATTTCCAGCCGTGGTGTTCCTCGCTCGGCAGGGCGAAGGCGGCGGTCAGGTCGACCGGCGTGCCGGGCGCATCCAGCTTCGCCTCGATGCCGTCGTAGCGCAGCACCTTGTTGATCGCGACCACGTACAGCGCGCCATCCTTGAAGGCGATGCCGTTCGGCTGGGTGAGGCCGGAGGCCAGCGTGTAGGTCTTGCCGTCCTTCACCGCATAGACGCGGCCGATGGTCCGCGTGCCGATGAACAGCGTGCCGTTCGAGCCCAGCGCCATCATGCGGGCGCCCGGCATGCCGGAGGCGAAGATCTCCGCCTTGAAGCCGGCCGGCAGCGTCAGCTTGCCGACCGGGACCTGGTCGACCGGGGTGACGGTGAGCTTCGGCGCATTGGGGGCGAGCGGCGAGGCGGCCAGGCTCTCCGGGCGGCCCTGCTGCCAGCCGGGGACGGGGGCCTGCTGGGCCTGGGCCAGGCCGGGCAGCGCCAGGGCGGCGCCCAGGCCGAGCGCCATCAAGCGAGTCTTCATGCCGAAAATCCCTCCCACCGGGCCCTAAAACCGGGCCGTACCGTCAGACCATGGAGTGGGTGTTGCGGTTCGGCAAGGCGCCGGCGGCGGGTTGCAGACTGGGTTCGCACGCGGAAATCGGCCCCATAAAGATATGCTTATGTCTCGGTGATGATGCTGGCCAGCCACCCGGGGCCGTGCTACGGCGCCGCCCACAGAAATAAGGATGCCGATCATGGCCGCAGCCACCGACTACCTGGTGAAGGACCTGTCGCTCGCCGATTGGGGCCGCAAGGAAATCGCCATGGCCGAGGACGAGATGCCCGGCCTGATGGCGGTGCGGCGCGAATACGGCGCCGCGCAGCCGCTGAAGGGCGCCCGCGTCGCCGGCTGCCTGCACATGACCATCCAGACCGCCGTGCTGATCGAGACGCTGAAGGCGCTCGGCGCCGATGTCCGCTGGTCGTCGTGCAACATCTTC
>JBMOJU010000672.1:0-1708 GCA_049315625.1 Paracraurococcus sp.
GCAGCGGCCCGGCCGCCCGCATGGCGGCGAACAGGGCGGGCGGGATCAGTTGGTCCTCGACCGCACGCCAGTGCCGGCTGCCCTCGACCCAGATGTCGCCGGCGCGCAGCCGGTCGCGCAGGCCGATGCCCTCGTCGGTCAGGCGCACGATAGTGTCGAGCACGGTCGCAACCATGGTGGCGCGGCGGCGGAGCGGCGACAGCGCCCGCAGATGCTGCGCCGTGAGGCGGCCACCCTCGCGCGCGAGTTGGCGAAGGCGTTCCTGGTGGACACCCTCGGCGCAGGCGGGATCAAGGCCGACCACGCGTAGCCGTTCGAGCTGCTCGACCAGGCTTGCCAGGGCGGCCCGCCCTGGGGCGCCCGACGGTCGGCGGGCCCAGGCCAGCACGCTCATCGGGGTCCCCTCCCTCGGCGCGAGCAGTGCATCGAGCGAGGCCACCTGCTCCATAGTCAGGGTGCGGGTGAGTTGGCCGGCGACGTGTCGCTCGGCCTGCAGCATCGCGGTGCCGACGAGGCGTTCGATCACACTCGGGCCGGGTGCGGGGATCCGGCGCCGCCGCAACTCGTCCAGCAGCGTGGACGCAACTGCAGGGGCGCTTGTCGTGGCGAGGGTCACCGGCAGCAGCCACGCGGCGATGTCGCGGCGGTGCGCCGGCGTGAACATCCGGAAGCCGAATGCCAGACGCAGCCCATCGAGCTGCTCGCGCCGGGTCTGCGGCCGCCTGGCATAATCCGCCAGGGCTTCGGCGCCGGTCCCGATCTGCGCCGCCACGAAGCGCAGCGCCGCCGCCGGGATGGCCTCCCGCGGCCGCAGCAGCCGGCCGGGGTAGCGGAAGGCACAGAGTTGCAGCGCGAAGCCGAGCCGGTTGTGGTCGCCGCGCCGGCGCTCGACCACGGCGAGGTCGTCATCACCCAGGGTCCAGTGCCGGATGAGGAGGGCCTCGTCCGCCGGCAGGGCGAGCAGGGTCTCGAGCTGCCCCCCGGTGAGCGAGCGGCGTCTCGGCATGGCGGATTGTCCCAGTTGGGGTTTAGTCTGTTCGGTACGGCTCGGGGCCGAACAGGAACAACGGGTTGCCGCCCGTCAAGCGGGGAGGGTTCAACTGGGACAGCGCGCCGCCCTCTATTGCCGGGTGTCGACCGCCGACCAGTCCTGCGAGCGGCAGGAGCGCGACCTGGCGGCCTTTGCCGCGCGCAGCGGCTACGCGGTGGTCGGGGTGTTCCGGGAAACCGGCTCCGGCGCGCGGGTCGACCGCGCCGGGCGGCGAAAGGTCATGGCCCGGGCGCAGCGGCGCGAGATCGACGTGGTGCTGGTGACCGAGCTGTCCCGTTGGGGACGCAGCACCCTCGACCTGCTGCACACGCTGCAGGACCTCGAAGCCCGGCGCGTCTCGGTGATCGCCATGAGCGGCCTGGCCTTCGACCTCTCGACGCCGCACGGGCGGATGTTGGCCACCGTCATCGCCGGCATCGCCGAGTTCGAGCGCGAGCTCATCCGTGAGCGGGTCCGCTCCGGCATGGCGGCCGCGAAGGCGCGGGGTAAGAAGCTCGGCCGGCAGCCAGGGCAGCGGCCGAAGTCCGACCGCCTCGCGCCGAAGGTCCTAGCCCCTGTCGCCCAAGGCCGCAGCTACCGCCTGATCGGGCGCGAACTCGGGCTTAGAGCGGGATGCGTTCAGGCTGAATCGAATTTGCTTCCCGACGCGGCGGGAAA
>JBMOJU010000269.1:0-7446 GCA_049315625.1 Paracraurococcus sp.
CGCCGGGGGTGATCCTGGTGTCCTCCTTCGGCGCGACCATGCTGGTGCATTTCTATCTCGGCGCGGCGATCCTCGCGGCGGGCTGCACCTGGTGGCTGATGAAGCACCTGCCACGGGTGAAGGACGGCGTCTTCGACCGCACCGCGGCCATGGTGCTGGCCAGCGAGAAGCAGTTCGATTTCTGGTGGTCGCAGGGCGTGCTCAGCCTTTATGCCAAGCTGCCCGACGGCTCGGAACGCGCCGCCACGCGGCGGCAGGATTGGCGCGCCTGGGTGCGCGACCTGCCGGAGTCGCTGGAAACCCTGCCCTCCGGGCAGATGATGCAGGAGCAGTGATGGCCATTCTGCTGGCGACCAACAAGAGCGCCGCCGCAAGCACGGTGGACGCCTGGCGGCAGGCGCTGCTTGCCGTCGACCCGACGCTCGACATCCGCGGCCGCGACCAGGCGCCCGACCCGGCGGAGATCGACGTGGTGGTGATGTGGGGCGCGCAGGACCTGGCGGCGCTGCATGCCTTCCCGAAGCTGAAGCTCATCTGCTCGATGGGCGCCGGCGTCGACCATTTGATGCGCCCGCCCGGGCCGCCGCCCGGCGTGCCGGTGGCGCGGCTGAAGGATGTGCGGCTGACCACGGGCATGACCGAATGGGTCCTGCTGAACGTGCTGCGCTTCCACCGCCAGGACCTGGATTACCGCGCCCAGCAGGCGGGGCGCATCTGGGATGAGCTGCCGGCCCCTGACACCGCCGCCCGCCGGATCGGCATCCTGGGCGTCGGCGAAATTGGGACCGACTCGGCCAGGGCGCTCCTGGCGCTCGGCTTCCCGGTCATGGGCTGGTCGCGCGGGCCGAAGGACATCCCCGGCGTGCAGGGCTTCCACGGCCCGGACGGGCTGGCGGCCATGCTGCCGCAGACCGACATCCTGGTCTGCCTGCTGCCGCTGACGCCGGAGACCCGCGGCGTGCTGGATGCACGCACGCTCGGCCTGCTGCCGCGCGGCGCCTTCCTGGTGAACGGCGCCCGCGGCGGGCATGTGGTGCAACCCGACCTGCTGGCTACGCTGGAGAGCGGGCAAATCGCCGCGGCCGCGCTCGATGTGTTCGAGCCGGAGCCGCTGCCCGCCGACCACCCCTTCTGGGGCCATCCGCGGGTGATCATGACGCCGCATGCCGCGAGCATCACCATCCCGCGCAGCGCCGCGCCGCAGGTGGTGGAGAACATCCGGCGCGCCCGGGACGGGCGGCCGTTGCTCAACCTCGTGGACTTCACGCTCGGCTACTGACGCCGCGCGCGGGACCTGGCTGCCGGGAAGAACCGCCCCCTTGCGGCGGTTCGCCTGCGGCCCTGCCCCGCGGCACCGGCGCGCCCGGAAATCGGGCGGGCCGGTTGGCTTCGTAGCCTGAGCGGGCCGGGTCAGCCGGCGCGGCGCGAGGCCTCGCGGCCCACATCGCCGACCGGCGCCGGCTCGGCCGGGGTGACGTGCAGGTGCGTCTCGGCCTCGGACATGATCTGTCGCATGTCGCGCAGGAAGGCGGTGCCCTTCAGGGTCCGCTGCACGATCACGCTGCGGCGGTCCATCGGGTCCACCTTGCGGCGCGCCAGGTCCAGTTCGCCCAGGCGGTCCAGCGCCCGGGTGATGGCCGGCTTCGACACGTTGAGTTCCGCCGCCAGGCCGCGCACCGTGTGCGGGCCATCGGTCAGGTAGACCGTCAGGAACACGCCGAGCTGGCGCGCCGATAAATCGGGACCGTCCCGCCGCACCAGGGCGACGACCGTGTCCCGCAGGATGCCGACCAGTTGGTCGGGGTTGCTCTGTACCGCCATAGCTCCAATCCCCTCGCCCACAATTGGGCTGCTTCGCTGACCGGGCCGGGGCCCTTGCCCCCGGTCCGGCATCAATCAAGTGCAGGCACTACAGACGGGTAACGTATCCGTAGTGTGAGTGCCGCCCGACCCGAAAAGTTTCAACGGCATCTCGTTGTCGTTACCGGCCCGGCCCCGGTATGCCACCGAACAGACTCTCGATGGCCCCTGCCAGCGCCCGCAATGCCTGCGCCTCGCCTCCCTCTGGTCGTCCCGGCCTCGAACCGTCGTTCCAGGCATAAACGTCCAGGTGAATCCACCGCATAGACCCCGGGACGAAACGGCGCAAGAATAAACCGCCGATGATGGCCCCAGCCATGGGGCGGGATGAGACGTTGTTCATGTCCGCAACGGCGCTGTCCAGCCAAGCATCGTATCCGGGATGTAACGGCAATCGCCACATCGGATCGAAGGCCCGCTCGCCGGCCTCGAGGAGGGTATCGGCCAGCGCATCGTCGTTGCTGAACAGCGCCGGCAGGTCGGGGCCCAGCGCCACCCGCGCGGCGCCGGTCAGCGTCGCGCAATCCACCAGCAATGCGGGGCGCTGCTCGGCCGCATAGGCCAGCAGATCGGCCAGTACCAGCCGCCCCTCGGCATCGGTGTTGCCGACCTCCACGGTCGGCCCGGCCCGCGTCCGCAGCACGTCCAGCGGCCGGAAGGCATTGCCGGCGACGGCGTTCTCCACCGCGCCGACGAGCACCAGCAGCCGCACCGGCAGCGCCAGCCGCATGACCAGATCGGCCACGCCCAGCACCAGCGCGGCGCCGCCCATGTCCTTCTTCATCCGCAACATGCCGCCTGCCGGCTTCAGGTCGAGACCGCCGGAATCGAAGCAGACGCCCTTGCCGCACAACGCAACGAGGGGCGCTTCCGGCGCGCCCCATTCCAGCACCGCAACGCGCGGCGCCCGCGGACTGGCCTGGCCGACCGCGGCGAGCGCCGGAAATCCCGCCTCCAGCGCCGCGCCCTCGATGATCGTGCAGCGCGCGCCGTGCTGCGCGGCGAGGCCGCACGCCGACTCGGCCAGCTCGGCCGGGCCGAGCAGGTTGGCCGGGGTGTTGATCAGGTCCCGCACCCGCACCATCGCGGCGGCGGTGTGCTGCGCCCGCCCGGTGCCCGCCGGTGCCGCCAGCCGCGCCGGCGCCCGCGCCGCCGGCTTGAACCGGGTGTAGCGGTAGGCGCCGAGGCACCAGCCCAGCACCGCCTCCGCCGCATGCCCGGGATCGGCCAGCCGCCAGGTGCTGCCGGCGGGCAGCGCCTGCGGCAGCCCGCCGAAGGACCACGGCGTGACCGGCCCCTCGCCCAGGCCGAGCACCGCGCCGGCGACGCCGCCCTGACCCGGCAGCAGCCGCACCTCCTGCGTCCGGCCGCCGAAGCCGGAGGCATCGAGGAACCCGGCCGCCTCCGGCGCCAGCTGCGCCCGCAGCGCCTCCAGCCCCGCGGGACCGGTACTGTACAGGGGCAGGGCCGCGTCGTCCGGGGCGGCAAGGCCTTCGAGAATCATGCGAAATCCTGGCGGCGCGGGCGGGGCGAATCGACACGAATCGATATCGCCAACCCGAAATACTTCCGCCTATTTCATGCCTCCCGCGGCTTCCCCTGTCCAGCGCGATGTGACCGTGGCGTGACATCCGCCGCCGGCGCCGCCATGCCGCGCAGATGCGCCTCGATCACCGGCACCGGGCAGGGCGCCGCCTCCGGCACCAGCGCCCGCCAGCCCGGCACCCCCGGCAGCCGGCCGGGATTGCGCCGCACCAGCTCCGTCTTCAGGAAGGGAAACCCCAGCCGGCGAATCAGCGCCAGCCAGAAATGATGCGTCGGGTTGAGCGGCTGGCCGAGCAACACCGCCAGCCGCGCCGCCGGCGCCAGCGCCTCCAGGCCCTGCAGCAGGGGGTGGGAGGCAGCGAGCTGCGCGCGTTCCTCCGGCGCCGCCAGCGCCGCCTCCAGCAGCCGATGGTAGCCGAACAGTGCCGCCACCGGATGGCCCCGGCCACGCATCCAGCGGGCCAGCCGCAGCTCGCCGCGCTGCACCACCAGCCATTTCGAATGGCTCATCCGCATCGCCGCCAGGAAGCCGAACAGGTCGTCCACCGCCGCCGTGCCGCGCGCCAGCAGGAAGTAGCTTTGCAGATGCGGCCCGCCCTGGATGCTTTCGGTCAGGCCGAACAGCCCCGCACCGCCGGCGCGCAGCGCGGCCAGCACCGGGGGCAGCGGCAGGATCGGGCCGAGCACGCTGTCATTGGCCAGCAACAGCTCCCCCGCCCCCGGCCAGCGACGGCGCGCCTCGGCGGCCAGCTCCTGCCAGGCGCCGAAGTCGCGGGCAAAGTTCCGCCGCAGCGCGACCAGCGCGCAATGCTGCCGGGCGGCCTGCCAATCGGCCTCCGGCATCGCCTCCGCCATGCTGATGAAGACGATGGCGAAGCCGGCCCCGGCCAGCCCTGCAAGCTGCCGCCGCACCATCTCCGACACCGTCCCCGCGGCGGCGTAATGGACATAGAGCGCGACCGAGGCGGCGCCGGGGCGGGGGTCCACGCCAGCCTCCAGCCGCGCCAGCGGCGGCCCCCCGCCGCGCAGCGCGCGGATGGCATCGCGCGGCAGGGCACCGGCGATCCCCAGCCCCACCTCCCCGGCGCGCAAGGCCAGCCGGCGCCAGGTGCCGGCGGTGCTGTAGCCATGGATGGCGCGGCGCAGGCCGGGGTCCTGCGCGCTGAGCGGGGTGAGGCGGTAGGGCTCGGGCGCCGCTTCGGGCGGCATGGGCGGAACCTCCGGTGACGGAGGCCGGGCGCTAGCATGCGGCCGGTGCCGGCCACGTCACGTTGGGATACAATATGTTGTGAAAGAGCTAAGGGATTCCCGCCCGATTCCAGGCGCTTGCCGGATTCGCATGCGGCGGCAGCGGGTGATTGACCCGGCCGTGAACGCCGCCCGCCCGGGCGGTGATTATTTAACAACCAATGATTTCCCTCCACGCCTCATTGCAACGCCTCTGGCGCGGCGCCTGGGGGCGGATGCCGGGCGGCCTGCTGCCGCTCCGCCTCCGCCTTGCCGGCGCGGCCCGCCGGCTGCTCGGCGCCCCGCCGACCGGGCGCTACGACCCGGCCGACCGCCGCGGCTATGCCGCCTGGCTGGCGCGGCACATGCACCTGGGGCGCGCCGACCGCGCCGCCATCCGGGCGCATATCGCGGCGCTGCCGGCCCGGCCGCTGATCTCGCTGGCCATGCCGGTGGGGTCGGTACAGCCGGCCACGCTGCGCGCCGCGCTGGCCGCGGTACGGGGGCAATTCTGGCCGCATTGGGAGCTCTGCGTAGCGCTGGACCCGACCGCGCCGGCGCCGCTGCGGGCGCTGCTGGCGGAGGCCGCGGCGGCCGAGCCGCGCATCCGCCTGGCGGCGCCGCGGGATGGCAGCCCCGCCGCCCTGGCCAATGCCGCCTTCGACCTGGCCCGCGGCGCCCTCGTCGCCACCTTGCCGGCGACCGGGCAGCTGGCCGAGCAGGCGCTGTACGAGTTGGCGGTGGCGGTGCTGGAAGCCCCCGAACTCGCCGTGCTCTATGCCGACGAGGACCGGATCGACGCTGCCGGCCGGCGCCACGCCGCCTGGCTGAAGGGCGATTTCGACCCCGACCTGCTGCTTGGCCGGGACCTGTTCGGCGGTTTCGCCGCCTATCGCCGCGACCTGCTGCGGCTGCTGGGCGGGCTGCGGGCGGAGATGGGCGAGGCCGCCGGGCATGACCTGGCGCTGCGCGCCGCCGCCGCGGTCGGGCCGGCCCGGGTGCGGCACATCCCGGCGCTGCTCTGGCATGCCGGGCCGGAGGCCGCGGCGCCGGACCCGGCGGCGCATCGCCACGCCGCGCAGGCCGCCCTGGCGGCGGCCGGGGAGGATGCGCAGGTCGCGCCGGCGCCGCTGGCGCCGCACTGGGCGCGGGTCGTGCGGGCGCTGCCGGAGCCGCCGCCGCTGGTCTCCGTCATCGTGCCGACGCGCGACCGCGCCGGGCTGCTGGCGGCCTGCGCCACCGGCGTCCTGGAACGGACCGACTATCCGGCGATCGAGTTCCTCGTGGTCGACAACGGCTCGACGGAGGCGGAGACGCTGGCGCTGTTCGGGCGGCTGCGGCTGGACCCGCGCGTGCGCATCCTGGCCGCGCCAGGGCCGTTCAACTATTCCGCGCTGAACAACCAGGCGGCGGCCGTGGCGCGCGGCGAGATCCTGCTGCTGCTCAACAATGACATCGAGGTGATCGAGCCGGGCTGGCTCCGCGAGTTGGTCTCCCATGCCGTGCGGCCGGAGGTCGGCGCGGTCGGCGCCAAGTTGTTGTATGCCGATGGCCGGCTGCAGCATGGCGGCGTCGTCTGCGGCGTCGGCGGCGTCGCCGACCACTATCTGCTGCGGGCGGCGCGGGACGACCCGGGCGCGGAGGGCTCGCTCGCCCTGGTCCGTGCCGCGGGCGCGGTGACCGGCGCCTGCCTGGCGCTGCGCCGCGACGTATTCGACCAGGTCGGCGGGCTGGATGCGCGGAGCCTCGCCGTCGCCTTCAACGACGTCGATCTCTGCGTCCGCATCCGCCAGGCGGGCTACCGGGTGCTGTGGACGCCCTTCGCTGCGCTGTACCACCTCGAAAGCGCCTCCCGCGGGCAGGACCTGGCGCCGGAGAAGGCGCGGCGCTTCGCCGGGGAGATCGCCACGATGCAGCGGCGCTGGGGCCGGGCGCTGCTGGAGGACCCGTTCTACAGCCTCTGGCTGAGCCTGGAAGGCGCGCATGGCGCCCTGGCGCGGGAGCCGCGGCGGGTGCCGCCCTGGGCACCGTGGCTGGGGGGCTGCGTCAGCCCCGCGCCGCGAGCCAGCGCGCCGTATCCCGGACCGAGGGCAGCACCAGCGTCGCCGCCGGTGCCCGTGCCGCCAGCGCCGCATCCGCGCTGACCAGGATCCGGGTTGCCACCCCGGCGCGCCGCGCGGCTTCCGCATCGCCCGGCTGGTCGCCCACCATGATGCTGCCCGGCAGGTCGAGGCCGAGCGCGGCGGCGGCATCCAGCAGCATGCCCGGCCCGGGCTTCCGCCGCGGCGTGGCGCTCTCCGGGTGGTCGGGGCAGTGCTCGATGCGGGCCAGCGGCGTGCCGCGCGCGGCGAATTCCGCCGCGACCCAGCCCATCAACGCGGCGAAATCGGCCTCCGTGTAGTAGCCGCGGCCGATGCCGGACTGGTTGGTGACGACCACCGGCAGGAAGCCGAAGCGGCCGCCCGCGGCGACGAGATCGAAGATGCCGTCGACGAAGTCGAAATCCTCCCGCCGATGGACATAGCCATGGTCGAGGTTGATCACCCCGTCGCGGTCGAGGAAGAGGGCGCGCGGCGGCATCAGGCGTCGCGCGGGAACATCCGCCGCTCGATCATGGCGCAGATCGTGTGGCCGGCGACCTCATGCGCTTCCTGGATCAGCGGGGTGGAGGTGGCGGGGACGCGGAGGCAGGCGTCGCACAGCGCGACCATGTCGCCGCCGGCCGCGCCGGTGAAGCCGGCGGTGGCGATGCCCTTGGCCCTGGCCGCGCGCAGCGCCGCCAGGATGTTGGGGGAACGGCCGGAGGTGGAGAGG
>JBMOJU010000673.1:0-1696 GCA_049315625.1 Paracraurococcus sp.
CAAACTAATACGCTCTTCTTCCTACGGTGTTATTATAGATGCGGCAAAATTCCGGTGCGATTTCTTCACGATAATCGCCGATCGACCATGCAGGACGCTGCCGCTCCCGCCTGCCAGGGTCGGCCCGCGCCACCGGGGCGCCACACTGGGCAGGAGCCTTTCATGGCCAACACCACCACCGGGCCGTCGACCGCCGAATCCCCCTACATCATCCCGGGCGCCGCCGGCGTCCGGCTCGTCTCCCTCCTCAGCGCCGGGGAGGGCGTCGCCGGCGCCAAGCGTGCCGACGGCAGCACCTGGCATTTCGCCGGCACGCCGGACGGCATCGGCGCCTTCGACAATGGCGACGGCACCATCACCGTGCTGGTCAACCACGAGATCGCCGCCACCGCCGGCGCGCTGCACGACTTCGGCGCCACCGGCGCCTTCGTCGACCGGCTGGTGATCGACACCAGGACCCTGGCCGTGGTCTCGGCCGGTGAGCTGGCGAACGAGATGCACCTCTTCACCAAGGCCGGCACCTACTGGAGCATCTCCGCCGACGCGCTGGCGCGGCTCTGCTCCGCCGACCTCGCCGCGCCCGGCGCCTACTACGATGCCGCCACCGGCTGGGGCACCCACGCCCGCATCCTGCTGAACGGCGAGGAGATCGGCCCCGAAGGCCGCGCACTCGCCTGGATCGCCAGCGGCCCGGATGCCGGCCAGGTGTGGGAACTGCCGGCGCTCGGCCGGCTGTCCTTCGAGAACATCGTCGCTTCCCCCAACACCGGCCACCGCACCATCGCCATCGGCACCGACGACGCCACCCCGGGGCAGGTCTATGTCTACCAGGGCTTCAAGCAGGCCACCGGCAACGAGATCGAGAAGGCCGGCCTGGCCTATGGCGAGCTGTTCGGCATCAAGGCCGACTTCCTGAACGAGGTGAGCAACGGCCAGCTCGACCTCGGGCACTTCTCCCTGGCGCCCTTCGGCAACGTCTCCGGCCTCACCGGCGCCGAGCTCCAGACCGCCAGCGACGCCCAGGGCGTGACCAGCTGGCTGCGGCCGGAGGATGGCGCCTGGGACACGCTGAACCCCAACCGCTTCTACTTCGCCACCACCAACGCGATCGATGCGCCGTCACGGCTCTGGGCGCTCGACTTCTACGACGTCAACCACCCCGACTGGGGCGGCACCTACCGCATGCTGCTGGCCGGCACCGAAGGCCACAAGATGTTCGACAACATCACCGTCACCAGCGACGGCAACCTGGTGCTGCTGGAAGACGTCGGCAACAACCCGCGCGCCGGCAAGATCTGGTTCTACGACCATGTCTCCGGCAAGCTGACCGAGATCGCGGCGCACGACACCGCGCGCTTCGGGTCGGAGACCGCGCCGGCGGTGGCGCCCTTCACCCAGGACGAGGAAAGCTCCGGCGTGCTGGACGTGACCGCGCTGTTCCCGCATGCCGCGGGTGAGAAGGTCTTCCTGCTGGACACCCAGGCGCACTACCCGTTCGGGGAGGCCGGCAGCGCCGCCCGGCAGGAGATCGTCGAGGGCGGGCAGCTGCAGCTGATGTACGTCGCGGCGGGCGGCGACTGGCACCTCTGAGCCGCGTTGGGCGGGTTTTGGATCGGTAAAAGCCGCGGTCTTGCCGGTTTCGGACAAAGGGTGGGGGGGCCGCGCGGCAGCGCCCCGGGAGGGCTTCTGTCGCGGC
>JBMOJU010000674.1:0-1696 GCA_049315625.1 Paracraurococcus sp.
CCGGCACGGCTTCGCCGGCCGCCATGAGGTCCTGCGCCAGTCGCAGGCGCGCCATCGGCTCGCCCTTGGCGGCGGCCTGTTCGCGCAGGGCCGCGGCGCGGGTGCGTTCGCCGCGCGATTCCTCGACGCGTGACAGGTGCCAGGCCGACTTCGCCGAGTTCGGCGCCAGCCGCAGGGCGTCCGTGCAGGCTGTGAGGGCCGGCGCCCACAGCGCCGGGGCCTGCAGCGTCGCCGCGCCGACGCCGACGCCGAGACCGAGCGCGCGGCGGTCCGGATCGAGCGGATGGCCGGCGAGTGAATCGCAGCGGCGCACGGCGCGGCAGGCTTCGACGGCGGCGGGCGGGCCGCTCCCCGCATCGCGCAGGCTGGCCTCGGTGAAGCAGGCCGTGTCGGGGGCGTCGAGGAGACGCACCGCGCCGCCGGTCAGCAGTTGCGCGGGCGCCGTTTTGGCTGGCCTGGTGCTGGACCAGTCGGGCAATGTCACCACGCCGACAGTGGCGAGCAGCACGGCGAACCCCGCGGGCACTGTCCAGCGCCAACGGGCGGTGCCGACCGGCTGCTTGGGGGGAGGCGTTTGCGGCAGCGCCGCGCCGGCATATTGCGCCGCGAGGCCCGGCGTCGCCCAGGCGTCGGCTGGCAACCAGGCGGCAAAGACCTGGCCGAGGCGCCCGGCCCGCAGCACCGTGTCGCCGCGCTGCCGGAGCTTCTCCAACGCCTCGTCGATCGCTGCCGTGTCCGCTACGTCGTCGGGATGGTTGTCCTGCGGCACCGCCACGACGAGGCCGCCGGAGGGCTGCGGCGCTGCCAGGATCGCCGCCAGCTTGCGGGCAAGCCCGGCGACCGGCTGCACCGCGATGCGGTCACCGAGCGGCTGATGTGCTTCCGCGCTCCTTGGCCACTCAAGCGCACCGGTCGCGGCAAGCCGCGGCAGCCGTGCCGGCTCGGCTGCCCGCGCCGCGATGAAGCCGGCCGCCGCGCCCAGCATGCTGCTGGTGCCCGATGCGGCAAGCTGCTGCGGCACGGTCACCTGCACGCAATCGCCGAAGCGCCGCGGCACCTGGCCAAGCCGGCTGTTCGCCTCCTCGGCCTTCAGGCGATTGGCCACGTCACGAAACACGCCCTTCTGCGGCTCGTCCGAGAAGAAGAGCTGCAACGCGGTGCCCCGGTCGTCATCCTGGGTGCGGAAGCGGAACTCCCGCAGCACCGCGTCCTGGCTGTCGCGCGTCGGCACGACCGGGATCAGCACCCGGACGAGCTCCTCGGTCACGGTGCGGCAGCCTCGGACAGCGCAAAGAAAAGCGTGTCGTCGCGCAACCTGTCACGCGGGCGGGCAGCGCCGAACGGCCAGGCCGCGTGCAGCACCCCGGTATCGTCGGTGCGGCCGTCGAGCCAGACCCGGCCCGAGCGTGTCTCCCAGACCATCACGCGACGTTCGGCAATGCCGCTGGGCACGTTGGGGTCGAGCCTGAACGTAAGGAGATGCGGGACCTCCGCATCCGGTCCTGGCCGCACGAGAAGCGTTCCGAAGGCTGCTTCCAGTTCGATCCGATCGGCGCGGCCGTCGTCGGCGGCGAAGCTCCTGGCGACCAGTTCGTAGCGGTTGTCATTCGCAGGCGCCGGTGGTGCAAGGCGGGCCGCATCGAACGCGGCGCGGAAGCGCGCAGAGACGAGCAGCGCCGCCATCTCCGCCCGGGAC
>JBMOJU010000270.1:0-7410 GCA_049315625.1 Paracraurococcus sp.
CGCCTTCTGCCAATGGCTGACCGATGCCTCCCGCGGCGCGGCGCAGCAGGCGGCGCGCGATGCCGGGATGCCGATCGGGCTGATCGCCGACCTCGCCGTCGGCACCGACGGCGGCGGCAGCCATGCCTGGTCGCACCAGCGCGCCATCCTGCCGGACGTCACGGTGGGCGCGCCGCCCGATGTCTTCTCCCCGCTCGGCCAGGATTGGGGGCTGACGGCATTCTCCCCGCTGGAGATGAAGGCCGGCGGCTTCGGCGCCTTCCTCGAATTGCTGCGTGCCGCCTTCCGCCATGCCGGCGGCGTGCGGGTGGACCATGCAATGGGGCTGCAACGCCTCTGGGTCGTGCCGCGCGGCGCCGGGCCGGCGGACGGCGCCTATCTGCGCTACCCGGTGGACGACCTGGTGCGCCTGCTGGCGCTGGAATCGCACCGCCACCGCGCCATCGTCATCGGTGAGGATTTGGGCACCCTGCCGGATGGCTTCCTCCATCGCATGGAGACCGCCGGCATCCTCGGCATGAAGGTGCTGTGGTTCGAGCAGGAGCAGGATGGCCGCTTCCGCCCGCCAGCCCACTGGTCGCGCAACGCCACGGCGCTGACCACGACGCATGATTTGCCGACGGTGGTCGGCTGGTGGCAGGGGCGCGACATCGGCTGGCGCGAAAAGCTCGGCCTGTTCCCCGATGCCGCGACGGTGCGGCAGGAGGAAGCGCGGCGCCGGGACGACCGCGCCGCGCTGTGGACCGCCATGCTGGAAAGCGGCGCCGCCGATGGCGACCAGCCGGCGGAGGCGGCGGCCGAGACGGTGGTGGATGCCGCCATTGCCCATGTCGGCGGCTCCGCCTGCGCCCTGGCCATCCTACCGCTGGAGGACGCGCTGGCCCTGCCGGAACAACCCAACCTGCCGGGCACCATCGACCAGCACCCGAATTGGCGGCGGCGCCTGGCCGGTGATGCCGCGCGACTGCTGGATGCGCCGAAGGTGGCGCGCCGGCTGGAGCTTTTCGCCCGCGCCAGGCCGCGCGCCAAGGAAACCTGAACCCTCTCGCCGCTTTGGCTTCCGTCGAGGGCGGCGCGCCGCGCCGCTGAGCTGACGGAGACCGACCGATGGCGAACCCGCCGCGCGAGACAGGCCCGGCGGGCCTGCGGGCCACCGCGCGCCTGCAATTCCACGCAGGCTTCACGCTGGACGATGCCGTGCCGCTGGTGCCCTACCTGGCGCAGCTCGGCATCAGCCATCTCTACGCCTCGCCGATCCTGAAGGCGCGGCCGGGCTCGATGCATGGCTACGACATCGTCGACCATGGCCAGATCAACCCGGAACTGGGCGGGGCACCGGCGCTGGAAAGGCTGGTCGCAGCGCTGAAGCAGGCCGGGCTCGGCCTCATCATCGACATCGTGCCGAACCACATGGGCGTCGGCGGCTCGGACAATGCCTGGTGGCTGGACGTGCTGGAATGGGGCCGGCAGAGCCCCTACGCGGCGTTCTTCGACATCGATTGGGATCCGCCGGACCGGGCGCTGGCCAACCGCATGCTCGCCCCCTTCCTCGGCGCGCCCTATGGGGAGGTGCTGGAGAGCGGCGACCTGACGCTGCAATTCGACGCCGCCGAAGGCCGTTTCCACGCGCAGTACTTCGAGCACCGCTTCCCGATCGCGCCGCAGCACTACCACCAGATCCTGGGCGCTTCGGGCGACCCGCAGCTCGCCGACCTTGCCCTGGAATACAGCCGCATCGGCACGCAGCTGCGCGACCGGGCGGCGGCGCGGGAGCAGGCCGCCGCGCTGCGCGCCGCGCTCGCCGCGCGTGCCTCCGCCACCGCCATCGGCACGGCGCTGGCCGCCTTCGACCCGCGCCAGGAGTCCGGCCGCGCCGCGCTGCACCGGCTGCTGGAACGCCAGCACTACCGGCTGGTCTGGTGGCGCGCGGCGGCGGACGAGATCAACTGGCGCCGCTTCTTCGACATCACCTCGCTGGCCGGCCTGCGCGTCGAGCTGCCGGAGGTGTTCGACGCCACGCATGAACTTGTCCTGAAGCTCTATGCCGAGGGCGCGGTGGACGGGATGCGGATCGACCACGTCGACGGGCTCGCCGACCCGCGCGGCTATTGCCGCAAGCTCTACCGCCGCATGCAGGCGGTGCGGCCGGACCGTGAGCCACTGATCTGGGTGGAGAAGATCCTGGCGCCGTTCGAGGCGCTACGCACCGACTGGTCGGTCGACGGCACCACCGGCTACGACTTCATGGACGAGGCGAGCGGCGTGCTGCACGACCCGGCCGGCGAGGCGCCGCTAACCGCGCTCTGGGCCGAGCAGACCGGGCGGTCCCCGCTGTTCGAGGAGGAGGCGAAGCAGGCGAGGCGGCAGATCCTGCGGGACAACCTCGCCTCCGAGCTGAATGCCACCGCCGCGGCGCTGAAGCGCGTCGCCGCGCGCGACCTGAAGACGCGGGACTTCACCCTGACCGGCCTGCGCCGCGCGCTGGTCGAGGTGCTGGTACATTTCCCGGTCTACCGTCTGTACATCTCGACCGGCGGGCGTGGCGAGGAAGACAGGCGCATCCTCGATTGGGCGCTGGCCGGCGCGCGGCGCACGGTGCGGGCGACCGACCGGCCGCTGATCGACCTTCTGGATGGCTGGCTGGGCGGCGACCCGCCGCGCAGCCTGGCGCCCGGGCTGCGGCGCGACCGCCTTTCGGCCGCGGTGCGGTTCCAGCAGCTCTCGGCGCCGGTGGCGGCCAAAAGCGTGGAAGACACGGCGTTCTACCGCTACGGCCGGCTGATCTCCCGCAACGAGGTCGGCTCCGACCCCACCCACTTCGCCGTGCCGCCAGCCGGCTTCCATGGCGCGGCGCGGGCGCGGGCGAAGAACTTCCCGCGCGCCCTGCTGGCCACCGCGACGCATGACCACAAGCGCGGCGAGGATGTGCGCGCGCGGCTCGCCGTGCTGTCCGAGCTGCACGGCGAATGGATTGCGGCGGTGCAGCGCTGGTCTCGCCTCAACGCCCCGTTGCGGCGCGACCTGCCGGACGGCGCCGCGCCGGGGATGAGCGCGCAGCTCATGCTCTACCAGACGCTGGTCGGCGCCTGGCCGCTGGGCCTGCGGCCGGAGGACGAGGCGGGGGTCGCGGCATTCCTCGACCGCGTCGCCGCCTGGCAGGAAAAGGCGCTGCGCGAGGCCAAGCGCCGCACCGAATGGGCGGTGCCGAACGCGGAATACGAAGCCGCCTGCCAGGATTTCATCACCGCGATGATGGCGCCCGATCGGGCCAGCCACATGCGGTCGGAGATCGCCGCCTTCGCCGCCCGCATCGCCCCGGCAGGCGCCATCAACGGCCTGTCGAAGGCCTTGCTCCGTTGCACCGCGCCGGGCGTGCCGGATCTCTACCAGGGCACCGAGTTCTGGGATTTCTCGCTGGTCGATCCGGACAACCGCCGGCCGGTCGATTGGGCCGCGCGCCGCGCCGCGCTGGAAGCGGCAACGCCGGTTGCCACACTGCTGCAATACTGGGATGACGGCCGCATCAAGCAAGCGGTCATCGCCCGGTCGCTGGCGCTGCGCGCGTCGCAACCGGCGCTGTTCGCCGAGGGGGACTACCACCCCGTCGTGGTGGAAGGCCCGCTCGCCCAGCACGTGCTCGCCTTCCTCCGTACCCATCGCGGGGAGGCCGCCTTGACGGTCGTCACCCGGCTGCCGGCGACGCGCCTCGGCGCTTCGACGTTGCCGCTGCTGCCGGCGGCGGAATGGGGCGGAACCGATCTTCGCCTGCCGCCTTCTTGGGAAGCACGGCACTGGCGGGATGCGCTGACCGGGGAGGGTCGGCGTGCCCAGGGCGACCGCCTGCCCGTTGGGCAGGTGCTCGCGCAGCTTCCGGTGGCGCTGCTGGAGGTGGCATGAGCCGCATCGTCGTCGTCTCCAACCGCGTGCCCGTGCCGCAGGGCAATGCCGGCCAGGCCGGAGGGCTGGCGGTCGCCCTGCTCGGCCTCATGCAGCGCCGCGGCGGGCTCTGGTTCGGCTGGAGCGGCGCGGTGACGGAAGCCAACGCACCGCCCGGCCTGACCCAGCGGGACGGCGTCGGCTACGCCACCATCGATCTGACCGAGGCCGAGCATCGCGGCTACTACACCGGCTACAGCAACGGCGTACTCTGGCCGATGCTGCACGGCCTGCCGCATCTGATGTCCTTCCGCCGCCAGGACCTGGACGTCTACCGCAAGGTCAACCGGCGCTTCGCCGACAACCTGGTGCCGCTGCTGCGGCCGGATGACCGGATCTGGGTGCATGACTACCATCTGATGTCGCTGCCCGGGGCGCTGCGGCAGCGCGGCGTGCTCGGCCCGACCGGCTTCTACCTGCATGTCCCCTTCCCGGCGCCGGAGGCCGCGGCGGTGGCACCCGGCATCCGCGCCCTGGTGCAGGATGTGCTGGCCTGCGACCTGCTGGGCTTCCAGACCACGACGGATCGCGACAATTTCGCCGCGACGGCGGTCGGCTTCGCCGGCGCGGTGCGCACCGGCGACGACTATGTGGAGCTCGGCGGCCGGCCAGTCCGGCTGGGCGTCTTCCCGGCCGAGATCGCCTCCCCCGAATTCGCCGCCACCGCCGCGGCGCAGGCGGCGACCGAGCCGTACCGGCTGCTGGCGCGCTCGGTGGCCGGCCAGGCGCTGCTGCTGGGCGTCGACCGGCTGGACCCGACCAAGGGTCTGCCGGAACGGCTGGAAGCCTTCCGCCGCGTCGTCGCCCGCCGCCCCGGCCGCAGCCTGACCATGCTGCAGATCGCCGCGCCCTCGCGCGAGGATGTGGCGGCCTATCGCCGGCTGCGGCAGGAGATCGACGCCGCGGCCGGCGCCATCAACAGCGATTTCGGCGAACCGGACTGGACCCCGCTGCGCCTGCTGGCGCGGCCGCAGACGCGCGACACGGTGGCCGGCTTCATGCGGCTGGCACACGTCGGCATCGTCACCCCGCTGCGGGACGGCATGAACCTCGTCGCCAAGGAGTATATCGCGGCGCAGGATCCAGCCGATCCCGGCGTGCTGGTCCTCTCGCGCTTCGCCGGCGCGGCGGCGCAGCTTGGCTCCGCGCTGCTGGTCAACCCGCATGACGCCGAGGGCATGGCGGAATCCATCACCGCGGCGCTCGACATGCCGCTGGCGGAACGGCAGATGCGCTGGCAGGCCGCCTGGGCGGCGATCGCCGGCGCCTCGCCGGAGGCCTGGGGCCAGGATTTCCTCCGCGCCCTGGCGCCGGAGGTGCTGGACCGGATGCCGATGGCCGGGACGGCCTGACGCGAAGCGGGCGCGGGTTTGCGCTGCGGCGCGGCCGGCGGCATCCTCCGCCCCCGATTGGCAGGGGGGTCCGGCGATGGCCGAATACGATCTGGTGGTGCGCGGCGGCGCGGTGGCGACGGCCTTCGGTACCATGCGCTGCGACATCGGCGTCCGCGGCGGCCGCATCGTCGCGCTCGCCGAGCGCATCGAGGGCGGCGCGGCCACGCTGGATGCCGGCGGGCTGCTGGTGCTGCCCGGCGGCATCGACAGCCACTGCCACATCGAGGAGCCCTCGCGCGGCGGCTATGTCAGCACCGCCGGGATCCCGCCGGTGACGGTGAACGAGGAAAGCTTCCTCACCGCCAGCAATTCCGCCTTCGCGGGTGGCACGACTTCCGTCGTCTGCTTCGTGCCGCAGTGGAAGCATGAGGGGATCCTGCCGCGGCTGGCGGATTACGAACAGCGCGCCGCCCGCGGCATGGTGGATTACAGCTTCCACCAGATCATCACCGACCCGACGGACGACGTGCTGGAACGCGAGGTGCCGCAGATCGTGGCGAAGGGCATCCGCAGCCTGAAGGTCTTCCTGACCTACGAGCCGCTGCATCTGAGCGACGAGGAATACCTGAAGGTCCTGGTGACGGCGCGGAAGAATGGCTGCCTGGTCACTGTCCACTGCGAGAATTACGCCGCCATCAAGTGGCGGACCGAGGCGCTGCTGCGGGCGGGGATGAGCGCGCCGAAATACCATGCCTGGTCGCGCCCGACCATCGTCGAGCGGGAGGCGACGCACCGCGCCATCGCGCTGGCCGAGCTGGTGGACCAGCCGATCCAGGTCTTCCACGTGAGCTGCGAGGATGCGGCGGAGGAGATCGCCCGCGCCCAGCATCGCGGCCTGAAGGTCTGGGGCGAGACCTGCCCGCAATACCTGACGCTGACCGGCGCCGACATGGACCGGCCGGGGTTCGAGGGCGCGGCCTACATGTGCAGCCCTTCCCCGCGCACCACCGAGGAGCACGCCAAAGTCTGGGAGATGATCCGCCGCGGCACGCTCGACATCGTCTCCTCCGACCATTGCGGGTTCTCCATGGGCTGCGACGCGGGCAAGGCCTCCTCCGGCCGGGACGCCGGCTTCGACGCCATCCCGAACGGCATCCCGGGCCTGGCGGCGCGGCTGCCGATCCTGTTCTCGGAAGGGGTTTCGAAGGGGCGGATCAGCCTCGACCACTTCGTCCGGCTGACGGCGACCAACCCGGCGCGGCTGATGGGCCTGGCGCCGCGCAAGGGGATGATCGCGATCGGTGCCGATGCCGATTTGGCGCTGTGGGACCCGACGAAGAAGGTCACGCTGACCAACAGCATCATGCAGCACGCGATCGACTACACGCCGTATGAGGGCCTGGAGGTCACCGGCTGGCCGGTGGCGACGGTCCGGCGCGGCACGGTGGTGATGCGCGACGGCGTGGTGCAGGCGGAACCCGGCACCGGCCAATTCCTGCCGCGCGGGCCCTACGACATGGTGCGGCCGCGGGGCGTGCTGGCGGATGGGTTCGACGGCGCCCAGCCGCCGGTCTGATCGCGGAACCGGAACGCCTGACGGGCGCTGTGGCGGCATGCCGCGCGCGCCCCTCATCCTCGCCCTGATGCTGCTCGGCGCATGTGCCGACAGCCGCACCCCGCAGGCCTTCGACCAGCGAATGGCCGGCTTCGTCGGCCGGCCGGAGGCCGAGCTGGTCGCCGGCCTCGGCGTGCCGGGCCGCAGCTACGAGGCCGATGGCCGGCGGCTGCTGCAATGGGATTTCCTGGCGCCGAGCACGTCGCCGGCGCTCTATCCCAGCATCGGGCTGGGCTTCGGCAGCTTCGGCTTCGGCCGGGGCGGCGGCAGCGGCGTGGGGGTGGGGGTGGGCACCGGGCTGGGCCTTGGCCCGGTGGGTGGCGCGCCGCAGGGATGTTCGGTGGTGTTCGAGACGCGGGAGGGTACGGTGCGCGGGTTCACGCGCAACGGGCCGGGCTGCGTGGCCTGAGGCGGATCGCCGCAGGGCAGCATCGCCCGGAGGCGTGAATCGGCCGTCAAAACATAAGGGTAGAGCGGCGAACGCCGCTCTACCCGTCTTCGACCACCGGCCGCCCCGTCACGAAG
>JBMOJU010000271.1:0-7390 GCA_049315625.1 Paracraurococcus sp.
AGGGGGTCCCTTTTGGACGCCGATCCGGGGTCCCGATTGCACGCCGATTGACAGCCCGGCGGCTTCTCCGGCACCAGGACATGCAGGTCGAGATCGCCGCCCCGCGCCTCCAGCCGCGCCCGGCTGCCGAAGACCCGCCCCTCCGCCGCCGGGCAGAAATGCTAGGCCACGATCCGCTTCACCGCCGCGATCTCCTCGGGCCGCAGGCGCACCGGCGGCGGCACGGCTACACCTCCGCGTGCAGCAATGCCCGGCTGGCGTCACCGCGCCAGGCGCCATGGTACAGCGCCAGCAGCCGGTCCGCCTGGGTCAGCCCGCTGGCGACGATCTCGTCCAGCGGCGCCAGGTAGACCTCCTCGCCCAGGCCCCGCGCCCGCAGCCCGTCGCGCGCAATGGCGACAACGTCCCGCGCCACGTCCTGCACCAGCCGGCCGCGGATGCGCGCCGCCAGCGCCTCCCGCGGTGCGGCCAGGCGCAGCGCACGGATCTCCTCCACGCTCCAGTCCCGCACCAGCGCGGCGGCGGCCTTCTGCGCCGGGTCGTCGTAGAGCAGCCCGACCCAGAGCGCGGGCTTCGCCACGATCATCGCAGCACTTCCGGCGTCCGACCCGCGCATCTCCAGGAACCGCTTCAGCCGCACATCGGTGAAGGCGGTGGTCACGTGGTCGGCGAAGTCGCCCATGGTGGCGCGCTCGCCCGGCAGCGCATTCAGCCGGCCGTCCAGGAAGGCGCGGAAGCTGGCGCCGGCCGCGTCCAGCCACTTCCCGTCGCGCATGACGAAGTACATCGGCACGTCGAGCAGCCATTCGGCGAAGCGTTCGAAGCCGAAGCCCTCCTCGAACACCACCGCCGGGATGCCGGTGCGGGCCTTGTCGGTATCGGTCCAGACCTGCCCGCGCATGCTGCGGAAGCCGTTCGGCTTGCCTTCCGTGAACGGCGAATTGGCGAAGAGCGCGGTCGCCACCGGCTGCAGGGCCAGGGAGACCCGCAGCTTCTCGACCATGTCGGCCTCGTCGCCGTAGTCGAGGTTGGCCTGCACCGTGCAGGTCCGCTGCATCATGTCGAGCCCGAGGCTGCCCACCGTCGGCATGTAGCGCCGCATGATGGCGTAGCGGCCCTTCGGCATCCACGGCATCTCGGCCCGGCTATGTGTCGGGTGGAAGCCGAGCGGCGCGAAGCCGAGCTGCATCGGCCCGGTGACCTCGTGCACCTCCCGCAGATGGGCCTGCAATTCCAGCCAGGTGCCGTGCAGGTCGGGCAGGATGCCGCCCGAGAGTTCCAATTGCCCGGCCGGCTCCAGGCTGATGGAGGCGCCGCCGCGCTTCAGCCCGATCGGGTTGCCGGCATCGAGGATGGGCGCCCAGCCCTTGGCCTGCAGCCCGTCGAGGATCGCCCGGATGCCACCGGCGCCCTCATAGGTGGGCGTGGCGAAGCCGGCCCGGTGGAAGCCGAATTTCTCGTGCTCGGTGCCGACCCCCCAATCACCGCGCGGCTTGCTGCCGGCGGCGAACCATTCGGCAAGCTGCCGTGTGGAGGTGATCGGCGTCAGGTCCGCCTCGCCGGGATTAGACATCCTGCCCTTCCATTTCGTCGGTTCCTGGGCAGGACGCCCGGCGCTCGATCAGGTCTCGTTCCAGTCGCCGGCCAGCGCCTGCAGCACCGCCAGCCCAGCCACCGCGGCGGTTTCCGCCCGCAGGATGCGGGGGCCGAGGGAAACCGTCGAAACAAAGGCACGGCGGCGGAGATCGTCAAGCTCCGCCCGTTCGAACCCGCCCTCGGGTCCCACCAGCCAGGCCCAGGGCCCGGGCGGCAGGCCCCGCACGGTTGCAACCAGCGGAAGCGACTCCCTCCGCTCGTCGCCGACCAGCAACGGCGTGGCATCCCACGCATCCAGCACAGCGTGCAAGGGGGCGGCCGGTGCCACCACCGGCACGGTCAGCCGGCGGCACTGCTCGGCGGCCTCCTGCGCGATGGCGGTGAGGCGGGCGACGTTGACCTTGTCGGTGATGCTGCGCCTTGTCAGCACCGGCTGGATCACACCGATACCGAGCTCCGTCGCCTTCTCGGCGATCCAGTCCATGGCGTCCCGCTTCACCGCGGCGACCAGCAGGCGGCTGGCCGGTGGCGGGTCCTGTGGCCGGGTCTGCCGCTCCGGCCGGAAGGCGCAGCGGTCCTTCCGCAGGCTGGCGATGGATGCTGCCCATTCGCCATCCCGGCCGTTGAACAGCAGCACCGCGTCGCCGACCACGCGCCGCATGACCCCGCCCAGGTAATGCGCCTGGGCGGCGGTGGCGGGGACCTCCGCCCCTTCCGCCAGGGGCTGGTCCAGGAACAGGCGCGGGGTGGACATGCCGCCCTTTCGCTGACACGGAGGGGCCGTGCAAGGCTACACCGACATCCAGATCGGCGGACTGGTCGCCCGGCTCCCCGCCGGCTGGCGCCCCTATGCGCTGCTGGCGCGGCTGGACCGGCCGATCGGCTCCTGGCTGCTCTTCCTGCCGGGGCTCTGGGCCTTCGCCCTCGCCGCGCCGGACTGGGCGGAGGGGCTGCGGCTGACCCTGCTGTTCGGCATCGGCGCCATCGCCATGCGCGGGGCGGGCTGCGTGGTGAACGACCTCTGGGACCGCGACATCGACCGCAAGGTGGAGCGCACCCGCGGCCGGCCGCTGGCGGCGGGGACGGTGACGCCCCGTCAGGCGCTGGTCTTCCTCGCAGGGCTTTGCACCATCGGGTTGCTGGTGCTGGTGCAGCTCAACCCCGTGGCGATCCTGTTCGGGCTCTGCGCGCTGGTGCCGATCCTGCTCTACCCGCTGGCCAAGCGGGTGACGCACTGGCCGCAGGCCATGCTCGGCCTGGTCTTCTCCTGGGCGGGGCCGGAGGGGATCGCGGCGGCGACCGGGCGGATCGACGCGGTCGCCCTGCTGCTCTGGGCCGCCGGCTTCTGCTGGATCCTCGGCTACGACACGATCTACGCCCACCAGGACCGGGAGGACGACGCGGCGGTCGGCATCGGCAGCACGGCGCTGCGGTTCGGCGAGGATACCCGGCCCTTCCTCGCCGCCTGCTATGGCGCGACCCTGGCGCTGCTGGCACTGGCGGGCTGGGTGGCCGGGTTGCACTGGGCATTCCTGCCCGGGCTGCTGCTGCCGGCGGCGCTGCTGGCGCGGCAGGTGGTAGCGCTGAATATCCACGACCCGGCGCATTGCCTCCGCCTGTTCAAGGCGAACCGGGAGGTCGGCTTGGCGATCGCCCTGGCCTTCCTGCTTGGCCGGCTGTGAGCGACGCGGAAGCCTTCATCGCCGCCCATACCGCCATCGCCCGCCCGGCCCTGGTGCCGGAGATCCCGCTGTACCTGGCGACCAAGATCACCCCGATCTGGCAGGCTACCGAGGCTTGGCTGCACCAGGAAGGGATCGAGCCGCCCTTCTGGGCCTTCGCCTGGCCGGGCAGCCAGGCCATGGCGCGGCTGATCCTGGATGCGCCCTCGCACGTGGCCGGGCGGCGGGTGCTGGATTTCGCCGCCGGCGGCGGCCTGGCGGCGATCGCCGCGGCCCTGGCGGGGGCGGCCAGCGTCGAGGCGGCCGAGATCGACCCGCTGGCGCTGGCCGCCACAAGGCTGAACGCGGCGCTGAACGGCGTGGCCGTCGCCACGCCGGCGGGGGACGTGGTGGGCAGCCCCTGCCGCTGGGACCTCATCCTCGCCGGCGACGTCTGCTACGAGGCGCCGATGACCGGCCATATCCTGCCCTGGCTGCGCGCCATGGCGGCGGCCGGCGCCGAGGTCTGGCTGGCCGATCCCGGCCGCGCCTATGTCCCGCGCGAAGGCCTCACCGAGATGGCCCGTTTCGACGTGCCGACGACGCGGGAGCTGGAGGACCGCGACCACCGCCTTGTCACGATCTTCCGCCTGCTGGGCTGATCAGCGCGTCGCCACCGCCAGGAAGCGCAGCAGCGCCGCCAGGTCGCCAGGCTCGCCCACCGTCTGCACCGGCATCCGTGTCCCAGGGGTCACCACGTCCGGGCCGCGCGTGAACAGATCCGCCACCGTCTCCGGGGTCCAGATGATGTCGCCGCGGGCGAGGCGCGGGGAATAGGCATAGCCGGCGACGCTGCCCATGCGCCGGCCGAACAGGCCGTGCAGGCTGGGCCCGGCCATCGGCCCGGCGTCCTCGCGCAGCGCGTGGCAGGCGCTGCAGGCGCGGAAGACCCGGGCGCCCTCCGGGTCGGCGCCGGCGGGCAGCACCGCCTCGGCCTCCGCCACCAGCGGGCCGAGCGGCGCGCCGCGCGCCGCATCCCAGCGCCGCACCCGCCTGTCCTGCCCACCGGTCCAGAGGCTGGCGCCATCGGCCGCGAACACCACCGACCAGAGCGGCAGCCCCGGCCCTTCCAGCGTGTGCCGTAGCCTTCCATCGGCGACCGACCACACCGCGGCGCTGCCACCCATGCTGGCGGCAGCAAGGGTAGCGCCGTCCGGCGAGGCGGCCAGGGCGACGATCGGCCGCGGCCCGGCCACCCATTCCCGCAGGCTGCCATCCACCCGCAGGATGCGGATCGTGCCATCCGCGCCGCCCACCGCCAGGGCACCGCCCGGCAGCGCCACCAAAGCGTTCTGCGGCAGGCCGAATTCTGCCAGAACCCGCGCGCCGCCGGCCTCCCATAGCCGGATGGTGCCATCCGCCCCGGCGCTGGCCAGGCCCGCCGCACCCCAGGCGAGACCGCCGACCGGACCGGCATGCCCTTCAAGCACGCGTGCGGTGCCATCCTTCGCCCAGATCCGCACCGTGCCGTCCCATCCAGCCGAGGCGAGCACGCCGTCGGGTCCGACAGCGAGGGCGGTGACCGGACCCGCATGGCCTTCCAGAGTCCGCGCCGGCGTCTCGGCGCCGCCCGCAGGCCAAAGGGCGATCCGGCCTTCCTCCCCGGCGCTGGCCAGGCCGCCGTCGGGCAAGGCGGCCAGGGCGGCGAGCGCGGCTTCGTGCCAGCGGAGCACCCGGCTCGCCGTGCCGGATCGCGGGTTCCACAGGATCACCGCCTGGTCGAAGCCGGCCGAGGCCAGGCCGCCATCCGCCAGTACGGCGAGGGCGCGCACCGGTCCGCCATGGCCGGCGAGGTCCTGCGCCCGCCCGGCGAGCGGGACGAGGAGAAGGCAGAGCAGCAGCAGGAGGGGCATACGGCGCGGCATCCGGGGTGGCATGGCGGCCGGACCATGCGGCAAACCCGGGGCCGGACAAAGGCCGGACGCGGCGCGAACCCCCGGGTCGATCACACCTCGGTCGCCCCAGGCCCTTGTTGTCGGTGGTCCAGGCGGGCAGCGCCCGCCTGGTGGATCCGGGACGGCGCCCCGGCCGAAAGCTCAGCGCTCCCGTTGCGCACCGGTGCTCTTGTGCGCTTCGGTCGAGTGCTGGTGGGCGGTTTCCGACTGCTTGTGCGCCGCGGTGGCGTGTTCCTGCGCCTTGGCGTGATCGCCCTTGCCGTGGTGCTCGGCGGCGGTCTGGTGGGCCTTGGCCGCGGCCTGGTGTGCCGTGGCCGCCTGGGTATGGGCCTGCTGGGACATGGTTTTTCCTCCGCGCCCTGGCCCCGTCGCCGGAGCCGGGCGACGGGAAGATAGGCCGCGCCGCACCCGTATTGCGTGTACTCCCGGCCACGTGGAGGGAACGTGATACGGCACGCGCCTGGCGCTTGACCCGGCCCCGCTCCGCTCCGCATAACCGCGCCATGCAGCGCTGGACGCATCGCCGCGGCATCAGCCGAATTCCTGGCCCGGTCCTCGCCTGAGGGCCGGGACACCGACCGCGCGCTTCCATTGCTCCGCCGCCGCGCCAGGGCGTGGCCAGGAACCAGACCATGACCGACGCATCTGCCGAGACCGCCCCCCGCGACTATCGCGGCACCGTCTTCCTGCCCGAAACCCCCTTCCCCATGCGTGGCGACCTGCCGAAGCGGGAGCCCGACTGGCTCGCCCGCTGGGAACGGCTCGGCCTGCGCGCGCGGCTGCGGGCGCAGTCGAAGGGGCGGGAGACCTTCGTCCTGCATGACGGCCCCCCGTATGCGAACGGGCCGCTGCATATCGGCCACGCGCTGAACAAGATCCTGAAGGACGTGATCAACCGCGCCGCGCAGATGGCCGGCAAGGATGCCGACTACGTGCCGGGCTGGGACTGCCACGGCCTGCCGATCGAGTGGAAGATTGAGGAGGAGTACCGCGACCCCAAGGGCAAGTACCAGGGCGGCCTGAAGAAGGACGACGTCCCGGTGCTGGAATTCCGCGCCCAGTGCCGCGCCTATGCGGCGCACTGGCTGGGCGTGCAGCGGGAGGAGTTCAAGCGGCTCGGCGTGCTGGGGGACTGGGAGAAGCGCTACGCGACGATGGACCTGCCGAGCGAGGCGGCGATCGTCCGCGAGATCGGCAAGTTCCTGATGAACGGCTCGCTCTATCGCGGGCTGCGCCCGGTGATGTGGAGCCCGGTCGAGAAGACCGCGCTGGCCGAGGCCGAGATCGAGTACCACGACCATGTGTCGCCGACCTTGTGGGCACGGTTCCGCGTGCTGCAGGGCGCGCCCGACGTGGTCGGGGCTTCGGTGGTGATCTGGACGACGACGCCCTGGACCATCCCCGCCAACCGCGCCGTCGCCTATGGGCCGGAGATCGACTACGCGCTGGTGCACGTGGAAGGCCTGGGCGAGGGCAGCCACCTGGTGCCGGGCGAGACGCTGCTGGTGGCGCTGGCCCTGCTGCCGCAATTCGAGAAGGACGCGAAGCTCGGCGCGCACAGCCTCAAGCGGGTGCTGAAGGGCGCGGAGCTGGCCGGCGCCATCACCGCGCATCCGCTGCGCGGCGCCGGCTATGATTTCGACGTGCCGCTGCTGCCGGGCGATTTCGTCACGACGGAGGCCGGCACCGGCTTCGTTCATATCGCGCCGAGCCATGGCGAGGACGACTTCAACCTGGGCAAGGCCTTCGGCCTGCCGGTGCCGGAAACCGTCGCCGACGACGGCACCTTCACCCGGTGGGCGCCGGGCTTCGAGGGGCTGCACGTCTTCAAGGCGCATGACGCGGTCTATGCCGCCTGCGAGAAGGCCGGCACGCTGGTGGCCAAGGCGAAGCTGACGCACAGCTACCCGCATAGCTGGCGGTCGAAGAAGCCGGTGATCTTCCGCGCCACGCCGCAGTGGTTCATCGCCATGGACGATGCCAACCAGATCCGCGCCAAGGCCTTAGCGGCGATCGACGCGACGCATTTCGTGCCCGACATGGGGCGCAACCGTATCGGCGGCATGGTCGCCACACGGCCCGACTGGTGCATCAGCCGGCAGCGTGCCTGGGGCGTGCCGATCGCCGTCTTCGTCGACAAATCCACCGGCCAGCCGCTGCGCGACCCGGCGGTGATGG
>JBMOJU010000675.1:0-1689 GCA_049315625.1 Paracraurococcus sp.
TAAACTGGTCGCAGCCCACGCCGAACCGCCGGTCCGCGATGGCGGCGGCCCGGGCGGGGGTGATGGGCTGGTCGGCCCGGCGGGCATCGAGCACCGTTCCTTCGCGTGCATCCAGCACGACAAAGTCGTTGCCCAGGCCGTGCATCTTGCGGAAGGGGGTCATGACCCGGCAGATATGCCCCGGCAGGGGCGTCAATCCAAGCCTGCCGGGCGCATTGGTGGGTGGCCAGGGCGACGTGCCTGATCCCGGGCCCGGCGCGTGGTCCGCGCATGCTGCGCCCCGGGCGGTGCCGCCTTGCGGCGAGCCGCGTCAGGCCCGAAGCGCCGCCCCCGTCGCCTTCGCCACCGCCGCCACGATCCGCTCCGCCACCGCCTCGATCTGCGCATCGGTCGGCGTCGCGTCGCGCGGCTGCAGCGTCACCTGAATGGCGAGGCTGACCTTGCCCTCCGGCAGCTTGTCGCCGGCGTAGCGGTCGAACAGCGCCACCTCGGCGATCATCGCCTTGTCGGCGCCGCGGGCGGCCCGCAGCACCGCCTCCGCCGTCACGGCTGCGTCCACCAGGAAGGCGAAGTCGCGCCGCAGCGGCTGGAAGGCCGGCAGGTCGGGCGCGCCCTTCCTGCGGCGCTTCGGCTCGGGGACGGCGTCGAGGAAGACCTCGAACGCCACCGCGGGACCGGAAAGATCGAGCGCGGCGCGGACCCTGGGATGGATCTCCCCGAAGGTCGCCAGCACCGTCTTCGGCCCCTGCCGCAGCACGCCGCTGCGGCCCGGGTGGTAGAAGCCAGGGGCATCGGCGGTGACCGTCACGGCCGCCATCGGCACGCCAAGGGCGGCCAGGACCGCGACGGCATCGGCCTTGGCATCCATCGCATCGACCGCGCGGGACGGCTCCGCCCAATGCCGCGGCGTGTGGCCGGCGCGGATGCCGGCGGCGACCTGCACCTGCCCGGCGGGCGTGGGGTCGCGATAGGCCGCGCCAAGCTCCGAGAGCGCCACGTCCGGCCAGCCGCGCGCGGCGTTGCGCGCGGCCGCCAGCAGCAGGCTGGCGACCGGCGTCGGCCGCATCTGGTCGAGGTCGGCGGCGATCGGGTTGACCAGCCTCAGGGCGTCAGGGGTCTCGCCGAACAACGCCGCGTATTTCTGCTCCAGGAAGCCGAAGCTGACGCAATCCAGCATGCCGCGCGATGCCAGCACACGCCGCGCCAGGCCGGCGCGGGCCTGCTTCGGCGTCAGCGCCGGCGGCGGGACGATGCCCGCCACGGGCAGCGAGACAGGCGGAATGGTGTCGAGGCCGCGGATGCGCAGCACCTCCTCCACCAGGTCGGCCTCGGGCTCCACCGCGGCGCAGCCCTCGGCCGCGGCGCGGGCGCGCTCCGGCGCCAGGCTCGGCGCCTGGTCCAGGGCGCCCTTGGCCGCGATATCGTTGCGCCAGGACGGCACGGCGACCGTCACGCTGGCCGCATCGCGCGCCCGCACCATGAAGCCCAGCCGCTCGAGGATGCCGACCGCCTCATCCGGCGGCACATCCGCGCCGCCCAGGCCCGCCAGGCGCTCGAAGCGGAGCGTCGCATCGCGCTGCCAGGCGGGCGGCGTGCCGGCGGCGGCCACCTCGCTCGCCTCGCCGCCGCAGAGTTCCTGGATGGTCCAGGTGGCGAGGTCGAGCGCATGCGCCGGCAGCGCCGGATCGA
>JBMOJU010000676.1:0-1686 GCA_049315625.1 Paracraurococcus sp.
CCTGGGCCGCGGTGGCACCCGACCTCGATGCCGACGGCACACGCTTTGTGAATCTGACGGTTTTACTGTTCTTCCTGCTGCCCTGGATGATGCGCCGCCTCATGCGGTGGGCGGCGAATGAGGCTCGCGCCTCGGCGCCGGGCGCCCTGCCGGAGGGGCGGCCGATATGAGCCAGGCCATGGCGTCCGACCGGCACCTGCCCGGCGACCTGCAACCCCTGGCCCGGCGCTGCCTGGTCCGCGCCGGCGCCAGCCCGGCCATCGCCGAGACCGTCGCCGCCGCCTTGGTCGAAGCGGAACTTGCCGGGCTGCCCTCGCACGGCCTGGCCCGCATCCCGATGTATGTCGAGCATCTCCGCAACGGACGCGTCGACGGTCGGATCCGGCCGCTGATCCGGCGGCCCTCCCGCGCGGTGCTGCGGGTCGACGCCCGACACGGCTTTGCCGCGCCGGCGATGCGGGCGGCGGCGGTGCGGCTGCCGGCGGTGGCCGCGGAGGCCGGGATCGCGCTGGCCAGCATCGGCCGGGCGCACCTGTCCGGCGTGCTGGGTCATGTGGTCGAGCCGCTGGCCGAGGCGGGCCTGGTCGCGCTGATCCTGGCCAATGCCCCGGCCTCGATCGCCGCCGCCGGCGGCCGGCTGCCGCGCTTCGGGACCAATCCCATCGCCTTCGCGCTGCCCCGCCCGGGCGGCGTGCCGCTGGTGATCGACCTCTCGATGGGGGTGGTCACCCAGGGCAGCATCATGGTGGCGGCCGGTCGCGGGGAGGCCCTGGCGCCCGGCACCGCCTTCGACGCGGCGGGCGCCCCCACCACCGATGCCGCCGCTGCGCTGCGGGGCACCATCGCGCCCTTCGGCGGCGCCAAGGGCGCGGTGCTGGCCATGGCGATCGACCTGCTCGCCGGCAGCCTGACCGGTTCGCTGTTCTCGGCCGAATGCCGGCCGGGCTTCGAGGCCGGCGCGGGGCCGGCCTATTCGAACGGCGTGGTGATCATCGCCATCCATCCGGATGCCGCCGGGGCCGGCGGCCTGGCGGCGCGGGTCGAGGCGCTCTGCGGCCTGCTGACGCAGGAGCCCGGCGTCCGCCTGCCCGGCGGCCGCCGCCGGCTGAACCGCGCCGCGGCCCTCGCCGCGGGCATGTCCGTCCCGTGCGCCCTGATGCAGCGGCTGCACCTGTTGGCAGAGCCCGTCGCGCCGGGGGCCCGGCCCACGCCGCGCGCGACCACCCATCCGACATCGCTGGAGGCATAGCACATGCAAGCTCAGGAGCTGCGCACCGGTGCCGACGCGCCCACCCCGCCGGTCACCACCCTGCTGGCGGCGCTGCAATATGTCAGCGTCTGCAGCGCCTTCCTGGTCTACCCGATCCTGGTCGCCCGCATCGCCGGCGTGCCGCTGGCCACCGCCGCGGCGATCGTCGCCTTCTCCTTCGTCACCATCGGCCTGACCACCATGCTGCAGGCGGCGCGCGGGCCGGGCTGCGGCTTCCTGTTCCCCATCGCCTTCACCGGGGCCTATGTCGCGCCCAGCGTCGCGGCGCTGGAGATCGGCGGCCTGCCGCTGGTCTTCGGCATGACCGCCTGCGCCGGCGTCTTCCAGGTGCTGCTCTCCTACGGGTTCCGGCGCGCCCGCTTCGTCTTCCCGCCCGAGGTCGCCGGCCTGGTGATCATGCTGGTCGGGCTGGCGAT
>JBMOJU010000677.1:0-1686 GCA_049315625.1 Paracraurococcus sp.
GGCGCCGACGTCCTGTCCCTGGGCGAGGGCGAGGGCGACGACCTAGCGCTGGGCGGCGATGGGAATGACACCATCAGCGCCGGTGCCGGCGCGAATACGCTGAGCGGCGAGGGTGGAAATGACAACCTGTCGGGGAACGGAACCCTCGACGGCGGCGACGGCAACGATACCCTGTCCGGTGACGGCTCGCTGATTGGTGGGTTCGGTGCCGATCATCTAAACGGCTCTGGTAACCTCGATGGCGGCAGCGGCAGCGACGTCCTGATTGGATCTGGCAGCCTCAACGGCGGCGAGGGCGATGACATCCTGAGCGGCAGCGGCATCCTGCTGGGAGGCGACGGCAATGACGTCCTCCAGGGAAGCGGCCAGCTCGATGGTGGCGTGGGAAATGACAGCATCTCGATCAGCGCCGGTGTAGCGATCGGCGGGCTAGGTAGCGACACCATCAGTGCCTCTGTCGACAGCCAGGCAGTACTGGGCCTGGGTGGCGACGGCGACGACTCGCTGACTGGCGGCTCCAGCGACGATACGCTGCTGGGTAGCGCTGGCGATGACGGATTGCGTGGCAAGGGGGGCGGCGACATCCTCTACGGCGGCTCGGCCTTTGATACCGCCTACTACTCAGGCCAGAAGTCGGATTACACGCTTACCGCCAACGCCGATGGGACCTACACGCTGCAGGACAAGCGCGGCGTCGAAGGGACCGACCTCCTTATCGCAATCGAGCACGTCACCTTCGACGAGGGTGGCTTCTTTAACCTGACTGCGCTGCCGATCGGCGGCCTTTTGCTTCAGGGCACGCCGTTCGACGATATCCTGTCCGGCGATTTCGGCCCGGATACCATCATCGGGCTTGCCGGCAATGACGTGCTCTCGGGCGATGACGGCGCCGATACCATCGATGCCGGCCTCGGCAATGACGTCGTGTCTGGCGATGCCGGGAACGACACGATCAGCGGTGGTGACGGCGACGACCGGATCACCGCGGATGCGGGCGACGACCTGGTCACCGGCGACGAGGGCAACGACACGATCGACGGCGGGAGCGGCGGAGATACAATCAACGGTGGTGGCGGGAATGACGCCATCACCGACCTGGTAGGCTTCAACCTGCTGCAGGGTGATGTTGGAAACGACACCATTGTCGGCACCGGCACGTTGCTCGGCGGCATCGGCGACGACTTGGTCCAGGGGACCGGGGCTTCGGATCTTGTTAAGGGTGAGGCTGGCGACGATAGCCTTGGTGGATCCGGCACCCTGCTCGGCGGCGACGGCAACGACGTCATCGTCGGGACCAACGGGCAGTTCGAAGCGAGGCCGGCAACGATGTCGTCTCCGGCTCGGGCACGCTGCTTGGCGGGACCGGTGACGACAGCCTGTCCGGGCTTCGCGTGCTCTACGGCGGCGATGGCCAGGACAGCATCAACACGGCCAACTCCCAGGCCTTCGGTGAGGCGGGCGACGATACCCTGCTGGGCATCATGTACACGCCGACCGGTGCCTATTCCGGTGACGAGACCCTGAGGGGCGGCGACGACAATGACTCCCTCTGGGGCTGGTACGGCGCCGACAGCCTGTCCGGCGATGCCGGCGACGACACGATCTGGGGCGATGGAGGTGACGATAGCATCGCCGGTGGCACGGGCTTCGATACCGGCCTCTACGACTCGTTCCGTGCCTACTCGT
>JBMOJU010000678.1:0-1682 GCA_049315625.1 Paracraurococcus sp.
CGAGGTATTCGCTTTCGGCCAGCCGGCGGTCGAGCACGTCGAGCTGCCGCTTGGTTTCCATGGTGAAGCGGTCGATCGGGTATTCCCATTTGGTCGGCGCATAGGCGTAGAAATGCCCGAAGCCGCCGCCGAGGTAGGGCGCCGAGCCCATCTGCCAGAACAGCCAGGACAGCACCTCGGCCCGCGGGGCCGGGTCCTTGGGCAGGAATTCGCCGAATTTCTCCGCCAGGTGCACCAGGATGGCGCCGGATTCGAAGACCCGGATCGGGGTCGGGCCGGACCGGTCCAGCAGCGCGGGGATCTTGGAATTCGGGTTGATGCCGACGAAGCCGGAGCCGAACTGGTCGCCCTCCCCGATGCGGATCAGCCAGGCGTCGTATTCGGCGCCCGTGTGGCCGAGGGCGAGCAGCTCCTCCAGCATCACCGTCACCTTCACGCCGTTGGGCGTGCCGCGCGAGTAGAGCTGGAGCGGGTGGCGGCCGACGGGCAATTCCTTGTCGTGCGTGGCGCCGGCAATGGGGCGGTTGATGTTGGCGAAGCGGCCGCCGCTGGATTTGTTCGAGGTCCAGACCTTGGGGGGGACGTACTCTTCCGTCATGGGGGTGCTCCCTTGCATGGGGAGAGGATGGGGGTGCGGCGGGCGAGCGACCAGCCCCCCCCGGCGGCGGGGCACTCCCTCCCTGGCCCGCCCTCGCGAGCGGGGGCGGGACGGCGCTCGCGCGGTTCGTGCATCCGCCGCATGCTGTCGCCGAGCCGCAGGGGGAGCCCGCATGACCTGGTCCATCGTTGCCCATGATCCCGCGACGGGCGCCTTCGCCGTCGCCGTCTCCACCTGCAATTTCGCGGTGGGGGCGAGCTGCCCCTTCGTGCGTTCGGGGGTCGGGGCGGTCTCCACCCAGTCCTTCACCAACCGCTACCTGGCGCCGGCGATCCTCGATGCGCTGGAACGCGGGCTGCACCCGGCGGAGGCCATCCAGGCGGCGCTGGTGGGCGACAAGGGCGCCGGCATCCGCCAGGTGCATGCGGTGGACCGGCACGGCCGCAGCGCGGCCTGGACCGGGGCGAATTGCGTGGCGTGGTGCGGCGATGCGCCGGCGGAGGGGTTTTCGGTCGCCGGCAACATGCTGGCCGGGCCGGCGGTGGTGGCGGACACGGCGGCGGTCTTCCGGGCGAATGCCGACCTGCCGCTGCCCGAACGCCTGATGCTGGCGATGGAGGCCGGGCAGGCGGCCGGCGGCGACAAGCGCGGCAGGCAATCGGCGGCGATGCTGCTGACCACGACGGAGGATTTCCCCGACCTCAATTTGCGCGTGGACGACCATGCCGAGCCGCTGCCGGAGCTGCGGCGGATGCTGGGGATCTGGCGGGTGATGCGGGCGCCGGGCCTGCAGGAGGCGCCGCGCAAGGCCGACCCTTCGGGCTTCTGCGACATCGACGCGATCGAGGCCGGGTGGATCGCCCGCGGGGTGACGCTGCGCTTCCGCCGGTGACATGATGCGCCCGGGCAGCCGGGGGCGCGGGGGATGGCGAAGGTCGAGACGGGACGGATCCTGATCCGCGGCGGGTTGCTGGCGGATGCGGCGACGCGGCGGGCGGCGCCGGCCGACATATTGGTGGAGGACGGCGTGATCCGCGCCGTCGGCGCCGGGCTGGACGCGCCGGCGGATGCGCGCATCGAGGAC
>JBMOJU010000679.1:0-1680 GCA_049315625.1 Paracraurococcus sp.
GGAGATCGCCGGCGCGGGCAGGCAGGCGAAGACCAGCGGGCAGCGGGCGCCGAGTTCGCGCGGACCGCCGGCCACCGGTTCCGCCCCGGCCGCCGCGGCGCGGTCCATCGCCTCCTGCCGCACGTCATGCACCAGGATGCGGCGGCCGGTGTCGCGGCCCCAGGCCGCGAGGCGGGCCACGATGGGGCCGCCCATCGAGCCGAGCCCCAAGAAGCCGATGCTTTCGGTCATGCGGTGTGTCCTCCCCTGGGCAGGCGCTGGTTGCCATCGCGGCCCGGCCGTGGCGATGATCCCCCCGCCGCCGCGGCGCAGATCCGCAGCGCCGGACAGGGAGGGGAAGGATGCCGCGGCAGCGTGGCACGCGACCGGCGCGGCGGACAGGGCGCCGCGTCATCCTCGGCCTCGGGCTGGCGGCTCCGGCGCTGGCGCAGCCCAGCCCCTTCCCGGTGCGGCCCATCCGCATGCTGGTCGGCTTCACGCCGGGCGGCGCGACCGACATCATCGCCCGGACGATGCAGCAGGCCCTGTCGGACCGCCTGGGCCAGGCGGTGATTATCGAGAATCGGCCCGGCGCCAGCGGCATGATCGCCACGCAGGAACTGATCCGCGCCGCGCCGGATGGCCATACCGTCGGCTGGCTGGTCAGCGCGCATGCCGGCATCGCCGGGATCCGCGGCCCGGCGATGCCCTACGACGCCGTGCGCGACATCACGCCGATCTCCATGGTCGCGCACCTGCCCGCGGTGGTGGCGGTGCCGGCGAGTTCCCCCGCGCGGTCGCTGGCGGGGCTGATCGCGTTGGCGCGCGAAACGCCGGGCGGGTTGAGCTATTCCACCTCCGGCCCGGGCGGATGGCAGCAATTCGGGGTCACGGAATTCGGCCGCCGGCTCGGCATCGGCTTCGTCCACGTGCCTTACCGCGGCGGCGGGCCTTCCATCCAGGCGCTGCTGGCGGGGGAGGTCGGCTTCAGCTTCGCCACCCCGCCCTCGGTGCAGGGCATGCTGCAGGCCGGCACGCTGCGCGGCCTGGCGGTGACCGGGGCGGAGCGGTCGCCGGAATGGCCGGGGCTGCCCACGGTGGCGGAGGCGGTGCCGCTGCCCGGCTTCCAGGCCATGGACTGGTATGCGCTGGCGGGGCCGCCCGGCGTGCCGGCCGAGCGCGTCGCACGGCTGGCGCAGGCGGTGCACGCGACGCTGGCGCAGCCCGCGATCGCAGCGCGGCTGCTGGCGCTGGGCACGATCGTCGCGCCGGCGGCGCCGGAGGCGCTGGACGGGTTCATCCGGAGCGAGGTCGCGCGCTACACGCTGCTGGCGCAGGCGGCGGGGATCACGCTGGAGTAGGCGGGGAGTACCGATGGGGGTAGGCGCCAGGCGGGATCGGGAGGACGCGGATGCCCCATCCGAATGTTGGCAGCGGTTGATGGCGGAGAGGGTGTCCTTAGTATCCCTGCCTCATGCTGTCTCACACCGCTCCAAATCCCTTATCTGGACTAGCTTCTACGCAATCGACTGTCTCACCGTGTCGCTTGCCGTGTCAGGCTACCCCATGCCAGCAAGGGGGTAGCCAATGGGGTAGGGGTTGGTGGAAAGGAGCCGTTTCGTCTGAGGGCAGGGCCGTGCTCGGTTGAATCGGAGGAGCAGATTCTGGCGGTAGCTCGGGCCGCAAAAAAAGCGGGAGCGA
>JBMOJU010000680.1:0-1680 GCA_049315625.1 Paracraurococcus sp.
TCCTGGGTGTTCCAGATCTCGTCGAAATGCGGCAGCCGGTCGCGGAAGGTCGTGGCGACCACCTGGCCGGTCATCGGGACCCGCGTCGCCAATTCGCCGAATGGGGCACGCAGCATGCGCCGCGCGCGGCGGAGTGCGACGAGCCAGGCCGGCGGCGTGCCCACCCTTTCGTCGAAGAAGGCGATCTCGCGCAGCAGGCGGTTGGTCGAGGGCGCGGCCCGCGTGCCGTACAGCACCCCGACCCGGTGGCCGAGCTGGCCCATGGCGATGCTGAGGTTGCGGGCATAGGTGGCGACGCCGGTGCCCTGGTCCAGCGCCAGGTTGAAGCCATCCAGGAAAAGGCGCGAGGGCTCGGTCATGCCTTGGCCTCCATGCTGCGGGTCGTGGTCGCCGGGACGTGACGGCCCGTAGGGCCGCTGTTCACGTCTTGGCAAGGTGTGCCATGCCGATATCGCTTGCTACGCGATGAACGGCATAGCTTTATCGCGTCCGTGACGCAGGAACCGACCGTGGCCCCTTCGACCGAACCGCTGACCGCGATGGCCGCCGACGGGGCGTCCTTGGCCCTGCCGGTGCGTGGCCAGGTGGCCCTCCGGCTGGTCGATCTGGCTGTGCTGATGCTGCGCGTCGCCGCCATCCTGGTGCTCCTGTCGCCGCTTTTGGGCGCCGCCATCCTCCTCGGCTGATATTCATGAAGGGTTAAGCGCCTCCGGCCGGTCCACAATCGGCGGGATTTGCGCCACAGTGCCGGCCCGGTATTCAAACTCCAGGATTTGCGGATGGACATGCAACCGCAGGACACCCCTCCGGACGAACCCTCGTCCGTGGCGACGGGCTTGCTCGCCGCTGGGACCGGTTGCGGGACCAGCGGGCCTGGGCGGACGCGGCCGAAGCCTACGGCCAATACCTGCGCCTGCGCGGCAAGGACGGCCCGATCTGGGTCCAGTATGGCCACTGCCTGAAGGAAGCCGGCGACCCCAAGGGCGCGCTGCTCTGCTACCAGGAAGCCGAGCGGCTGCTGCCCACGGATGCCGACGTCCAGCTCCAGATCGGCCACGCCCTCAAGCTGCTCGGCCGGGCGGAGGAGGCGCTGGGCGCCTACGCCATGGCGCTCAGCCTCGACCCCGCCAACATGCATGCCCGGCGCGAGCTGCTCGGGGCGGATGCGGTGCCGCCGGACGCTCAAGTGGCCCCCGCTGCCCGGCCGGTTGCCCCGCCCGCCACGCCGACGGCACGAACCGCCGGCCCGACCGCGCCGGCCGCCGCGGCGACCGACACGCCGCTGGTCTTCGATGCTTCCGACCTGCTCGACTATTTCCGCCATAACCGGGCGCCGACCGGCATCCAGCGCGTCCAGGCGAGCATCATCGGCGAAGCCCTGCGCGGCGCCGGCGGGGCGGCGGATACCGATGTCTGCGTCACCGCCTTCGATCCCGGCGCGGGCGCCTGGAAGCCGGTGCCGGCCGGGCTGTTCCTGCGGCTCGCCGCGCTCTCCGCGACCGGCACCGACACCGCCGCGCCGGACTGGGCGGCGGCCCAGGCCGCGCTGGCGGAGGCGCTGCGCACCGCCCCGGCGCTGGAGTTCGCCCCCGGCAGCGTGCTGATCAACCTCGGGACGTCCTGGTGGTTGCCGGACTACCTGCGCCATGTGCGCGCGGCCAAGGCCCGCTTCGGGCTGCG
>JBMOJU010000681.1:0-1679 GCA_049315625.1 Paracraurococcus sp.
AGCCCTACACCCCGACCGAAGCCGGATTTTCCACCACGTCCTCGGACGCTACCCCAGTCGAAATGTCGGATCGATGACGATGTTGGCACAGCGGCCCTTGCGCCACCGGGGCAGACGAAACTGTGCGACCACGCCGCAGGCCTGGAGGTGGTCCGCGGCTTCCGCATCCTCCTCGTGGACGCTGATGTGATTCATGGTCGAGGAGCCGTCGCCCAACCACATGCCCAGAACATAGGGATGGATCAGCAGGTCCTGGTCCGGCAGTTCGGCGGCAGCACAGCAATCGATGGCGTAGCGATAGCGCGGGCCGCGACCGATGCGGACCCACTGGACCATCTCCCGCGTGTGCAGAACCCGCGCCGTTGGGTTCTCGGCATCGGTGAATTCCCACACCGGCCAGCGATGTTCGCCATCGCAGACGACGCTCTCGCCATCGTCAAAGGTGATGGTGTAGCAGGCGCGGCCAATCATGATGGGCGATACGCCGGCGACGCGGCAGGGCTGGCCAAGATCGTCGAACAGCGTGTCGCCGACGATGAGTGAACCCATCGTGGCCCAGCCTTCGGCCGTCGGGATTGGCGTGGTGATCGCCAGCGGCGCGCCGACCTGCGCCCCTTTCATGAACACGACGCGCCGGGCGGGATGCACCGCCGAGAGCGCGTCCATCACGTCCTTCAAGTAAGGCGTGCGGCTGGTGCGCCAGGGGCCAGGTTCCGCGGAGGCGCGGCTGCCGAGCATCCGATGCCGCTCGGCCCATTCCGAGACGGTGAGCTGCGGCGGCGGCCGGAGCATGGCGCCGACACGCCGGCGCACATGCTCACGGCTGCGGAGGCCGATCCCCTCCGAGGCCTGCTGGGTCGAAGCGATCGGCCGCCTCCGTCAGCAGGTCGTTGATGTGGCTCTGCAGAATGGTCTGCAGGAGGTGCGGGTCGACGCTGATCTCGGCGGCAATCAGGCCCGACACACGGGCCGGCCAGTTCAGCAGCGCGTCACGCATGGTGCTGCCGATCTCGTCCAGCGCGGCATTGGCCTCGGTGACATCGACCAGGCGACGCTTGGTCTCATCGAGGGCGAGGCGCTGCGCCTCCACCTTCAGCGCGAGCTGCGCCACCTTCAGGCGGGCGAAGGGCGTGCCCTCGACGCCGGCGCCATTGGCCAGGGGAGAGCGAGCGGGGTCGGCGGTTTCCACCAAGCGGCGGCGGGTCTTGTCGATGTCCCACTGGCCATCCGGCTCGCGGGTGATGCGGCCAGCCTGCTCGGCCTTTCGGAGCGCCGTATCGGTGAGGCCAATGCGGCGGGCTGCCTCGCGGGTCGAGGCGGTCAGTTCCGGCATGGCGGCGACCTCCCGCCGCGTGTGATGCTTACAACAGGCAAGGGCCCGCTACTCTCCGGCAGCAGGCCCTCGTCGTCTCCAGCCCCCTGGTCAGGTCGGCAGGTGGTAGATCGTGAAGGAGCCCTTCGCGCCGGTCTTGTTGGGGCCGACCATCCGCTCCCGCGACTTCACCTCGACCGCGTGGCCCTTCTTCTTCAGGCCGGCGAAAAACCCCCGGACGGTGTGCTGCGCCCAGCCTGTGGCCTCGGCAATCTGCGCCACCGTGGCGCCTTCGGGCCGGCGCAGCATGGCCAGCACCGCCTCCTGCTTGGTGCCCTCGCGCGGCTTGCGCGGCATGCCGTGCTCG
>JBMOJU010000272.1:0-7332 GCA_049315625.1 Paracraurococcus sp.
TTTCCCGCCGCGTCGGGAAGCAAATTCGATTCAGCCTGAACGCATCCCGCTCTAACGTGCATGTGAAACCCGGACGCTGTCCAAACGCGCTGCCGCGCCATGGGGCGTCACAGGTGGTAGCGTAAGACGTCCTACCCCGCGGCCTGCCGGGCCCAGGCGCCGAATGGCGCCCCGCGTCTGAGCGGTAGGCAGGTGGAACTTCCCTGGGCTCGGTACGATCCCTTTATTGTTCCATTCCGTCCAGAATCGCAGTGTGGCGCTGAGCAAGCCGCTGACGAAAAGGGCGTAACGTGGAACGCATCCCGAATCGCAGTGCCATCGAGGCGCCTCAACGTCGGCCGAACAGCCGCTCCAACTCCGCCACGCCCAGCCGGAGGAAGGTCGGCCTGCCGTGGCTGCAGGTGGCGGCGCGCGGCGTGACCTCCATCTGCCGCAGCAGGGCCGCCATCTCCGCGCCGTTGAGGCGCCGCCCGGCGCGGACCGAGCCATGGCAGGCCAGCCGTGCCACCGCCGCATCCAGCCGCCGCTCCAGCGCCAGCGCCTCGTCGTTCTCGGCCAGTTCCTCCGCCAGGTCGCGCAACAGCGGCGCGGGATCGGCCGGGCCGAGCAGCGCCGGTAGGGCGCGGACCAGCACCGCACCGGGGCCGAAGCCTTCGATCTCCAGCCCCAGCCGCGCCAGCGGCGCGGCGAAGCGGAGCAGCCGGGCGCACTCCGCCGGCGGCAGGTCGACCACTGCCGGCAGCAGCAGCGGCTGCGCCCGCACCCCGCCCTCGACCAGCTGCGCCCGCAGCGCCTCATGCGTCAGCCGCTCATGCGCCGCATGCTGGTCGACCAGGATCAGCGCGCCGTCCGGCGCCTCGGCCAGGATATACGTGTCGAGCAGCTGGGCCAGCGGCCGGCCGAGCGGGTAGTCCCCCGCCGCCTCCGTCTCCGGCGCCGGCCGCGGCGGCGCGAAGCCGAGCGGCAGCGCGGCCGGCGCGGCCGGTGCCGCCGCGGGCGAGGCAAGCGCGAATTGTGCCTCCGCGAAGCCGAGCCCGGCCGACAGCGGCATCGGCGGGCGCGGCCGCCAGCCTGACCAGCCTGGGCTCGGCCGGTACTGGGTCAGCGCCGGGGCCGGCACTGCCTCCCCCGCCCCGGCCGAGAGGGTCCGGCGCAGCGCCGAGATCAGCATCCCGCGCACCGCCGCCTCCTCGCGGAAGCGCAATTCGGTCTTCATCGGGTGCACGTTGACGTCGACCGCCTCGGGTGGGACCTCGAGGAAGAGCGCCGCCACCGGGTGCCGCCCGGCGGCGATCAGGTCGCGATAGGCCACCCGCAGCGCGGTGCGCAGCACCGGGTCGCGCACCGGGCGACGGTTCACCACCAGATGCTGCTCGGTACCCGTTGCACGCGTATAGGCCGGCTGGGCGGCGAGGCCCGAGAGCACCAGCCCGCCCGCCTCCGCCGCCACCGGGAGGCTGGCCGCGGCGAAATCGGCGCCGAGGAGTGCCGCGATCCGCGCGTCGCGCGCCTGCGGCGGCAGCGCCAGCACCTCCCGCCCCTCGTTCTGGATGCGGAAGCCGACTTCCGGCCAGGCCAGCGCCAGGCGGCGCACCGCCTCGATCGCCGCCTCGGCCTCCCAGCGCGGGGTCTTCAGGAACTTCCGCCGCGCCGGCACCGCATAGAACAGGTCGCGCATCTCGACCCGGGTGCCCGGCGCCCCGGCAGCTGGCAGCACCACGCCCTTGCGGCCACCCTCGACGCTCAGCGCATGCGCGTCGCCGCCCATGGGCCTGGAGGTGATGGTGAGCCGCGCCACGGCGCCGATCGAGGGCAGCGCCTCACCGCGGAAGCCCAACGTGGCGATGCGGAACAGCATCGCCTCCTCCGGCAGCTTGGAGGTGGCGTGCCGCTCCACCGCCAGATCCAGGTCGGCCGGGCCCATGCCCGACCCGTCATCCTCCACCACCAGCCGCTCGATCCCGCCGCCCTCCAGTATGACGGTGATGCGGGTGGCCCCGGCATCGAGCGAATTCTCCACCAGTTCCTTCGCCACCGCCGCCGGTCGCTCGACCACCTCGCCGGCGGCGATGCGGTTGGCGGTGGTCTCGGGGAGGAGGCGGATGCTCATGCCGCTGCCTCTCGACGGGTCGGCCGCGGCATGGATGGCCGCTCGCTGCGCTCGCGCGAGACAGACCCGGCCGGCGGGAGCACGACGCCGAGCGCCGCACCGACCAGGCCCCGCCGCAGCTGATCGGCGATGGCCGTCATTCGCGCGGTCCGGGTGCGGTCAGGCACCGCGGCGGTGGCACCCGTTCGCCCGGGACTGCTTGCCGGGCGGCACGCGTGGCAGGGCCGGACCCGTCGCAGCGCCTTTCCGTGAGGGGGTCAGGACAGGTTCCATCGATCGGAGATACCCCGCAGCAGGCCCAGCGTCGAGGCATCCTGCTCGCCCGGCGGACCGCCCTCCAGCGCCGCCAGGATCGGCCCGGCCAGCTGCTTGCCGAGCTCGACGCCCCATTGGTCGAAGGCATTGATGCCCCAGAGCGCGCCAAGGCTGAACACCTTGTGTTCATACAGCGCGACAAGCTGGCCAAGGGTGAAGGCGTCCAGATGCGGCAGCAGCAGCGTGGTGGTCGGCCGGTCGCCGGGGAAGACGCGGTGCGGCGTCAGCCGGGCGATCTCCGCCGGGTCGGTGCCGGCCGCCGTCATCTCGGCCGCCACCTGGGCCGCCGATTTGCCGCGCATCAGCGCCGCCGCCTGGGCCAGGCCATTGGCCAGCAGCTTGCGGTGGCTGTCGGGATGCGCGTGGTCGGGCCGGGCGACCAGGATGATGTCGCAGGGCACCGGCGTGGTGCCCTGGTGGATCAGCTGCAGGAAGCTGTGCTGGGCATTGGTGCCCGGCTCGCCGAACACCACCGCGCCGCTGGCGCGCGGCGCCGGGCTGCCGTCCAGCAGCACCCGCTTGCCGAGGCTTTCCATCTCCAGCTGCTGCAGATGCGCCGGCAGCCGGGCGAGGCGCTCGTCATAGGGCAGCACGGCCCGCGTTGGGTACCCGAGTCCGTTGACGTGCCAGACCTCGGCGAGCGCCAGCAGCACCGGCAGGTTCCGCCCGAGCGGCGTGCCGAGGAAATGCAGGTCCATCGCCCGGGCGCCGGCGAGCAGCCGGGTGAAGGCGTCCCAGCCGAGCGCCAGCGCTACCGACAGGCCGATCGCCGACCAGAGCGAGAAGCGCCCGCCGACCCAGTCGCGGAAGGGGAAGACGCGGTCCGGCGCGATGCCGAAGGCCGCCGTCGCCGGCAGGTTGGTGGACAGCGCGGCGAGGTGCCGGCCGACCCCGGCCTCGCCCACCGCCGCCGCCAGCCAGCCGCGCACCAGCGCGGCGTTGGTCATGGTCTCCTGCGTGGTGAAGGTCTTCGAGGCGACCAGCACCAGGGTGCGCGCCGGGTCGAGAAGCGGCCGCAGCGCCTCCCAGGCATGCGCATCGACATTCGCCAGGTAATGCGCCCGCAGCGGCGCCGCCGGGGTCCACAGCGCCCGGGTCACCATCGCCGGGCCGAGGTCGGAGCCGCCGATGCCGATATTGACCACGTCGGTGAAGGGCAGGTCGGTGGCGCCGCGGATGGTGCCGTCATGCACCGCGGTGCAGAAGGCCTGCATCCGGCCTAGCACCTCGGCGACCTCGGCCGCGGCGTCCTCCTCCCCCGCCCGGAATCCCGCCTCGGGCGGGGCGCGCAGCGCCATATGCAGGGCGGCACGACGCTCGGTGCTGTTCACCGCCTCGCCGCGCGCCATGGCGTCGCGCTTCGCCGGCAGCCCGGCGGCCTCGGCCAGCGCCAGCAGGGCGGCCAGCGCCGGGTCGGTCAGCGCCGTCTTCGAGAGGTCGAGCAGCAGTCCCTCGGCGGACCATGCGAAGCGATCGAACCGGCTGGGATCGGCGGTGAAGAGCGGGCGGATGCTGTCCGGCGCGCTGCCATCGGCCCGCGCTGTCCGCGCCAGCGCCGTGATCGCCGCCCAGGCGGTGCTGAGTCCCTGCGCTTCCATGATGCCCGCGCCCTTCCCGCTATCGGGAAGGGCTTAAAGCCCGACGGGTTGCCCGGCAATGACGACGGACAACGTCTCCGGCCGCAACACCCGCGCCGCGACCGCCGCCAGCCGCTCGGTGGTCAGCGCATTGAGCCGCGCCGCCCGCCCGCCGAGCCAATCCCGTGGGCGGCCGTTCTGGCGCAAAGACAGCAGCGAATCGGCGACGCGCCGACTGTCGGTGAATTGCAGCGGCAGCGACCCGGTCAGGTAGGCCACCGCGTCTTCCCGCTCGGCATCGGTTGGGCCGTCCTTGGCCATCCGCGCCCATTCCTCGCGCGTCACCGCCAGGGTCTCGGCGACTCTTGCGTTCTCGGTGGCGACCGAGCCGACCACGATGCCGCGACGGAACATCACATCCAGCCCGCCGCCGATGCCATAGGCGAGGCCGCGCTGTTCCCGCACCGAGTGCATGAGGCGGGAGGCGAAGCCGCCGCCGGCCAGGATGCGCAGCACGACCTGCGCCGCCTCCCAGTCCGGGTCCTCGGCCGCCAGCCCTTCCTGGCCGAAGACCACGGCGGATTGCGGCGAGGCGACATCGACCACCGCCTGGCCGAAGGCCTGGAAGGCCGGCAAGGGCGGCGTTGCCGGCGGCGGGCCGGCGGGCAGCCCGGCGAAAAGCTGGGCCAGGACGCCTTTCAGCGCCTCCGGCGTGATGGCGCCGGCGGCGCAGACCAGCAGCCCGTCATGCCGCATCTGCCGCGTGAGGGCGGTGCGCAGTCCTGCTTCTGGGACCGCGGCGATGCTATCGGCGGTACCGCCGGAGGGGCGCCCTGCCGGGTGTTCGGGAAAGGCGCGGGCCCAGAAGGCGCGGCCGGCCTGGCCGCGCGGGGTCTCCAGCGACCGTCGGGCGCTGGCGGCGGCGCGGGCGCGCACCCGCTCGACCGCATCGGCATCGAGCCGCGGCTCGGCCATGGCCAGCCTGGCCAGCCGCACCGCCTCCGGCAGGGCGTCGGCCAGGGCGCGGAAGCCGCCTTCCAGATGGTCGCGGTCGGCGCCGAAATTCAGGCTGATCGCCTCGTCGCGCAGTGCGTCGCCGAACTCGGTGGCGCGCAGCGTCCCGGCGCCCTCGGTCAGCAGGGCGGCGGCCATGGCCGCCGTGCCCTCCTGCCCCGCCGGGTCGAGCGCGGCGCCGCCGGCCCAGGACCAGGCCACCGAGACGACCGGGACGGCATGGTCCTCGACCAGCCAGGCGGTGACGCCCGCGGCCTCGACCGGCTGGACGGCGAGGGAAAAGCCGGCGCTGCCGCTCATGCCTTGCGCTCCGGCGCCGGCACGCCCTCCGGCAGCAGCCAGCCTGTGGTGGCCGGCGCGCCACCCAGCATGGCGCGGGCGGCCGCGGTCACCTGCGGCAGGGTCACGGCGCGCAGATGCCGCGGCCAGAACTCCACCAGGTCGAGCGGCAGGCCGGTGGCCAGCGCCGAGCCCAGCATGCGTGGCGCGGCACCGATGCCGTCCAGCGCCAGCACGGCGCCGGCGGTAATCTGCCGCCGGGCGCGCACCAGCTCGGCCTCGGCCGGGCCGTCCTGCAGCAGCCGGACAACGATCTCATCCACCGCCGCCTCGACCGTGGCAGGCGCCACGCCGGGGCGCGGCAGCGCCGACAGCACGAAGGAGGTCGGCCCGACCGCCTCGCCGTCATAGGAGGCATTGGCCGAGACGCAGAGGCCGGTTTCGACCAGCGCCTTGTGCATGCGGCTGCCCTGGCCGCCGCCGAGCAGATGCGCCAGCGCCTCCAGCGCCCAGGCCTGGTCGCGGTCGCCGAAGGTGAGGCTCGGCGCCATGGCGGCGCGCAGGAAGCTGGCCTCCCGCACTGCCGCGTCGTGCCGGATTACCCGCGCCTCGGCCGGCTGCGTCGCGGCGGGGACGCGGTTGCGCGGGGTCACCGGGCGGGGCGGCACGCGGGCGTAGTACTCCTCGACCAGCGCCTTCACCGTGGCCTCCCGGGCATCGCCGGTGACGACCAGCACGGCATTCGCCGGCGCATAGCGGGTGGCGTAGAATTCGAGCAGGTCGTCCCTGGTGATGGCCCGGATCTCGTCCTCGAAGCCGATGATCGGCCGGCCACGCCAATGCTGGCGGCCCCAGAGCGCGGCCTCGAACTCCTCCCAGAAGCGGGAACGGGGGTTGCTGTCGGTGCGCTGGCGCCGTTCCTCCAGGATCACGGCGCGCTCTGGCTCGACCGTGTCGGGCGGGATCAATGGGCCGGCGAAGCGGTCGGCTTCCATCCGCATCACCAGGGGCAGGCGGGAGGCCTCGACCGTCTGGTGGTAGGCGGTGACGTCGCGCGAGGTGAAGGCGTTGTCCTGCCCGCCCTCCCGCGCCACGGCGAGGGACAGCGCGCCGGGGGCGACGTTGGCGCTGCCCTTGAACATCATGTGTTCGAGGAAATGCGCCGTGCCGCCGCGGCCGGCGGAGTCCTCCCCGGCACCGGCGGAATAGAACAGGTAGTGGCCGACCACCGGGACGCGGCGGCTTTCCGCCAGCACCACGCGCAGCCCGTTCGGCAGGCTCCAGCTGGTGGCGCCGAACAGCGGACGGTCCCCGGCAAGCTTGGCCTGGTCCTCCGCCGCCGGCAGCACCGGCGGGGCGGCGAGGGCCGGTTCGAACGACAGGGCGACCGGCAGGGCGGCGGCCGAGGCGAGGGCGGTACGGCGGGTCACACTGGGCATGCCCCAGCATGTGGGATGTTGGCGTCCGCCTGCAAACCCGCCGGATGGCGCGCCCCGTGGCAGGCGTGGGGCCGGGTCAGAAGATGCTCTCGAACAGCCGGGTGACCGGGTTGCTGCTCTGGCTGCGCTGGATGACCGGGGTCTCGCCGTCGGTGGCCTCACGGCCCAGCGCCGCGTTCTCCCGCAGCCGCTGGGATTCGCGGCGGCTGTCGAGCGCGATGCCCGGCGGCTCGTCCTTCCTCCAGAAGATCAGCCGGTCGACCAGGCCCTTGTCGGGCTGGTCGAGCTTCAGGCTTTCCTCATCGACCCGGCGGCGGATGTCGCCGCTGGCGGGGCGGCCGGCCTGCGTCAGCAGCGCCGCCTCGGCCGAGCTGGGCCGGGCCGGGCCGCCGGCGGCGAGCGCGGCGCCGGGCGACAGCGTCGATTCCGCGGCGGCGCGGGCCGAGAGTTCCTGCGGCCGGCTGGCGCCGGGGCGCGGCGTCGGCAACTCACCGAGCGAGGGCGGCAGGGAGAGCGGCGCCCGCGTCGTCACCTGGAACTCGTCCGGCGCGTCACGGGTGAAGCCGAAGCTGCGCGCCGTATCGTTGCCGCAGCCCTG
>JBMOJU010000682.1:0-1677 GCA_049315625.1 Paracraurococcus sp.
CGTAGGCTGCGGGGGCGGGGGCGGGGGCAAGGCCCGTGTATCCTCCGCCACCACCAATATATCCGCCACCCCGTCCTGTATATTGCGGTGACTGGTCAATATCCACCGCGCGTTCGGCCAGTTCCAACATCATCTTTTGCTGAAGGTGTTGGCGGAATTCCGGCGCACCAACCGCCGGTTTTAGCAGTTCGATTCTTTGGAAAAGCCACACCGCGCCGGGCGTCCATTTATATTCGGGATTGTCACCATTTTTGGCACAATCGATAAACTCGGCGGCCCGGAACGCAGCGCCGCACGCATGCCACAGACTCCCTACCGTCACGCGCCCTGGCGGCGGATCGGCTGCGCATCCCGCCATGGCCAGCACCGCCAAAGCCCAAACCCAACGCATCGCCGTCTCCATTGCGGATTCAGAACGCTAGTGCTGCGCACTACAGCCACACCAGCTAAATGTGGAGACGGCCTGCGCTCTGTCAGTCGTCCCCGTCTATACCGCGGCCTCCATCACACGATGGAGCCTGGATCGAATCGAGCAAGGTCGCAACGTACCGGTGTCAACAGTTAGGCGACGGCCGCGATGGACTTGAAGCAGATGCGGGCGAACGCGGAGGCGGGCAGGGACGCGGCGCGGCGCCTGTTGGAATCGGTCAAGTCACCAGCAGCCAAAGCCCACGCGCGGGAGGCTGTGGCGCAAGCGGAGCGGGTGATCGTTCAGGTGATGGCGATGGAGCGGAAAGCCAACCAGATGAGGACAATACTCAGCCGAAAGGCGGAGGCGGCGGAGGACTTCGCCCGATGTATGGGCAAAGCGGCCCGAGCGCGGACGGCGCTAGGTCGGGAGCGCGCCCTTGAGGCGGCGGAGCATCATCGCGAGCGGTTGCGGCTGTTGGGGGTGATGGAAGGGTTGGTGAAACACGGGCGGCGCAGTGAAGGGCAGACGCCGCCATCAGACGCTGACGGGGGCGGCCCTACTGATTGAGATCGCAGTCTGAGGCGGTCGCCGCCGCTATATGGGCCGCAGCAACGGCCTCGATAGCCGAGTGCCATTCCAGAGCAGGGCGCCGCGTCAGACGTGCCAGGTCGCGCGGTACCTCGACCAGCGCATACGCACGGTTCCACTCGGGCATCCCGGCTAGCATGGCGCCGATATTGCGCCACCAAGCCTCCATGTCGGTTGCCGGTGTCGGCGACGTGCCCTCCAGCGCGGCGAGGCGACGGGCCAGGGGCTTGCTCATGGCCGGCGCCTCCGCAGCAACGCGAGCATGGTAGCTTGTTCATTCTGCCACGGATCGGCGCGGAGGATCGCGGCGAGGTCCGGCGGTGTCGTCGGGTCAGCGAGCAAAGCCTGTGACCGCTCAAAGCGCAGGCGGTTCAGCCTCGCCATTTCGGCAATCAGCTCGTCATCGGTCAGACGAGAAAGGTCATCGTCATGCCGGGCCGCAGACTCCAGGCGGGCAAGCCGTGTGGTGCGCATCATCGGGCCATTCCCCTTTCTTCAGCCACTCAACCACCGCCTGCTCCCACGCATCGGCCTCATACCGGGCTTCCTGCTGCGGGCGGATGTGTTCGGCCGACAACTCCCGGCTGGGCCACCAAGCCACGCCCTGCCGGTACAGATGGACAGCCTCCGCAAACAGGTGATCCCGGTCTCGCTCCAGCGCCGCCGCATCGATCAGC
>JBMOJU010000273.1:0-7321 GCA_049315625.1 Paracraurococcus sp.
CGGGCCGAAACTCGGCAGCCTGCTCCTTGGTACCGATGGCGGCCTGACCTACGTCCCGAATGCCGGCATGAGCGGCGCCGACAGCTTCGTCTACCAGGCCTACGACGGCACCTTGGCGTCCGGTCCGACGAGCGTGGCCATCACCATCACGCCCAAGCCGCCGGTCGTTGGGGCCGACAGCTTCACCACCCGGGTGGGCGCGGCGCTGAAACTCGGCATGTCGTCCTTCCTGGCCAATGACACCGACCCGCAGTCGTCGCCGCTCGCCGTGAGCGCGGTCTCGGGTGCCACCAACGGTACGGTCTCCCTGGCCACCGGCATCATTACCTTCACGCCGACCGCGGGCTTCACCGGTGATGCCAGCTTTGCCTACACGGCCTCCGACTCCCTGGGCCTCAGCGCGACGAGCAGCGTCACCGTCCGGGTCGTCGCCAGCACCGCCGCCATCTCGCAGTACCTGAACGGCACGAGCGGGAACGACACCTACAATTTCAGCCAGGCGGCACTGCCCCTGGCGATGAACGCCCAGGCAGGCAACGACACCATCACCGACAGCATCGGCAACGACACGATCAATGGAGGCCCCGGCAACGACCTCATCCTTGATCAGTATGGTATCGATTCACTATTGGGCGGCACCGGCTCGGACACATTCGTCTTCCGCCCTTCCACGATGGTCGGCACCGCGACCCGCACCGCCACCCTGCCGACCATTGCCGATTTCGAGGGCGCCGGCGGCGGCGGCTCCCTGGCCGGGCAGGACCACATCAAGCTGACCGGGTTCACCGCGGCAGCCAGCGTGAAATTCGTCGGCACAACCTACACGTCGACAACCACGCAACAGGTCTACGAGGTGAATGACGGGGCCTATGCCGGACGCTTTGCCGTGACCGTGGCCGACTTCACCGTCAAGCTGGCCGCCGGCGACTGGTACTTCGGTTGAGCAGGCGGGGTGGAATGCCCTCCGGCACCGCTATCGCCGAAGGGAAACCGCCGCTTCTGGAGCATGATGCGTTCGGCTCCGCTTACGCATCCCGCCCTGGCCATTGTCTTGTCGCGCGCTTCAGGCCTGTCGGCGATTCCGCCTCAAGCCATCGCGCTCCAAGGGGCCTTGCGCGGCAAGGCGGCTGTCGTCAGCCGGTCTGATACCCGGCGCAGAAAGGTTCAGCCTGCGTGCCCCTCAGACGCCCGGCGCCGCGCATCCGCACGGCCTGGATTCGCCGCACCGGCGGAAGGCGCCATGCGGCGCCCCGGCCCTGCGGGCCGCAGGCGGGAACGTCGCGCGCCAGGCCTGCTGCATCAGCCACGCTGCCGGAGCGGCCGCTCCCGCGGTGCGGGCGCCATCACCGGCAAGCCGACGCCAGGCAGTGCTCAGGGCGAGGCCTGGGCTGCCCGCACCGCGCGGCGCAGCTTGGCGATGCCGGTCCGCACATGGCCGGTGCCGCACAGCCGCTCGCCCTCCGCCGCCAGGCTGCGGGAGGGTTCCTCCTTCGCCGCCGGCAACCCGGCCAGGCGCTGCACCAGGCTGGTGCAGTATTCCGGCGTGTCGGTGGTGACGCGCGCGCTCGGCTCCGCCGCAGCGGTCATCGCCAGGGCGAGCAGGAACGCGGGAGGCGTGAGGGAGGCCGTCATCGCGGGGCGGACAGTGGAACCGGCCTGTTGAAACGGCGGTGGGCGGAACATGACGCTTCGGTCATGCCAGCGGGAGCCGCATCACCACACGGAGACCGGGCGGCGCGCGCCCCGGAACGGCATCCTGCAGCGCGATGTCGCCGCCATGCAGATGCGCCACCGCCCGTACCAGGGACAGGCCAAGGCCGGAGCCGGGTGTCGCCCGGGCCTTGTCGGCGCGGAAGAAGCGGTCTCCGGCATGCGCCTGGTCCTCGGCCGAAAGGCCGGGCCCGTCATCGGCCACCATGACCTGAACGCCCGCGGGGGTGACCGCTGCGGCCAGTTGCACCGTGCCGCCGGCCGGGGTGAATTTGATGGCGTTGTCCAGCAGGTTGGCGACCGCCTGCAGCAGCAGGTCGCGGTCGCCGACCAGGGGCAGCGCCGCCGGCAGGTCGGTCTCCAGCCGCTGGCCGCGCGCCTCGGCGGTCGCCTCGTAGATCTCCGCCGCATCGGCCAGCAGGTGCACCAGGTCGAGCGGCGCGAAGGCGGCGCGGCGGGCGCCCGCTTCGGCCTCGGCGATGCGCAGCAGCGCCTGGAAGATGCGGCTGATGCCATCGAGGTCGGCGATGCCCTGCTCCACCGTGGCGCGCAGCGATTCCTCGTCCTCCGAGGTCGCCAGCGCGTCCTCCAGCTTGGCCCGCGCCCGGGCGATCGGGGTGCGGAGATCATGCGCGATGGCATCGGAGACGCCGCGCACGCCTTCCATCAGCGTGCCGATGCGGTCGAGCATGATGTTGAGCGTCTGCGCCAGCCGGTCGAATTCGTCGCCGCGGCCGGACAGCGCGACGCGGGACGACAGATCGCCGCCGGCGATCGCCGCGGTGGTGGCGAAGGCGGCGCGCATGCGGGTCTGCAGCGCATGCCGGATCAGCCAGGCGCCGACCAGCGCGAACAGCGCGACGGCGCCGGAGGCCCAGACCACGCCCTCGGTCAGCAGCCGGCGCAGCTGGGTCCGCTCGGCCTCGTCGCGGCCGATCAGCAGCCGCAGGCCAGGCAGTTCCAGCCGGTGCAGCCTGGCATCGGTCGCCAGGCCATCATGCAGCACCCGGGTGCGGAACCAGGGCCCGGCATCCAGCCCCGGCTTCGGCCAGGTGTCGAGATTGCCCGAGAGACGCCGGCCGCCCCCGGTCTCGATCAGCAGGTAGATGGACTCGTTCTCGACATCGACCGCGAGCCGTTCCTCGATCGCCTCCGCGAGGCCGCCGGTCCCGGCTTCCCGCCAGCGTTCGGCCAGGGCGATGGCATCGGCGCGGATGGCGGCGTCGGTCTGCCGGTCCAGCGCGCCGGCGGTGGCCCACCACAGCACCGCGACCAGGGCGATGGCGGCAAAGGCGAACATGGCGGCGAACAGCACAGCGAAGCGGAAGCCGGCGCTGCGCAGCAGCCGCGGCGGCCCGAGCGCCAGGCTGGGCGGGCCGGCGGCACGTGGCCGGCCGCGCCCGGCCGACCGTGGCCGGCGCAGAGTGAGGCCGACGGGGCGGCTGAGCTCGCTCATCGTCCGTCCGGGATCAGGGCTCCGCCCGGATCATGTAGCCGGCGTTGCGGACGGTGTGGATCAGTGGCTTGTCGAAGCCCTTGTCCAGCTTCTGCCGCAGGCGGGAGACATGGACGTCGATGACGTTGGTCTGCGGGTCGAAGTGGTAGTCCCAGACCTTCTCCAGCAGCATGGTCCGGGTCACCACCTGGCCGGCGTGCCGCATCAGGTGCTCCAGCAGGCGGAATTCGCGCGGCTGCACGTCGATACGCTTTGCCGCCCGGGTCACGGTGCGTGACAGCAGGTCGAGCTCGAGGTCGGCCACCCTCAGCTTGGTCGCAGGCGCATCGACCGAGGGGCGGCGGCCCAGCGCCTCGACCCGCGCCAGCAATTCGGCGAAGGCGAAGGGCTTGGTCAGGTAGTCGTCGCCACCGGCCTTCAGGCCCTTCACCCGTTCGTCCACGGCCGAAAGCGCCGAGAGGAACAGCACCGGCGTGCGGTTGCCCTGGCTGCGCAGGGTCTCGACCAGCCGCACGCCATCGACTCCGCCGGGCAGCATGCGGTCGAGCACCAGCATGTCGAATTGCTCGGACGCCGCGAGGAACAGGCCATCCCGGCCATTGGTCGCGTGCTCCACCGTATGGCCGGCCTCCTGGAGGCCCTTGCGCACGAAGCGCGCGACCTCGGCATCGTCCTCGACCAGCAGAATCCGCATCGCGTTCCATCCTCTCCGGTCCGCCAGCGAAGCGGCTGCGGCCGGTCCCGCCATTCCTGACCCCGAACCGGCTTACCGAAGGCTGCCGGCCGGATTGATTCTACACCATATGCGGTTGGGACGGCGAACAACCGGGCCGCGTCGCCCCGCCGGCGGCCGCGGTCACCCCGTCGGCGGCCGGCGGCCGACCTGCACCGGCACCTCGCGCTCCCGCCCCTCCCGCACCACGGTCAGGCGCAGGGTCTGCCCGGGCGGGACGGCGGCGACCGTGCGCACCAGGGCGCGGGAGGTCTCGATCCGGTCGCCATTGATCGCCACCACCAGATCCCCCGGGCGCAGCCCGGCGCGGCCGGCCGGGCTGGTCCGCTCGACGCCGGCGATCAGCACGCCGCGGCGGGCGGCGCGGCCTTCATCCGCCGTCTGGTCCTGCACCGAGACGCCGAGCCAGCCGCGTTCCACCCGCCCGTCGCGGCGCAATTGCTCGATCACCGGCCGGGCGAGGTCGGACGGCGTGGCGAAGCCGATCCCGGCCGAGGCGCCAGAAGGCGAGTAGATCGCGGTGTTGATGCCGATCACCTCGCCCGCCGGGTTGAACAGCGGGCCGCCGGAATTGCCGGGATTGATCGCCGCGTCGGTCTGGATGAAGTCGTCGAAGGGGCCGGCGCCGATCTCCCGCCCGCGGGCGGAGATGATGCCGGCGGTCACCGTGCCGCCGAGGCCGAAGGGATTGCCCGCCGCCAGTACCCAGGAGCCGACCCGGGCGGCGGCGGAGGAGCCGAAGGGCACCGCGACCATCGGCGCGCGGGGTTCGACCTTCAGCAGGGCGAGGTCGGTCAGCTCGTCCGTGCCAACCACGCGGGCCTGCAATTCCGACCCGTCCTGCAGCGCCACCACCACCTTGCTGGCGTTGCCGACCACGTGGTTGTTGGTGACGATGTAGCCGGCCGGGTCGATGACGAAGCCGCTGCCGGCGCCCTGCACCTCCTGCTTCCGGCTGCGCTGACGGTCGCGGAAATAGCGCTCGAACGGCGTGCCGCGCAGTTCGGGCGGCAGATCCGCCCGCTGCTCCGCGGTCACGGCGATGTTCACCACGGCGGGCTGCACCCGTTCGGCGAGGTCGGCGAAATCGGCGACCAGGGCGCCGCGCTGCGCCGCCGCCGGGAAGGGGGCGCAGGCACCGAGCGGCAGCAACGCGAGCATCAGGCCGGTTGCGGCCAGGCCGAGCCGGCGACGCGGCAACGGGGCGGGAGACAGAATGGCGATCCTCGGGGTTGGGCGGGCGCCCGGGGGGGCGCCGATCATGGGCCAATTCTGGTAGGATAGCGGCGCCGGTTCAACCTCTCCCGCGTGGCGGTCAGACCAGCGCCGGCCAGCGCGCCGCCCAGGGATGCGCCGTCTCCCACTCCGCCGCCAGGGCGCAGAGCAGGCCGTCGGAGCCGGACGGGCCGACCAGTTGGAAGCCGATCGGCAGGCCCGATTCGGCCGGTTCGCAGGGCAGCGCAATGCCCGGCAGGGCGGCCAGGTTGGCGAAATTCGTGAAGATTGCGTGGCCGCGCGGGCCGACGGCGACGCCATCGATCGTCGGCGGGCGACCTGGTCGGCCGGCCAGGGCAGCGCCGCCGCGGCGGGCGTCAGGATCAGGTCCCAGGTGCCGAAGAACGCCGCCATGCGGCGGCGGAAGGCGGCGATGCCGTCCAGCGCGGCGAACAGGGTCGCGGCGCTCAGGGCGCGGCCGGCGGCCGCCATCTCCCGGAGCATCGGCGCCTCGGGCTCGCCACCGCGTTCCGCCAGCAGCCAGGCCAGGCCCGCCTGGCCGATCGGGCCGAACAGGGCGCCCAACTCGTCCAGCGTGAAAGGTGCCTCGCCCTCCTCGACCCGGTGCCCGAGCGCGCCGAGCTGGGCGGCGGCGATGGCAACGCTGGTGGCGATCTCCGGGTCCACCGGGTTGGTGCCGAGCCGCGGGACGAATAGGACGCGCTGGCGCGGCGGCCGCGGCGGCACGACGAACGGCGGCATGGCACGGCTCGCCGGGTCGCGCGCATCCGGCGGGGTGAGCAGCGCCAGCAGCGCGACAAGGTCGGCGGTGGTGCGGGCGATCGGGCCGATCTGCTCCAGGTCCAGCAGGATGGCCGGCAGCCCGTCGCAGCGCGGCACCTGGCCGATGCTCGGCTTCAGCCCGACCAGCCCGGCGTGGGAGGCGGGCCGGCGGATCGAGCCGCCGCCATCGGTGCCGAGCGCGAGCGGGCCGAGCCCGGCGGCGACCGCGGCGACGGCGCCGCCGGAGGAGCCGCCGGGGGTCAGTGCGGGGTTCCACGGGTTGCGGGTGACGCCGTGGACCCTGTTGTCGGTGTAGCCCTGGAGGGTGAATTCCGGGACGTTGGTCTTGCCGAGGATGACGAGGCCGGCGGCCCGGGCGCGGGCGACCGGCAATTCGTCCCGCTCCGGCACGAAGCCGGCGAAGATCGGGCTGCCCCAGGCGCAGGGCAGGCCGGCGACCGTGATGTTGTCCTTCACCGTCAGCGCTACGCCATCCAGCGGCGAGAGCGGCGTGCCGGCCCGCCAGCGCGCCTCGCTGGCCCGGGCGGCGGCCCGGGCGCTGTCCGCGTCGAGGGCGATGATCGCGTTCAGCCGGGGGTTCAGCGCGGCGATGCGGGCCAGGACCGCGTCGAGCGCCTCGACCGGGGAGAGCGCGCGGCGGGCGTAGAGGCCGGCGAGGGTGGTGGCGGGGAGCAGGGCAGGGTCGGTCATCGGAGCCTCGCTTCCCTCCCCGCTGGCGGGGCAGGGTCAGGGTGGGGTGATGCGGATGGCGGGAACACCCCCACCCCAGCCCTCCTCCGCGGCGCGGGGGAGGGGGTCAGAAAAAGCCGCGCAGGCGGGCCATGCCGGCTTCCGCCTCGGCGACCATCCGGGCGACCACGTCGCCGGCCGTGGGCACGTCGTCGAACAGCCCGACGCATTGCCCGGCCCAGACATAGCTGCCCGCCAGATCGCCCGCATCGGTGCCGCGGGCGTTCATGGCGCCGGCGATCATCGCCAGGATCTCCGCCTGCGGCGCGCCGGCCGCCTCGGCGGCGACGATCGCCTCGGCATGCGGGCTGCGCAGCACCCGGCCGGGCATGCCCAGCGTCCGCTTGATGATCATGGTGTCGCCCGGCGCCGCTGCCGCCAAGGCCTGCTTGTAGGCCAGGTGCGCCTGCGCCTCGACGGTGGCGACGAAGCGGGTGCCCATCTCGACGCCCTCCGCCCCCAGCGCCAGCGCCGCGAGCAGCCCGGCGCCGGTGGCGATCCCGCCCGAGGCGAGCACCGGGATCTGCACCGCCGCGACGATGCGCGGCACCATCACCATGGTGGTCTCGTCGCCGCGGCCGAGATGCCCGCCGCCTTCGAAGCCCACGGTCGCGACCATGTCGGCGCCGGCGGCCTCGGCCTTCTTAGCCAGTTCCGGCCCCGCGATCAGCACC
>JBMOJU010000683.1:0-1676 GCA_049315625.1 Paracraurococcus sp.
GGCCAGCGGCTGGTCGACATAGCCGAACCAGACGCGCAGCTCGGCCTCTGCGGGCGGCACCGGCAGCAGGCCGTCGCGGTTGTCCAGCGCCAGCTCCACCCGGTCGGCCTTCACCCCCGCCTCATCGGTGATGGTGATCTGCACCATCCGGTCGTTGATCCGGGCGGTGATGTCGGTGCCGTTGCATTCGATCCGGCAGGTCGGCTGCATCGGCTCAATCCCAGATGCGCAGCGGCGCGGCGGCGGTGGTTGCGGCGGCGGCCGGCGGCGTCGGCAGCGTGATGGTCAGCCCTTCCGGCAGCACCGCGCCGTAGCCCGCCAGGCCACGGTTTGCCGCCAGCACCCGTTCCACCACGCCCGCCGCCGGGGCGCCGCCGTAATGCTTCGCGCAGATCCAATCCAGCACGTCGCCGCGCCGGCTGAGGTAGATTTGCATCGCGATATCCCCTGCGCGTCAGCCAACCCCGGGGCCCAGCGGCTGGTCGCTGACCGGGCTTTCCGCCACGGCCTCGGTCAGCTCGGGCGTCGCATCCTCCGGCGCCACCGGCTCCTCCGGCACATCCTCCGCCGGCGCTTCCACCGGCGGCGCGTCTTCGCCGTAGCGGATTAGCGTCAGGTCGAATCCCTGCTTGCGCGGCGCGCCGTTGACGTGCGGCGCGCTGTGCTTTTCCGTCACCGCGGTGATGCACCACTGGCCCCAGACGCGGCCGGTGCCGGCCACCAACAGCAGCGGCTCCCCCGCCTCCGCCATGGTCCGCATCGCCTCCAACTGGCCGAGCCCGCCGCGATAGGCCGGGTAGATCTCGCCCGAGAGGGTGATGCTGTCGCGGCCGAGCCCGGTGAACTGCATGGCCGGCCGCCGGCCGAAGCGCGGGATTTCCGCCCATTCGTATTCCGCGGTGCGGGAGAATTCCTGGTAGGCCGCGGTATCGATCGAAAAGCGGAACTCGCCCAGCGCCATCATCACGCCTGCCATGCGGGACGCCCCTTCAATCGGTCAGCCTGCTGCGATGGTCCGCGCCCTCGCGGCGGCGCGCCGCATCCAGCGCCGCTTCCACCGCCGCCTGCAGCCCCGCCGTGTCGGTGCCCGGCGTGGCGTTGATGGTGAAGCTGGCGTTGATCGTCACCGCCGCCCCGCCGGCAATGCCGCCCTCCGCCGCCGGCCCGGCCGCCGCCGCGCCGCCGCTGGCGCCCGCCAGGGCGGCGGACAGCGCGCCCGCCAGGCTGGCCGCGCCGGCCGCCCGCACGCCGTCCGCCATGGTCGGCAGGATGGCGGCGCCGGAGCGCGTCAGGCTGCTGAACGGCCCTTCCTTGGCGTCGGAAAAGGGCAGCAGGTTGCGCGCCTTGCCCAGCGCCCCGCGCACCGAATCGGCGATGCTGCTGCCCACCGATTCGATGCCGGCGACGAAGCTGGTGATCATCGCCTGGCCGCTGGCGTACATGCCGGAGACGAAGTTGGCGACGGCCGTGGCAGCGCCGGCCAGGGCCTGCGTCACCATGGGGCCGATGTTGCCGAGGCCGGAGACGAAGCCGGCGACCGCGGCGACCGCGCCGCCGATCGCCGCCCCCGCCGACTCGCCGAAGCTGCGGAAGCCCGCCTCCGCGCCCTCGATGGGGCCGGTCAGGGCGGTGAACCAGTCGACGACACCGCCAAGCGCCCCGCGCACCGAATCGGC
>JBMOJU010000274.1:0-7284 GCA_049315625.1 Paracraurococcus sp.
CCCCCCCCCCCCCCTCTTCCTTCAGACCATCCCGCGCACGCGCCCGCCATCCACCCGGATCATGCTGCCGGTGATGTAGGCGCCCTTCTCGCTCGCCAGGAACGCCCCCATCGGCCCGTAGTCGGACGGCGCACCCAGCCGCCCGGCCGGAATCTCCGCCGCCGCCTCGGCCAGCGCGTCCTCGTAGCTGATGTTCTTCTGTCGCGCCCGCACCGTGGTGGTGGACGTCACCCGGTCCGTCAGGATGGTCCCCGGCGCGAGCACGTTCATCGTCACCCCGTCCTTCGCCACCTCGCCGGACAGCGTCTTCAGCCAGCCCCAGATCGAGGCGCGCAGCGTGTTGGACAGCGCCAGCGTCGGGATCGGGTGCTGCATGCCGGTGCTGCCCACCACGATGATCCGTCCCCAGCCGCGTTCCCGCATCGCCGGCAGCAGCTTGTTGGTGATCGCGATCGGCGAGACGACAATGTGCTGGAACCACTCCTGCAGCGCCGGTTCGGTGATCTGCGACGCCGTGCAGGGCGGCGGGCCGCCATGATTCAGCACCAGGATATCGACACCGCCCATCGCCGCCACAGCGGCATCGGCCAGCGCCTCGACGGCGGCCGTGGTCGCCACGTCGGCGACGATCCCGACCGCCGAGGCCGCGCCCGCAGCCTTCAGCGCCGCGGCCGCTTCGTCCAGCCGGCCCTGGTCGCGGCCGCTGATGACAATGGTGGCACCTTCGGCGGCCAGCGCATCGGCGATCGACCGGCCGAGGCCCTTGGTTCCACCCATCACCAGGGCACGGCGGCCCTTCAACCCGAGATCCATTGGGGACGCTCCTTCCCGATTGAGGGGGCGCAGGCTGCCTCCCGAGCGCTGGGGTGGCAAGGCGTCGGCAGGCGGGCGGTGGCTGGCGCGGGTCCGCCACGCGGAATACCATGGGTGCGCACACCTGGCGCGCGCCCCTCCGGGCGGCGGGGCGACGCAAGCCGGCCGCCCCGCCGGAAACAGCCGCAGTGGTTTTCGCCGCATGCAAACCGACTGTCCGGAGGTTCCTACCCATGTCGATCGCCGCCCTGACGCCACGCCTTGCCTTGCCGGCGCTGCTTGCGCTGCTGCTGGCCGCCTGCGCCACCGAGCCGGCGCCCGCGCCGGTCGCCGTGGCCCCCGCCCCCGCGCCCGTCGCCGAGCCGGCCGAGCCCGACCCCTCCACCGCCGTCGCGCGGGTCGAGATCCGCAAATGGCAGCTCGGCATGATCGGCAAGGCCGCCTGGGGCAGCGGGACGCTGATCTACCAGGGCAAGCGAATTCCTTTCCGGATCGGCGGCGCCGGCCTCGGCGGCGTCGGCATGTCGCGCATCCGCGCAACCGGCGAGGTCTTCAACATGACCGATGTTTCCCAATTCCCCGGCACCTTCGGCCAGTTCCGGGCGGGCATTACGGTGCCTGGGGCGCAGCTCACCGGGCCGCTCTGGCTGCGCAATACCTCGGGCGTCGTGCTGCGGCTGACGCCGAACCGGACCGGCCTGGCGTTGAATATCGGCGTGGATGGCATCCTCGTCGAAATGCGCTAACGGACGGCGCGCACGTCCCGTGCGGTCGCCACGGGATCAATGACGGAGCCGTCCATGCCAAAGCCCATCCTGCTGGTCACCCGCAAGCTGCCCGCGGCCATCGAGGCGCGCGCCGCGCGCGACTACGACGCCAGGCTGAACCCGCAGGACGAGCCCTGGTCCACCGATGGCGCCGAGATCGCCCGCCGCGCCACGGAGATCGGCGCCGCTGGCGTCCTCGGCGCGGCGGGCGACGCCTTCAACGCCGCCTGCATCAACGCCCTGCCGGACAGCGTGAAGGTCATCGCCACCTTCAGCGTCGGCTTCGACCATATCGACATCGCCGCCGCCAAGGCGCGCGGCATCGTCGTGGTGAACACGCCGGAAGTGCTGAGCTTCGCCACCGCCGAATGCGCCTTCACCCTGATGCTGATGGCCGCCCGCCGCGCCGGCGAGGGCGAGCGCATGGTCCGCGCCGGGGCGTGGAAGGGCTGGGCGCCCACCCAGCTCATGGGCGTGACGCTGGAAGGCAAGAAGCTCGGCATCCTCGGCTTCGGCCGCATCGGCCGCGAACTGGCGGCGATGGCGCGCGGCTTCCGGATGGAGATCCACTACCGCGACATCCAGAAGCTGCCGCCCGAGGTGGAGCAGGGCGCCATCTACCACGACACTGAGGACAGCTTCCTCTCCACCATCGACATCATCTCGATGCATGTCCCCGGTGGCGACGCCAACCGGCATTGGCTGAACGCCGCGCGCCTGGCCAAGATGAAGCCGGGCAGCCTGGTGGTGAATTCCGGCCGTGGCGTCTCGGTGCACGACGAATCGCTGATCGCGGCGCTCACGTCCGGCCACATCCGCGCCGCCGGCCTCGACGTCTATGACGGCGAGCCGAAGGTGAACCCGGGCTACTTCGCGCTGGAGAACGTCGCCCTGCTGCCGCATCTCGGCAGTGCGACGATCGAGGTGCGCGACGCCATGGGCAACCGGGCGCTGGAGAACCTCGACGCCGTGCTGATCAACCACACCACCCCGCCGCACCGGGTAGCGTAACGGCCGGGTCCGGCGCATCCTCTCGGGCAAATCCGCCTGGGAGGATGCCCGATGGACACGACCCGCCGCGCCGCGCTGCTCGCGGCCCTTGCTGCCCCCGCCCTGGTCGGGCGGGCCGCGTCCCAGACCGCGCCGGCGCCCCGGCCGCAGGCGCCGGGCTGGTACCGCTTCACGGTCGGCGGCTTCACCGTCACCACCGTCTTCGACGGCTTCGCCCGGCGCAGCACGGAAGGCCTGGTCCGCAACACCCCGCTGCCGGAGGTGCAGGCGACCCTCGCCGAGAGCTTCCTGCCGACCGCGACCTATGACGGGCCCTATACCGTCACCTTCGTCGATACCGGAAAGCTGCTGGTCGCCTTCGATGCCGGCACCGGTGGCCAGATGGCGCCGACCGCCGGGCTGCTCGGCGCCAACATGGCCGCCGCCGGGCTCGATCCCGCCCGGGTCGGGCTGGTCGTCGTCACCCATTGCCACCAGGACCATATCCACGGCCTGACGACGCGGGACGGCGCCGCCGTCTTCCCCAACGCGGAACTGGCGGTCGCCGAGCCGGAATGGGCCTGGTGGACCGATGCCGGCAACGAGACCCGCAGCCCGGAGGGCCAGCGGATCAACTTCGCCAATGTCGCCCGCCGCTTCGCCCCCTACCGCGACCGCACCCGCCGCTTCACCCCGGGCACCGAGGTCTCGCCCGGCATCCACGCGATGCCCGCCTTCGGCCATACCCCGGGCCACTGCATCTTCCGCGTCGCCGATGCCGGGCAGCAGTTGCTGGTGCTGGCGGATACCACGCATCGGCCGGAGTTGTTCGCCCGTCGGCCGGGGATGCAGTCGCTGTTCGAATTCGATGCCCCGGCCGCGGAGGCGACAAGGCGCCGGGTGCTGGACCAGGTGGCGACCGACCGCATCCGGGTCATCGGCTATCATTTCCCCTTCCCCGCTGCCGGGCACATCATCCGGGACGGGGAGGGCTACCGCTACCTCCGGGCCGATTGGAGCTGACCGCGCCTCAGCGCGGCGGCAGCACCAGCAGCGTCGAGCTGCCATGCGCCATCACCTTGCCATCCGCGCCGCGCAACTGCCCCTCCGCGGTGATCACCTGGCGGCCACGGGAGACGACGCGGCCCTCGGCTCGCACCGTGCCGCTGGTCGGCAGGATGGCGCGGGTGAAATTCCCCTTGGTCTCCAAGGTCGTGTAGCCGATGCCGGGGGGCAGGGTGGACTGCGCCGCGCAGCCGGTGATGGTGTCCAGCAGGGTCAGCGCCCAGCCGCCATGCACCACGCCCATCGGGTTGAGGTGGCTGGCATCCGGCTCGCCCTCGAACACCACGCTGCCGTCGCCGACCTCGACGATACGGAAGCGCATGAGCCCGGCCATCGGCGGGCCGGGCAGGCGGCCCGCCTGCATCGCCAGCAGCACGTCGCGGCCGCTGAGGCCGGCGATTTCGGCCGGTGTGGCGATTCCGTAGCGTGTGTCCCCGGGCATGGTGCGGTCCCCGCGCGTTGCGCCGGTCAGATGGCGCCGCTGCCGCCCCCGGTCCAGCCGCCGCCGCTTCAGCCCCAGTAGAGCCGGGACGGGTTCTCCACCAGCACCTGCCGCCGCAGCCCGGCATCGGCGGTGACCGCGGCGAGGAGGTCGACCAGGTCGCCATCATTCGGCATGTCGCCGGCGATGTTCGGGTGCGGCCAGTCGGTGCCCCAGAGCACGCGGTCCGGCGCTGCCTCCAGCAGCGCGGCGGCGAAGGGCACGGCATCGGCGAAGGGCGCGCCGGCCGAGGAGACGCGCTCGGCCCCGCAGATCTTCACCCAGGCCAGCGGGTTGCGCAGCAGGTCGAGCAGCGCGCGGAACGGCGCCTGGTCCAGCCCGGCCCCGGCCTTCACCCGGCCCATGTGGTCGATCACGAAGGGCACACGCAGCCGGCCGATGCGCGGCGCGTGCTCGGCGATATCCTCGGCGTCCAGGTGCAGCACCACGTGCCAGCCCAGCCGCTCGATCCGCGCCAGGATGGCGTCGAACACGGCAAGGTCCGGCGCGCCGCCGAGGTGGCGGACGAAGTTGAACCGCACGCCGCGGATGCCGCCGGCGTGCAGCCGGGCCAGCTCGGCATCGGTGACGCTGCCGTCGACGATGGCGATGCCGCGATACGCGCCGCCCGACTCCGTGATGGCGTCCAGCATCGCGGTGTTGTCGGTGCCGTGGCAGCTGGCCTGGACGATCACCGCGCGTTCGACGCCGAGGATGCGGTGGAGGCGGCGCAGGTCGGCGACCGGCGCGTCGGGCGGGGTGTAGGCGCGGTCGGGCGCGTAGGGGTAGCGGTCGGCGGGGCCGAAGACATGGCAATGTGCGTCGCAGGCGCCGGGGGGCGGGCGGTAGCGCGGTGTGCGGGGGGATGGGTCGGGCGGCTTGCAGGTGCGGCTGGTCATGCGGAGCGCGTCCCACGGTGCGGTGGGACACCCCCACCCCGGCGCTCCCCCGCACGCGGGGGAGGGGGAAGTGGGCGCCTGGGCGGCGGCGGGCGTCAATCGGTGCCGGGGAGGGGACCGGGCCGGCCGAACAGCCAGCCCTGGCCGTATTCGACGCCCAGCTCGCGCATCAGCGCGGCCTCGTCTTCGGTCTCGATGCGCTCCGCCACCACCCGGGCGCCGACGGTGCGGGCCAGCTCCACCATGCCGGCGACGATGCCACGGTCCTGCGCCCCGCGCCCGGCGGCGGCGACATAGAGGCCGTCGATTTTCACATAGTCCACCCGGAAGGCGCGCAGGTAGCGGAAGGCCGCGGCGCCGGCGCCGAAATCATCGATGCAGAGCGGCAGGCCGCGTGCGCGCAGCGCCTCGACCGTGCGGACCGCCTCGGCCTCGTTCTCGATCTCCGCGGTTTCGGTGATCTCGATCAGCAGGCGGTGCGGCAGCAGCGGCTCGGCATCCAGCAGGGCCAGCAGGCGGTCGCGGAAGGCCGGGCTCTGCAAGGTGAGGCCGGAGAGGTTGGCGGCGATGCGGGTCTGCCGGGCGCGGCGGGCGGCGGCGCAGACGGCGGCGAGCACCGCCCAGTCCAGCTCCTCCGACAGGCCGGCGGTCTCGGCGAAGGTGACGAATTCCTGCACGCCGCTGACCGGCGCATCGGCATCCGGCTCCGGCCGCAGCAGTGCCTCCCAATGGTGCGGCGCACGGTCGGCCAGGCCGACGATCGGCTGGAAGGCCAGGCGGAAGCGGCGATCGGCGATGGCGCGGCGCAGCCAGACGGCGCGGGCATAGGCTTCCGCGACGAAGCCGGAAAGGCCATCGGCGAAGCCGGCCTGGTCCAGCGCCTCCGGCCCGTCGCGGGTGAAACAGGCCAGCGCGTGGCGCAGCGCGCGGGACGCCTGCATCGGCGTCAGCCCCTCGGCGGCCAGCGGCAGGCTGCGGGTGGCGACCGAGGCGCCGTCGCCGGCGACGGCGGCGATCCGGGCACCGAGCGCGGCGAGGTCGGTGGCCTCCGGCGCGATCAGGCCGAAGCGGCCGGCGGCCAATTCGCCGGCCACCGCATCCGGCGACAGGTCGTCGGCCAGGGCCTCGCGGATGCGCTCGGCGATCTCGGCCGAGGGGGTGAGGGGGCCGGCATCGCCGCGCAGTTCGATCAGCCCGAGCGTGCCGCCGCCCTCCCGCGCCGCCAGTTCGGCGGCATCGCGCAGCGCGGCAGGGCTGGAGGGGGAGGCGGCCTCGCCCGGGCCGCCCGGCATGGCGGCGAGGGTGAGGCAGAGCCGCCCGGCATCCTGCCCCAGCAGCCGCAGCCCGGCGCAGGACATCGGCGTGCGGGCGGCATCGGCCAGGCGGAAGCGGGTCGGCGCCAGGCGGTCCCGCGCCAGCAGCCCGGCGAAGGCGATATCGAAGCCCTGCCGGTCGGCCGGTGCCACGATCTCCCGCACCCGGCGGCCGACCCAGGCTTCGGCCGGGGCGCCGAGCCGGCTTTGCAGCGCGCCGGCGGCGAACAGGATGCGGCCGTCCGGCGTGAGCTCGAGCAGGATCTCGGCCGCGGCGAGGGCGAAGGTGAGGAAGCGTTCCCGATCCGTCACCCGCCGCGTCTGCCCGATGCCGTCCATCCACCCCCCGCCCGCCTGGCCGTGCCCGGACCATGCCGGGTGCGGATGAAGGCGGCGTGAAGACGGCGGCGGATCAGGCCGCCAGTGCGGCCTCGCCGTCCAGCGTCGCGGCGGTGGCGTGGATCACGGCGGCGATGCGCACCGCGGCCTGTACCGCATCCTTGCCGACGCCATGCTGCAGGATCACCTTTTCATGGCTCTCCATGCACATGCCGCAGCCGTTGATGGCGGAGACGGCGAGCGACCAGAGCTCGAAATCCACCTTCTCGACGCCCGGCTTGGCCATGGCGTTCATCCGCAGCTTGGCCGGCATCTGGGCGTAGTCGCCATGCACCAGGTGGGTGAAGCGGTAGTAGATGTTGTTCATGCCCATGATGCTGGCCGCGGTCTTCGCAGCGTTCAGCGCCTCCGGGCTCAGCTGCGGGCCGAACTCGCCGACGATGTGCTTGATGACGGTGGCGTTGCGGCTGGCCAGTGCCGAGGCGACGAAGGTGCCGGCGCGCTGCTGCTGGGTCAGCGCCGGCTCGGCGGCCAGGCTGCCGAGGTTCAGCTTCTGGTCCTTGGCGTAGTCGGGCAGGGCATTGCGCAGGGCTTCCAGCGACATGGCGGGCTCCATC
>JBMOJU010000275.1:0-7282 GCA_049315625.1 Paracraurococcus sp.
GCAGATCACCTTCATCATGATCTTCGCGGTCGCCACCCTGCTGGTGCTGCTGGCGGCGGTGCTGATCGGGCTGGTGCTGGCCAACCAGCTGGCCCGGCCGATCGGCCGGCTGATCGTCGCGGCCGAGCGGGTGCGGGCGGGCGATCTATCCACCCGGGTCGAGGAGTCGGCGACCGACGAGGAACTCTCCAGCCTGACGCGCGCCTTCAACCGGATGACCAACCAGCTGGCGGCGCAGCGGTCTGAACTGATGCAGGCCTACCGGCAGATCGACGATCGCCGGCGCTTCACCGAAGCCGTGCTGGCCGGCGTCTCGGCCGGGGTGGTGGGGCTGGAGCCCGACGGGCGGATCAACCTGCCGAACCGGCGGGCGAGCGAGCTGCTCGGCCTCGACCTCGATGCCGGGATCGGCCTGCCGCTGGCCGCCGTGGTGCCGGAATTCGCCGGATTGCTGGCCCGGGTGGCGGAGGCGGATGCCGGCGCGCCGGACCGCGCCATCACCGCCGAGATCCGCATCGGCCCGCCCTCCAACCGCCGCACCCTGCTGGCGCAGGTGGGGGCCGAGCTGCAGGCGGCGCAGGAGGGCGACCAGGCGCCACGGGTCGCCGGCTATGTCGTGACCTTCGACGACATCACGGAATTGCTGTCGGCCCAGCGCAAGGCGGCCTGGGCCGATGTGGCGCGGCGGATCGCGCATGAGATCAAGAACCCGCTGACGCCGATCCAGCTTTCGGCGGAGCGGCTGAAGCGGCGCTACCTGAAGGAAATCACCTCCGATCCGGAGACCTTCAAGGCCTGCACCGACACCATCGTCCGCCAGGTCGGCGATATCGGCCGGATGGTGGATGAATTCTCCGCCTTCGCCCGCATGCCGCAGCCGGTGATCAAGCCCGAGGATCTGGCGCAGGTGGTGCGGGAGGCGCTGGTGCTGCAGCGCGACGCCCACCCCGAGATCGAGTACCGGATCGCCCTGCCGGATGCCTCGCCGGTGGTGGCCTGCGACCGCAGGCTGATCGGCCAGGCGCTGACCAACCTGTTGCAGAACGCCGCCGACGCTGTCTCCATGCGGGCCCAGGCGGAGTCGCTGGAGGCGCCGCCCCGCCTGCCGGGCGAGGTATCCGGACACATCACCGTGCGCGTCGAGCCGGGCGAGGACATGGTGGCGATAGCGGTGGAAGATGACGGAATCGGCCTGCCGCAGGGCGATGAGCGTGAGCGGCTGGCCGAACCCTACGTGACCCACAAGGCAAAGGGGACCGGCCTTGGCCTTGCCATCGTGAAGAAGATCATGGAGGACCACGGCGGCAGGCTGGGGCTGGAGGACAGGCCCCGCGATCCGGCGGCGGATGACACGGCCTCCGGTGCCCGGGCTACGCTGACCCTGCCCTGGCGACCGGCGCAGGATCGGCCGCTGGCTGGCGACAATGACCGTCCGGATGGGAGCATGAGGCGCGCGCATGGCGCATGAGATCCTGATCGTCGACGACGAGCCGGACATCCGTGCCCTCATCGAGGGCATCCTGACGGATGAGGGCTACGAGACGCGCCAGGCCCACAACAGCGACGCGGCGCTCGCAGCCTTCAAGCAGCGGCGCCCGTCCCTGGTGGTCCTCGACATCTGGCTGCAGAATTCCAAGCTCGACGGGCTCGGCATCCTGGCCGCCCTGCACCGGGAGGAACCGCAGGTCCCGGTGGTCATGATCTCCGGCCACGGCACCATCGAGACCGCGGTGCGGGCGATCCAGCAGGGCGCCTACGACTTCATCGAGAAGCCGTTCAACTCCGACCGTCTGCTCCTGGTGGTCTCCCGCGCGCTGGAGGCGGCGCGGCTGCGGCGGGAGAATTCCGAGCTGCGGCTGCGCGCCGGGCCGGAAGCCGAATTGGTCGGCGTCTCCACCGGCATCAACCAGCTGCGCGCGGCGATCGAACGGGTGGCGCCCACGGGGTCCCGCGTGCTGATCACCGGCCCGGCGGGCTCGGGCAAGGAAGTCGCGGCACGGATGATCCATGCCCGGTCGCGCCGGGCGGACGGGCCGTTCGTCGCGCTGAACTGCGCCACGCTGAACCCGGCCCGCTTCGAGGAGGAGCTGTTCGGCCTGGAGGCCGGCAGCGACCCGACCGCCCAGCCGCGCCGCGCCGGCGTGCTGGAGCGCGCCCATGGCGGCACGCTGCTGCTGGACGAGGTGGCCGACATGCCGCTGGAGACCCAGGGCAAGATCGTGCGCGCGCTGCAGGAGCAGGGCTTCGAGCGGATCGGCGGCGCGGTCCGGGTGAAAGTGGATGTGCGCGTCATCGCCACCACCAACCGCGACCTGCAGGCGGAGATCGCCGGCGGGCGGTTCCGCGAGGATTTGTTCTACCGCCTGGCCGTGGTGCCGCTGAAGATCCCCTCCCTGCGCGAGCGCCGGGAGGACGTGCCGGCGCTGGCGCGGCATTTCATGGGCCGATCCGGCGAGCTTTCGGGCATGGCGACGCGCGACCTGGCGGAGGACACGCTGGCGGCGCTGCAGGCCTATGACTGGCCGGGCAACGTCCGGCAGCTGCGCAACCTGATCGATTGGCTGCTGATCATGGCGCCGGGCGAGTTGCGCGATCCGATCCGCGCCGAGATGCTGCCGCCCGAGGTGGGCTCGGCGGCACCGGCGATGCTGAAGCTCGACCGCAGCTCGGAGATCATGACCCTGCCGCTGCGCGAGGCGCGCGAGCTGTTCGAGAAGCAGTACCTGGAGGCGCAGTTGCTGCGCTTCGGCGGCAACATCAGCCGGACCGCGAATTTCGTCGGGATGGAACGCAGCGCGCTGCACCGCAAGCTGAAATTCCTTGGCGTGCATGCGGAGGACCGGGCGCCGCCGCAGGCCGCGGCGGCAGCCGCGGGGCCGGCGCTGTAGGGTGCGCCGCTTCCCTTCGACGGCAAAGCCGGCGAAGGTCGGGCGGCGCCTCTCGCGCTCGGGGATTCCATGTCGCGCATCGCCTATGTGAACGGCCGCTATCTCGACCAACGCCTGGCCGCGGTGAACATCGAGGATCGCGGCTACCAATTCGGCGATGGGATCTACGAGGTCGTCCACCTCTACGAGGGCCGCTTCATCGACGAGGCGCGCCACCTGGACCGGTTGGAGCGGAGCCTGGGGGAGATCCGGCTGCCCATGCCGATGCCGCGCGCGGCGCTGCGCCACGTGCTGGCCGAGGTGGCGCGGCGCAACCGGGTGACGGAGGGTCTCCTGTACATGCAGGTGACGCGCGGCGTGGCGCGGCGCGACCACGCCTTCCCGGCGGCCGCGGTGCCGCCGGCGCTGGTGGTGACGGTGAAGCGGATCGCCGCCTACCCGGTGGACGTGGACCGCTGGGCCGCCGCCTGCATCACCCTGCCGGACCTGCGCTGGGCGCGGCGCGACATCAAGTCGATCAACCTGCTGCCCAATTGCCTGGCCCGCCAGGCGGCCCGTGAGCAGGGGGCGATCGAGGCCATCCTGTACGACGAGTCGACGGGGATGGTCACGGAGGGCGCGGCGACCTCCTTCTGGATCGTCGACGAGCATGGCGTCATCCGCACCCGCCACCTGGACCATGTGATCCTTCCCGGCTGCACCCGCGGCGCGCTGCTGGCGGAGTTGGCGGCGGCGGGGATCGGGTTCGAGGAACGCGACTTCTCGCTGGAGGAGATGCGTCGGGCCCGGGAGGCCTTCCTCACCTCCGCGACGTCCTTCGTGAAGCCGATCACCCGGATCGACGGCGCTGCGGTGGGGGATGGCGCGGTCGGGCCGGTGGCGCGCCGGCTGTTCGGGATCTTCGCGCGGCATGTGAAGGGCGATCGGCGCAATGCGGCCTGAGGCTGAGGGGGGACCGCTTTCGATCTCCGGGCCTGGCGGCCCGCCGATCATCGGGCCACAGGCGGTGCTCTGGGACTGGGACAACACCCTGGTCGATGGCTGGGCAGCGATCGCCGCCGGGCTGAACGCCGCCTTCCGCGCGCATGGGCTGCCCGACTGGACCTTGGCGGAGGTGAAGGGGCGGGTCCGCCGCTCGCTGCGGGAGAGCTTCCCGGAGATCTTCGGCGCCGCCTGGGAACAGGCGCGCGACACCTTCTACGCCGAGGTCCGCGCCCGCCACCTGGCGGTGCTGACGCCGATGCCAGGCGCCGCAGCGGCGATCGCCGCGGTGGCGGCGGCCGGGCTGCCGCAGGGCGTCATCAGCAACAAGCAGGGCCCGCTGCTGCGGGCGGAGGCGGCGCATCTCGGCTGGGCGCCAGGATTCGGCTGCCTGGTCGGGGCCGGCGATGCGGCGGCGGACAAGCCCGACCCGGCGCCCTTCCGGATGGCGCTGACGGCGTTGGGCCAGGCGGCGGGGCCGGCGGTCTGGTATGTCGGCGACACCGCGCTCGACATGCAGGCGGCGCGGGCGGCGGGCTGCACCGCGGTGCTGCTGGGCGACGCGGCGCATGATGGCGGGGTGGCGCAGGCGGCGCCGGACCATGTCTTCGCCGACGGTGCGGCGCTGGCCGCCTGGTTCGCGGGCCGCTAACGCAATCGCGATGCAGCTGCGAAAAGGAAATTGCTGCAACGCAGCAAATTTCTGCTTTTGCGGCTCAACCATCCCTTGCAAGTGAAGCCCCGGTATCGGATGTTCACGAGGCCCGCTGTAGGGTGCAATCCGCCCTGGACGGCCGCCTCAGGCGGCTGCCAAGAACAAGAAGGACAGCGCCGTGGCCGCCGAGAAGTCCCAGAACGTGCAGGACGTGTTCCTGAACCACGTTCGCAAGAGCAAGACTCCCGTGACGATCTTCCTCGTCAACGGCGTGAAGCTGCAGGGCATCATTACCTGGTTCGATAATTTCTCGGTCCTGCTGCGGCGGGACGGGCATACGCAACTTGTCTACAAGCATGCGATCAGCACGGTGATGCCGGGCGCGCCGATCCAGCTCTTCGACGCCACCGCGGCGCGCGAGGGTGCGGCGGTGACGCGGGAAGGCACCACGCTGACCATGACGCGTGAGGTCCATCCTGCCGGAACCGACTGAGCGCGGCTTGCCCGCGCCGGCGAATGACCGCGGCGACGGGACGGACGAAGGCCCCACCCGCGCCGCGGTGATCCTGCCCTTCGAGCGGACGCTGCGGTCCATCCCGACCGGCGGCACCGCGGCCGACGGCGTGCAGCGCGCGTCCGAGGCGCGGCTGGCCGAAGCCGTGGGCCTCGCCGCCAGCATCGGCGTGACCATCGTCCACCAGGCGGTGCTGCCGCTGCGCGAGCGGCGGCCGAGCACGCTGCTGGGCTCCGGCCAGCTGGCCACGGTGAAGGCGGCGATCGACGACCAGCGGGTCGGCCTCGTCGTGGTCGATGCTGCGCTGTCGCCGGTGCAGCAGCGCAACCTCGAGCGCGAGTGGAAGTGCAAGGTCATCGACCGTAACGGCCTGATCCTGGAGATCTTCGGCGAGCGCGCGCGGACGAAGGAAGGCGCGCTGCAGGTCGAGCTGGCGCATCTGGACTACCAGCGGACACGCCTCGTGCGGTCCTGGACCCACCTGGAGCGCCAGCGCGGCGGCTTCGGCTTCCTCGGCGGCCCGGGCGAGTCGCAGATCGAGCTGGATCGCCGGCTGATCACCGACCGCATGGTGAAGCTGAAGAAGGAGCTGGACCAGGTCCGCCGCACCCGCGGCCTGCACCGCAAGCACCGCGACCGCGTGCCCTACCCGGTGATCGCTCTGGTCGGCTACACCAATGCCGGCAAGTCCACCCTGTTCAACGCGCTGACCGGCGCCGGCGTCTATGCGCAGGACCAGCTGTTTGCGACGCTCGATCCAACCATGCGCGGCATCCGGCTGCCCTCCGGCCGCCGCGCCATCCTGTCGGACACCGTCGGCTTCATCTCCGACCTGCCGACGCAATTGGTCGAGGCCTTCCGCGCGACGCTGGAGGAAGTGGCCGCGGCCGACATCATCCTGCATGTGCGCGACGTGGCGCATCCGGATACCGGGGCGCAGCGCAACGATGTGCTGGGCGTGCTGCGCGAATTGGCCAGCGGCCCGGACGCGCCGCTCGATGAGGGCTGGGAGGGCCGGGTGGTCGAGGTGCTGAACAAGGCCGACCTGCTGGGCGGCATCGGCGCCGTGCCGGGGCTGAACGGCGCCAATGCGGTCGCCGTCTCCGCCCTCACCGGGGAGGGGCTGGACGATCTGCGCGCCGCGCTCGATGCCCGGCTCTCGGCCGGGCTGGAGGTGGTGGACTACGCCATCCCGGCCGGCGACGGCGCGCGGCTGGCTTGGCTCTACCGGCATGGCGAGGTGGTGGCGCGCGACGATGCCGCCGGCGACGTGCGGGTGACGGTGCGGCTGACGCCGGCCGACCGCGCGCGGTTCGAGCAGCCCCAGGCATGATCGACGCGCGCGCCTCGGCGGATGTCGCCGCGCTGCTGCGGGCGGCGAGCCAGGCCGAGATCCTGCCGCGCTTCCGTCGGCTGGCCGCCGGCGCGATCCGCGCCAAGTCCGGGCCGCTCGACCTGGTGACGGATGCCGACGAGGCGGCGGAGCGGATGATCGCGGCGGGGCTGCTGGCGCGCTTCCCCGGCTGCGTCGTGGTGGGGGAGGAGGCGGTGGCCGCCGACCCCGCCCTGCTGCGCGCGCTGGATGGCGCCGACCTCGCCTTCGTGGTGGACCCGGTGGACGGCACCGCGAATTTCGCCGCCGGTCTGCCGCTGTTCGGCTGCATGGCGGCGGCCATCGTGCGCGGCGAGATCGTCGGCGCCTGGATCCATGATCCACTCGGCGACGACACCGCCATGGCGCTGCGCGGGGAGGGGGCCTGGATCGAAGCGCCGGACGGCCACCGGCACGATCTGCGTGTCACGGCGCCGGTGCCGGTCGCCGAGATGGTGGCGGCAGTGAGCTGGGGCTACATGCCGGAGCCGTTGCGCCACCGCGTCACGTCCCGCCTGCCGCGGCTGCGGGCGACAGTTGGCTTCCGCTGCGCCGCGCATGAATACCGCATGGTCGCGGGCGGGCATGCGCATGCGCTGGTCTACAACCGGCTGATGCCCTGGGACCACGCGCCGGGCTGGCTGCTGCATCGGGAGGCGGGCGGGTATTCGGCGCGCTTCGATGGTAGCCCGTATGGGCCGCTGGCGACGACGGGCGGGCTGATCGTTGCGCCGGACCGGGGGAGCTGGGAGGCGTTGCACGCGGCGCTGATCGGGGAGTAAGGCCAGGGAGGAAGCATCCTCCCTGGACCCTCCTCTATTTCTCTGAGTCTGGCACGCGCCACGCGGCGAGTACCGACTCAGAAAAAGGAA
>JBMOJU010000684.1:0-1666 GCA_049315625.1 Paracraurococcus sp.
TCGCGCTCGATGGCGTGCAGCGGGAAGCCATCGTCGGCAGCCGCACCACGCTGGAGGTGCTGAACGCGGAGCAGGAATTGCTGCAGAACCGCACCGACCTGGTCCGCGCCCTGGCGACGCTGGTGTTCCAATCCTACACGCTGGCGAGCTCCGTCGGGCGGCTGACGGCCCAGGATCTCGGCCTTGCGGTCGAACTGTACGACATGACGGCCTACTACAACGTGGTGCGCAACCGCTGGTTTGGGCTGGGGGATTACTCCGGCGAGGCGGAGCGCCGCTGATGCCCCGCCCGCAGCCCCCACGCCGCGACGGCGGACCGGTCGCGCCGCGCGGTGCCGCCCTGGCGGCGGCCCGCCGCCGGGCCACGACGGCCGACGCTTCATTCTTCGCCGAGGCCGCAGGGCCTGGCGGACATTCGCCGGGCTTCCAGGTTACCATTGCCTGGCCACCAGGCGGCGACGAAAGGACATGGCTACGATGAGGTCGACCCGCCCCGTCCCGGTGCTGGCTGCCGCGCTACTGGCCCCGGTCGCGCTGTCCCTGGCCGCTGCCCCGGCCGCAGCGCAGACATTGTCCGAGGCCCTGGCGCAGGCCTATGCCAACCATCCGCTCCTGCTGGGGGCGCGGGCGCAGCTTCGCAACGTCGACGAGAACGTGCCGCAGGCCCTGGCTGGCTGGCGGCCGACCGTCAATGTCAGCGTCTCGGCCGGTGGGGTCGACTCGCATGTGCGGCAGTACTCCCGTCCGACGGTGTCGAATGGGCGGATCGAACGGCAACTGCTCAGCAACCAGATCACCTTGTCCCAGCCGGTGTTCCGCGGCGGCCGTACGGTCGCCGGCACCCGCCGGGCGGAGAACCAGGTCCTGGCGCAGCGCGCCCGGCTCTTCTCCCAGGAACAGCAGGTGATGTCGGATTCGGTGAATGCGTTCACCAGCGTCATCCTAAACCAGGAATTGCTGCGGCTGCGGATCAACAACGAGCAGGTGCTGTCCGAGCAGCTCCGCGCGACGAATGAACGCTTCCGGGTCGGCGAGATCACCCGCACCGACGTGGCACAGGCGGAAAGCCGGTTGGCCCAGGCCCGGGCGCTGCGGTCGCAGGCCGAGGGCGACCTGCAGACCAGCCGGGCGGCCTATCTGCGGCAGATCGGCACGCCGCCGGGGCAGCTGGTCGCGCCGCAACCGCTGCGGCCGCCGGTTGCCTCCGCCGCGGAGGCGAGCCTGGCGGCGGCGACCAACAACCCGGACGTCGTCGCCCTGCTGTTCGATGAGGCCGCGGCCCGCGACTTTATCGCGGTGCAGGGCTCCAACCTGATGCCGCAGGCCTCGATCCAGGGCCAGGCCTTCCGGTTCGATAACCAGACCCAGCCCCACACCCGCATCACGGGTGGCCAGGTGCTTGGCCAGGTGAGCTGGCAGACCCAGGGCGGTGTTGAATTTTCCCAGGTGCGCCAGGCGCGCCAGGCGGCCACCGTCGCGCAGCGCCAGGTGGAGGACCGGCGCCGCAACGTCGCGCAGGCCGCCACCCAGGCGTGGGAGCAGTTGCAAAGCTCGAAGGCGCAGGTCGTGTCGCAGCGCGCCGCCATCCGCGCGTCGGAGATCGCGCTCGACGGCGTGCAGCGGGAAGCCATCGTCGGCAGCCGCACCACGCTGGAAGTGCTGAACG
>JBMOJU010000685.1:0-1664 GCA_049315625.1 Paracraurococcus sp.
TGGCGATCGCCGCCGGCGGCGGCGCCGGCTCGGGCGCCATCGCCTTCGACGGCGCCGCCGCCACCCTGCGCATCGACGCCACGACGGATGCCGGCTTCGCCAATGTGCTGGCGCATTTCGGTGCCGGCGGCGTGCTCGACCTGCGCGGCCTGGCCTTCGCCGCCGGCGCCGGTGCCACGGTGAGCGGCCAGCAGCTGACGGTGACCAGCGGCGGCCACAGCCGGCACTTCACCCTGTCCGACCTGGGCGCCGGCAGCTTCCATGTGGAAGCCGACGGCGCCGGCGGCACGCGGGTGCTGTACGGCGCGGTGAACCAGGCGCCCGTCGTCACCTCCGCCGCCGGCGCCGGCTTCGCCGAGAACGGCACCGGCATCGCCTACCAGGCGACCGGCACCGACCCGGAGGGCACGGCGCTGACCTGGTCGCTGGGCGGCACGGATGCCGCCTGGTTCAACATCGATGCCGCGACCGGCGCGGTCCGCTTCGCCGCCGCCCCGGATTTCGAGGCGCCGCAGGACACCGGCGGCGACAACACCTACGACATCACCGTCATTGCCTCCGACGGCGCGCTGTCGGCGACCCGGGCGGTCGCCATCACCGTCACCGACGTGGTGGAGAGTGTCATCCTGTCCGGCGGCGCCGGCACGGATACGCTGCTGGGCGGCGCGGGCGATGATTCGCTTGCGGGCGGCGGCGGCAGCGACAGCCTCTCGGCCGGTGCCGGTGACGACACGCTGGATGGCGGCACCGGCGCCGACCGCATGGCCGGCGGCTCCGGCAACGACACCTACGCGGTGGACAATGCCGGGGATCTGGTGGTCGAGGCCGCGGGCGGCGGCATCGACACCGTGCTGGCCAGCATCGGCTACACCCTCGGCGCGAACGTCGAGAACCTGGTGCTGACCGGCAGCACCTTCCTGCGCGGCGTCGGCAACGACCTCGCCAACGTCATCACCGCCAACGACGCCGGCAACCAGATTGCCGCCGGCGGTGGCGACGACACGCTGCTCGGTGGCGCCGGGAATGATTCGCTGAACGGCGGCAGCGGCGCCGACCGCATGGCCGGCGGCGCCGGCAGCGACATCTATGTCGTGGACGATGCCGGCGACGTGGTGGTCGAGGCGGCCGGGCAGGGCACCGACCTGGTACAGGCCGGCATCACCTACACGCTCGGCGCCAATGTCGAGAACCTGTTCCTGCTCGGCGCCGCCGACCTCATCGGCACCGGCAACGCGCTCGGCAACCTGATGCGCGGCAATGACGGCGGCAACCTGCTGTCCGGCGGCGACGGCACGGATTCGATGAACGGCATGGCCGGCGACGACACGCTGCTGGGCGGGCTTGGCGGCGACTACCTGACCGGTAGCGCCGGGCACGACCTCTTCGTCTATGGCAGCGCCGTCGAGGGCGGCGACCACATCATGGACTTCACCGCGGGCGAGGACCGGATCGGCCTGTCCGCCGCCGGCTTCGGCATCGCGCCGGGCGGGCTGGTGTTCCGCCTGGACGCGGGCCAGGGCAATGCGGCGCAGCTGGTCTACAGCCAGGCGACCGGCGCGCTGGCCCGGGATGCCGACGGGACGGGGGCCGGGGCGGCGGTGCTGCTGGCCTATGTGATGGGCAAGCCGGCGCTGACGGCGGCGGGCGTGGTGCTGATGCCGTAG
>JBMOJU010000686.1:0-1659 GCA_049315625.1 Paracraurococcus sp.
GCCTGAGTGACGCCGAGAAGGACGCCCTGCTGCTGGAGCAGGCGGCGATGATCCAGCGGCTAGCGGCGCGGATCGCTGAACTTGAGGCGATCCTGGGCAAGCCGCGTAAGACCTCTTCGAACTCCCACATGCCGCCGTCGCAGGATGGCCCAGGCCGCGCCAAGCGGCCCAAGCGGCCGGCGAAGAAGCGGCCGCTGCGGGCGGGCCGGTTTCGGCCGCTGACCGAGACACCCGACACCACTGAGCGGCGGATGGCCGACGCCTGCGGTCATTGTGGTGCGGATGTTTCGGCCGCCGCGCAGCGGTGCCGCCATCGCTACGACCACATCGATCTGCCGCCGATCCGCCCCGTGGTCACCCGGGTGGAACTCTTCGGCGGGCGGTGCAGCGGCTGTGGCCACCGCTATCGTGCCGAGGCGCCGGCCGCCATGCCGCCGGGTACGCCGTTCGGCCCGGGCATCCGTTCGCTGCTGATGTATCTGCACCACAGCCACCATGTCGGTTTCGAGCGCCTGTCGCGCATGCTGCGCGAGCTGTTCGGCCTGACGATCTCCGAAGGTGCCATCGCAGGCGCCTTCCAGCGGATGGGAGCCAACCTGGACGCGGCGTGCAAGGCGATCCAGGACAAGCTGCTGACTGCCCGGATCATCGCCTCGGACGAGACCACCACGCGGGTCGGTGGCGCCACCCATTGGCAGTGGGTGTTCCTGTCCAACAAGGCTGTCCTGCACAGGATCGCGCCCAGCCGGGCCAGGAGGGTCGCCGACGAAGTCCTCGGCGGCCACAAGCCCGAGGTGTGGATATCCGACCGCTACGCCGGCCAGCAAGAGCTGGGCCACAGCCATCAGGTCTGCCTGGCCCATGTACTGCGCGATGTGCAGTACGCCATCGACTGCGGCGACACGATCTTCGCACCAAAAATCCGCGACCATCTGCGTTGGGCGATCGGCGTGGGCAAGCGACGAGGCCAGCTGAAGGACAGTACCCTGGCCGCCTACGCCGCCAGAGCCGACGACAGGCTCGATCGCCTCGTCGCCGGACCCGTCGCCCATCCCGCCGGCAAGGCGCTGAACAAGCAGGTCAAGGCCTGGCGGACCAAGTTCTTCATCTTCCTGACCGACCGCGAGGTTCCCGCAACCAACAACATCTCCGAGAGGGAAATCCGCCCCTCGGTGGTGTTCCGCAAAGTCACCAACGGCTTCCGCTCGGACTGGGGCGCACAGATCCACGCCGGATATCGCTCGGTCACCGGCACCGCACGCCTCAGCGGTCAGCCCGCACTGCAGGCTATCCGCGATCTCACCGCCGGCAACTTTGCCGTCGCCTGATCAGGCCGCACAGCGCCAACCACGTGAGCATTTACTTTTAGCTAGGTCTTCCAGGGTCAACGCATGCCTGCGCCACCTCAAATCGGCCTTGCCGCTGCCTTCGGCTTCCAATTCCCCCTTTACCCAATCTTCGCCCTTCCTTTCGATCCACGCTTCGCGCCATTTCTCAACGGCCTTTGTCGAGCGTCCCACAGCTTGCGCCACTGCCACGACCGCATCACCTATTCGACCGCCCTTGGCGTTTTCTCGGGCGATCCACCGCCACATCCATTCTTCACGTAACTGCTCAACCCCCACGCCGCAAGCCTTGTCGGGCGAGGTGCATCGACCT
>JBMOJU010000687.1:0-1659 GCA_049315625.1 Paracraurococcus sp.
CCCCCCCCCCCCCCCCCCCCCCCCCGTCACTCGAACCGGCCATGCAGCCACCATGTCGTCGCCTCGCCCGGCACCGCGACGCCCGAGCGGCAGACCCAGAGTCGCGCGCCCGAGGCCAGTTCCACGCGGTAGTAGTCGCGGAAGGGCCGCTCGGGCCGGTCGCGCCACCATTCCGGCGCGATGCGCTCCGGCCCCTCCGCCCGCGCCACCCGCCAGGACGACCGGCCGAGCCGCAGCAGGGAGGGCGGCGCATCGGGCAGCAGCGCCACCGCCGAAAGCTGCAGGGGCCGCCGCAGCAGCCGCACCGGGCGCGGCCCGCTGCCGGGCCAGCCGGCCGGCGGCTGCACGCTCTCGAATGGGCCGACACGCAGGATGGCGCGTTCCGGCCAGTGGCTGGCGCGTGGCGCCGGCCGCCAGACCTCGACCCGCTGGGAGAGCCGGTCGAGCAGCTCCCCCAGCGCCTCCCGGCGGATATCGGGGGAGGCGCCGCCCTCGCCCGGCAGCGCGGCTTGCGCCGCGGTCAGCGGCGCCGCGGCGCGCGCCTCCAGCGCCAGGCGCTCGAAGCCGAAGCCGGGTTCCAGCTTTTCCAGCTTCTCGCGGAACAGCCGGGCGATGTGGCGCGGGTCGCGTGCCGGCAGCCCGGTGCCGATCGCTGCCACCTGTACCACGCCATCGACGCGGAAGGCATGCAGCAGGAAGCGCCGGGCGCCCTGGCCGGCCTCGACCAATTGCGAACATAGATCGGGCAGCAGCAGGGCGAGGGTGGCGTCGATCGCCTCCCGCGTCACCACGGGTTCCAGGAAGTCGCGCGCGGCCAGGAAGCCCGGCGGTGGGCGGAGCGGGCGCAGTGGGCGCGGGCGGAGGCCGGTGGCGGCATCCAGCGTGGCGAGCAGGTCGGCCCCGAAGCGCTTCGCCAGCGGCCCGCGCGGCTGCCGCAGCAGGTCGCCGACGCGGCGCAGGCCGAGCCGGTGCAGGGTGACGATGGCGCCTTCCGGCAGCCGCAGCGCGTGCAGCGGCAGCGGCGCGACCGCAGCCGTCTCCCCGCCCGGCGGCACCACGTCCTCGATCCCCGCGCGCGCCAGCGCCGCGGCGCAATCCGCGGTGCCTGCGATGGCGGCGCGCACGGTGATGCCGGCGCGGGCGAAGCGGGCGATGAGGGCGCGGCGCAGCGCCTCCTCCCCGCCATGCAGATGGGCGATGCCGGTGATGTCCAGCAGCAGCCCGTCCGGCGGATCGAGCGCCGGCAGCGGGGTGACGCAGCGCGCCCAATGCGCCAGGCGGCGCAGCCAGGCGGCGTCGGCCTCCGGCGCATGCGGGTGCAGCGCGACCTCCGGCAGGATGGCCTGCGCATCGGCCAGCGCCTGGCCGGCGCGCAGCCCGGCGGTGGCGGCCTCCGGGCTGGCGGCAACCAGGACGCGGCGGCTGCCCTGGGTGGTCCAGATGGCGGCGGTGCCGGTCAGGCCCAGGCGCTCGACCGGCAGCAGCGGCAGGTGCAGGGCGGCGATGCGGCGGAGGGGAAGGGCGATGCCGCACGCTGCGTCCGGCATCGCCGCCGGCGCGGCCGTGGTGACGGCAATGCCCCTGGGCAGCCGCGGCGGCCCGCAGACGCGCCGCCTCATCGCGCGCGGTGCCTCGCCCGCACGGTCACCGCCTCGACCT
>JBMOJU010000688.1:0-1656 GCA_049315625.1 Paracraurococcus sp.
AGCAGCGCGGCGGCGCGGGCGGGCGGCTGGGTCATGCGCGGTGACAACGCGCGGGCCGGGCGGTGGTCGCCGCGACCGCCCGCCCGGTGTGCCGATCGGTCTCAGCGCAAGGGCGCCGGTCCGACCTGGAAGCGGATCTCGGCAATCACGCGATCTGTCTCCGCCCGCCGCAGCATCTCCTCGAGCGCAAGGCCCGCCGCGCTGCCTGGGCTGAAGGTCAGGGTCGGCACCCCGTTGGTCGGCGGCGCAAACGGATGGTCCGACCCCGCAGGTCGCGCGATCGCCAGGATGCGCTCTTCCTCCGGCTCGGCGAAGCGGGCACCGCGGAACCGTAACTGGATCCCGCCGGCGCCGGGGGGCAGGACGATCTCGCTGCCGCGCGCCAACGCCTCGGACTGGCGCATGTTCGGGTACAGCACGTCGATCATCCCGCCCTGCCCGAGCGCGAGCACGACCAGTTGGCAGGCCCGCTCCGTCCGCAGGCCAAGGGAGAGGCGATCGCCGGCGGCGTAGCTGCGGCTCGGCAAGGTGAGGCGCAGCAGCGACGCCGCGTCCGCGGTCGGGGTGACCCAGTCCAGCGCCCGGCCGCGCGGGGCCGCGGCGTCGCCCTCCGGCGGGACGGTGCGGTAGTTCCGCCCGGTATGGCTCAGCCGAAGCTCGGGCTGCTCCCGCCGGATGGCATCCAGTTCCGGCAGCAGGAGGCCCTGCGCCAGCGCCGGGGTGGTGGCGGCGGCGGTGGCCCGCTGCACCCGCCGCCGCTGTTCCACCGTCAGCGGTTGCGCGGTGGCGATCACGAACAGCATCGATTCGCCCAGCGGATCGCGCGCCCGCAGCACGAATTTATGGCGCTCCGGCTGTGGGAAGAGCAGCGGCGTCCTTGCCGGCACCCGTTCGCCCTCGGTCGGCAACCGCGCGGTGTCGGCCAGCATGTCGGGCGGGAACAGCCAGATGGCCGGACCTTCGGCCTGCAGGCCCAGGACCTGGATGAAGGTCTCGACCGGGCTTTCGACGGCGATCTGCGCGGTCTCGCCCCGGCGGTAGATGCCGTCGGCATGGTCGAGCCAGACCTGGAGTTCGACCGGCGGCGGGTTCGGGACCGGCAACGGCGCCGGCGGCGCGAGCAGCGGTTCGGGGAACAGGCTGCGGGTGAGGTAGGGCGGTGGCACGAGGCCAACGGCCGAGACTGTGCCCACCACGCCGCCGACCGAGCCCGGCACGCGCGCCTGCGCGAAGGCGGTGCCGGCCCGCAGCAGCGGCCCCTGCGCGAGGCCGCCGAGGATCAGGCCGCGCCGGCCGATGCGAGGGGACGGGATCATCGCTTGGTCTCCTGTGCGGGCCGGCTCATCGCAGGGCTCCGCCGCACTCGAGCCCAGGCTGCGGCGTGCCGGCCGCCAGCCCGCTGGCCATCTGGGCGGCGTGGCCGGCGAATTCGGGTTGGTCCTGCATGTCCGCGGCCAGCGATCGCAGGCGCGGCACCAGCGCCGCGCTGCCGCCCGGATCGGCCGGGCCGCCGATGCCGCAGGCCAGCATCCAGGCGTGGAGGACAACGGCTTCGGGCGGCGCCGGGGACCGCGCGGCGAGGAGGCGGACCTGCTCCCGCGCCGGCACGGCTTCGCCGGCCGCCATGAGGTCCTGCGCCAGTCGCAGGCGCGCCAT
>JBMOJU010000689.1:0-1654 GCA_049315625.1 Paracraurococcus sp.
CGCCCCTCTCCAAAGCCCTGCTGCGGGAGGTACAATGAGCATCGCCCACCCCTACCAGGGCTTCATATGCCCCTTGCCGCAGGCGTTGCAGACGCTCGGTCAGGCAGCGCGCTGGGTGATCTGGCGCTGGACCGAGGCCAGCCCGGGCGGCAAGCCGGACAAGCCGCTGTTCCGCGCCCAGGATCCCTGGCGCCACGCCTCCACCCAGGACCCCAGCTCCTGGGGCAGCTTCGCCGCGGCCATGGGCGCCGTTGATGCCGGCGAGGCCGATGGCGCCGGCTATGTGCTGCGCGACGACAGCACGCACATCTTTCTCGACCTCGATAATTGCCGCGACCCCGCCACCGGCGAGCTGAGCGATTGGGCGCTGCGCCTGGTCGAGGACGCTGGCTCCTACACCGAGGTTACACCCTCCGGCCGCGGGCTCCGCATCATCGGCAGCAATGAAAGCCTGCAGGCGCCGGTGCATCGCAGCGTCGCCATGCCGGAGGGTGGCCGGGTCGAAATCTTCCATCGCTGTCCGCGCTACGTCACCGTCAGTGGCCAGCGCCTGGCGGGGACGCCGGACGCGCTGCGGCCCCTCTGCGACGTGGCCGCGGACCTGCTGGTACTGGCGCAGCCCATCAGCGGTGGCAGCGGCACCGACCGCGCGCCGCCTCGGCCAAACCCGGATGCCGCCGGCGCGCCCGAGGATGTCGCCGCCGCCCTGGCACAGATCCCCAATGCCGACCTGCCTTGGGAGGAATGGTCGCGCATTGGCATGGCCGCCTGGCGCGCCTCCGGCGGCAGCGAGGCTGGGCTGGCAGCGTGGCAAGCCTGGTCGGCCAAGGCGGCCAAGCATGATGACGCCGCCTGCCAGGAACGCTGGCAGCACTGGTTCCGCAGCCCGCCGGACCGCATCGGCTTTGCCTCGCTTTACAGCCTCGCACGCCAAGCCAATCCGCTCTGGGTCAAGCCGTCGCTGCTCCACGCCCTGACGGCCCCTGGGACGCGCGTACAGGCCGCTGTTGCGGATTGGGAGGGTGACACCGCGCCAGACGCCTCGGCGACCCTCAGCGCCCTCCCAGTCGCCCTGACGGCCACGCCCTTTGACCCCGCCGACCTCGCCGGCCTCAAGCCGCGCGAATGGGTCTACGGCCACTTCCTGATCCGCCGCTTTGTCTCGGTGCTCGGCGCCCCCGGCGGCACCGGCAAGACCGCCTATGCCATCGCCGTGGCGCTGGCCGTCGCCCTCGGCCGCCCCCTGGTCGAGGAGCCCGTGCACAGCGCCGGCCCGGTCTGGATCTTCAATCTCGAGGATCCACGCGACGAAATCCTGCGCCGCGTCCAGGCCGCCCTCATCGCCCATGGCATCCGGCCCGCCGACCTGGCCGGGCGCCTCTACCTCGACAGCGGGCGCGACCAGCCGCTCGTCGTCGCCGCCCGCCTACCAGACGGCAGCGTCGTCGCCACCCCGGTCGCCGAGGCGCTGATCGCCGAGTTGCAGCGCCGTCGCATCACCCTGCTGGTCGTCGACCCCTTCGTGAAATCCCACCGCCTGGAGGAGAACCGCAATGAGCAGATCGACTTCGTCGTCGCCCTCTGGGCCCGCGTCGCCGATGCCGCCGGCTGCGCCGTGCTGCTGGTCCACCACTTCCGCAAGGGCGGCACCGCC
>JBMOJU010000021.1:0-29450 GCA_049315625.1 Paracraurococcus sp.
AGACGTAGTCGAGCCCGGCTTCCTCGCAGAACTGGATCGAGGCCGGGTCGCCGCCGTGTTCGCCGCAGATGCCGAGCTTGAGGTCGGGCTTCACCGACCGGCCCTTCTCCTTGGCGATCTTCACCAGGGCGCCGACGCCATCGATGTCGATGCTGACGAAGGGGTCCTTCGGCATGATGCCCTTTTCGACGTACAGCGGCAGGAATTTGCCGGCATCGTCGCGCGACAGGCCGAACACCGTCTGGGTCAGGTCATTGGTGCCGAAGCTGAAGAAATCCGCCACCTCGGCGATCCGGTCGGCGGTCAACGCCGCGCGCGGCAGCTCGATCATGGTGCCGACATAGTACTCGATGGTGGTGCCGGTCTCGGCGAAGACCTCCGCCGCCACCTTGTCGACCTGGGCGCGGGTGATCTCCAGCTCCCGCCGCGTGGCGACCAGCGGGATCATGATCTCCGGCACCGGCGCCGCGCCGGTCGCCTTGGCGACCTCGACCGCCGCCTCGAAGATGGCGCGGGCCTGCATCTCGTAGATCTCGGGGTAGGAGATGCCGAGCCGGCAGCCGCGATGCCCGAGCATCGGGTTGGCTTCCGAAAGCTCCGCGGCACGGCGCTGCATGGTTGCGACATCGGTGCCGAGCGAGCCGGCGACCTCGGCGATCTCGGCTTCCGAATGCGGCAGGAATTCATGCAGCGGCGGGTCGAGCAGCCGGATGGTCACCGGCAGCCCGACCATGATCCGGAACAGCTCGGCGAAATCCTGCCGCTGGAAGGGCAGCAGGCGGGACAGCGCCTCGCGCCGGCCCTGCTCGGTCTCAGCCATGATCATCTGCCGCACCGCGCCGATGCGGCTCGGGTCGAAGAACATGTGCTCGGTGCGGCACAGCCCGATCCCCTCGGCGCCGAATTTGCGCGCCGTGTCCGCATCCAGCGGGGTTTCCGCGTTGGTGCGCACCTTCAGCCGGCGGACCTTGTCGGCCCATTCCATCAGCGTGGCGAAGTCGCCTGACAGCTGCGGCTCGACCATCGCCACGGTGCCGATGAAGATCTCGCCGGTCGCGCCATCCAGCGTGATGGTCTCCCCGGCGCGGATGATCTGGCCGCCGGCCTGCAACGCCTGCGCGCCGTAGTCGATGGTGACGCCGCCGGCGCCGGCGACGCAGGGCCGGCCCATGCCGCGCGCGACGACCGCCGCGTGGCTGGTCATGCCGCCGCGCGTGGTCAGCACGCCGCGGGCGGCGTGCATGCCGTGGATGTCCTCCGGGCTGGTCTCGATGCGGACCAGGATGACGGCTTCACCCTTGGCGGCGCGCACTTCCGCCTCATCGGCGTTGGACACCACCGTGCCGCAGGCCGCACCGGGGGAGGCCGGCAGGCCCTTGCTCAGCAGCTTGCGCGGCGCCTTGGGGTCGAGCGTCGGGTGCAGCAGCTGGTCCAACGCGCTGGGGTTCACCCGCTTGATCGCCTCGGTCTCCGAGATCAGGCCTTCGCGCGCCATGTCGACGGCGATCTTGAGGCTGGCCGCCGCCGTGCGCTTCCCGTTGCGGGTCTGCAGCATGTACAGCTTGTTCTGCTGCACGGTGAACTCGATGTCCTGCATGTCCGTGTAGTGCTGTTCCAGCCTGGCACGGACCGCGACGAGTTCCTGGTAGGCACCCGGCATGGCGACTTCCATGCTGCGCTCATGCGGCTTGGCCTTGAGCTGGGCCATCGGCTGCGGCGTGCGGATGCCGGCGACGACATCCTCGCCCTGCGCGTTGATCAGGTATTCGCCGTAGAAGATATTTTCGCCGGTGGACGGATCACGGGTGAAGCAGACGCCGGTGGCGCAATCCTCCCCCATGTTGCCGAAGACCATGGCCTGGACGTTGACCGCGGTGCCCCAGTTCGCCGGGATGTCGTGCAGCCGGCGGTAGGTATTGGCCCGGGCATTCATCCAGGAGCCGAACACCGCGCCGATCGCGCCCCACATCTGCGCCGCGGGGTCCATCGGGAAGGGGCTGCCGGTGACCTCGGCCACCATGTCCTTGTAGCCGGCGACCACGTGCTGCCAGTCCGTCGCGGTCAGGTGGGTATCCTCCACCACGCCGCGGGCGAGCTTCACGTGCTCGATGATCTCCTCGAACCGGTGGTGGTCGACGCCGAGCACGACGCTGCCGAACATCTGGATGAAGCGGCGGTAGCTGTCCCAGGCGAAGCGCGGGTCGCCGGAGGCGGCGGCGAGGCCTTCCACCGTCTGGTCGTTGAGGCCGAGGTTGAGGACGGTATCCATCATTCCCGGCATCGAAACGCGGGCGCCGGAGCGGACGGAGACCAGCAGGGGCTTCTGGGTATCGCCGAACTTCGCACCGACCGCGGTTTCCACCAGCGCCAGCGCGGCGCCGACCTGGTCGCGCAGCTCGGGCGGGTACTGCTTCTGGTGGTCGTAGTAGTAGGTGCAGACCTCGGTGGTGATGGTGAAGCCGGGGGGTACGGGCAGGCCGATGCTGGCCATCTCGGCCAGGTTGGCGCCCTTCCCGCCCAGCAGGTTGCGCATCTCCGCCTTGCCCTCGTTGTGGCCGGCGCCGAAGCTGTAGACCCACTTGCTCATCGGCGATGTTCCCCTTGGCTTCCGGATGCTCTGCCGTTCGGCGCAGCTTGGCACGAGTGGCGCGTCAACGCATCCGGGCGAGTTTCAACCTTCGATCTTCGAGACATCCGCGACCGCATCCATGGCGGCGCAGAGGGTATTCAGCAAACGCAGGCGATTGACGCGGAGTTGCGGGTCCGCATCGTTCACCACGACCTGGTCGAAGAAGGCGTCGACCGGGGCGCGCAGGCTGGCGAGGCTGGCCATGGCGGCGCGGAAATCCTCCGCCCCGAGGGCGGCGGCGACGGCCGCGGTGGTGGTGGCGACCGCTTCGCCGAGCGCCTGTTCCGGGCCGGCGGCGAGCAGGGCGGGGTCGACCGGACCGGCATGCGGGCCATCCTTGCGGTTTTCGATCCGCAGGATATTGGCGGCGCGCTTGTAGGCGGCGAGGAGGTTGGCGCCGTCCGGGGTGGCCAACATTGTTGCGAGCGCGTCGGACCGGGCGAGCAGGCGGGTGAGGTCGTCATCCGGCGTGGCGCCGAACACGGCGGTGAGGATGTCGTGCCGGGCGCCTTCGGCGCGGAGTTGGACGCGGAGGCGTTCGATGAGGAAGTCGAGCAGCCCGGCGGCGAAGGCCGCGACCATCGGCGGATGCCGCGACCCGGCCGGCGCCTGCCAGCCGGTCTTCATCGTCTCCGTCGCCACGGCCATGCCGAATTCCGGGCTCGCCGTGCTGCCGACCGCCTGCGGGTAGCCGAAGAAGGTTTCGCTGATGACGTCGCCGAGCGCCAGCCGCAGCCCGTTCTCCCGGACCAGGCGGATGACGCCGAGCGCGGCGCGGCGCAGCGCATAAGGGTCGCCGGAGCCCGTCGGGCGCTCATCCACCGCGAAGAAGCCGGCCAGCTGGTCCAGCTTGTCGGCCAGCGCCACCGCCACCGCCACCGGCTCGGACGGCACCGCATCGCCCGGCCCGAGCGGCCGGTAATGCACCCCGATCGCCTCCGCCACGCGCGGATCCTCGCCGCCCTTCAGCGCGTAGTAGCGGCCCATCACCCCCTGCAATTCGGGGAATTCGCCGACCATCCCGGTGGCGAGGTCGGCCTTGGCCAACTTCGCCGCCCGCGTCGCTAGTGCCGGGTCGGCGCCGACAATCGGCGCGATCAGGCCGGCCATCCGCTCCAGCCGCGCCACCCGGGCGCCCTGCGTCCCCAGCTTGGCGTGGAACACCACCCCGTCCAGCTTCGCCAGGGCGCTCTCCAGCGGCTGCTTGAGGTCCTGGTCCCAGAAGAACCGCGCATCGGACAGCCGCGCCCGCAGCACCCGCTCATTCCCCGCGACGATCGCGGCACCCCCATCCTGCGGCGTCACGTTGGACACCACGGCGAAGCGCGCCGCCGCCCTTCCATCCGGGTGCCGCAGCGCGAAATACCGCTGGTTCACCCGCATCGAGGTGCGCATGACCTCCGGCGGCAAATCCATGTAGGCGTCGTCGATCCGCCCCAGCAGCGGCACCGGCCATTCGACCAGCCCGGCGACCTCGGTCAGCAGGCCACGGTCCGGCACCACCTCCAGCCCCGCCTCGGCGGCGAGCTGGTTGATCCCCGTCTCGATGATGCGCTCCCGCTCCGCCGCGTCGGCGATGACGAAGCGGTCACGCAGCCCGGCCGCGTACTCGGCGAAGGACCGCACGGCGAAGGGCTCGGTCCCGGCCAGCACGCGATGCCCCTCCGTCAGGTCGGCGGCGCTTAGGCCATGCACCGCATCCGCGCCTTGCGCCAGCGCAAAGGGTACCGGCCGGCCGTCGAGGACGCAGAGGATGCGCTGCAGCGGCCGCACCCAGGCGAAGTCGCTGGTGCCCCAGCGCATGCTCTTCGGCCAGGGGAAGCCGCGCAGGATGCCCGGCAGCTTCTCGGCCACCAGCGCTGCCGCCTCCATCACCGCGCCGGGCTTCTGCAGCACCCAGAACTGGCCTTCCTGGGTCAGTTGCTCGCGCGTCGCGCCATGCTTGCGCAGGAACCCCTCCAGCGCCGCCTCGGGGGCGCTGGTGCGCGGCCCGCGTTCCTCCTTGCCCGGCGTCTCGGCGCGCGCCGCCATCTCCCCCACCGCGGCGATCCGGCGCGGGCCGTGCAGCGGCCGCGGCGCCACGGTCATCAGCGGGGCGAGCGCCTTCAGCAGCGCCGCGCACAGCGCCTCCGCCGCGTCGCGCTGCATGCGCGCCGGGATTTCCTCGGAGAAGAGCTCGATCAGAAGTTCAGGCATGGGGCGGCAGCGCGGCCTTTACGTCGGTCTTGGAGAAATCGTCGCCCTTGAACAGCAGCGGCTCGTTGCGCGCCTTCGCCAGGGCATAGGCGAAGCAATCGCCGAGGTTGAGCGAAGCGGGGTGACGGCCCTTGCCGAAGCGGCGCCAGCCGTCACGGGCGATCCGGGCATGCTCGGCCGTGAAGGGGATGACGGCGATGTCGGCCCTGGCGATCAGGGCCTCGACCTCCTCGGCGGCGGCCGACCCGGCGCGCGATTCCGACACCATGCCGAGCTCGACCAGCGTCGCCGCGGAGATCGCGACGCTCGGCATGTCGGCCAGCACCTGGTTGAAGGCGCCGGCTTCCGGTTCGCTCTGCAGAATCGCCATGACCGCCGAGGTGTCGATGATCATTTCGGCAGGCCATTCTCGTCGTAGAAGTCGGAATGGTCGCTGGTGGTGCCGGGCGGGAAGAGCTTGGAGGCGCGTTCGGAAATCGCCATCAGCGCCTCGAATTTCTGCCGCCTGGCCGCGTCGCGATCGTCCCGTTCACGACCCAGCCGTTCCTGCACGGCGCGGCGCACCGCATCCGTGGTCGTGGTCCCGAGCAATTCCGCCAGCGCCTTGGCGTCGGCGATCAGCGCCTCGTCCTTGATGTTCAGCTGGCCCATCGGAGCCTCCGGGGTAGAACGCTGGCCACCATTCTACCCTAGGCCCCGCCCTTGATCCACGCCTCGCAGCAGCCCTTCGCCAGCGCCCGCACCCGGCCGATATAGGCCGCGCGCTCGGTCACGCTGATCGCACCGCGGGCGTCCAGCAGGTTGAAGCGGTGGCTGGCCTTGATGCATTGGTCATAGGCCGGCAGCGCCAGCCCTTCGGCCAGCAGGGCGTGGCACTCCTCCTCGGCATCCTGGAAGTGGCGGAACAGTTTTTCCACGCTGGCATGGGTGAAGTTATGGTGGCTGAACTCCACCTCCGCCCGCTTGAACACCTCGCCGTAGCTCACGCCCTGGCCGTTGAAATCCAGGTCGTAGACGTTCTCGACCCCCTGGATGTACATCGCCAGGCGTTCGAGGCCGTAGGTCATCTCGCAGGACGGGACCTCGCAGGCGATGCCGCCGACCTGCTGGAAATAGGTGAACTGCGTCACCTCCATCCCGTCGCACCACACTTCCCAGCCCAGGCCCCAGGCACCCAGCGTCGGGCTTTCCCAGTCATCCTCGACGAAGCGGACATCGTGCACCAGCGGGTCGAGCCCGATGGCGCGGTAGCTGCCGATCAGCGCCGATTGCGGGTCGGCCGGGCTGGGCTTCAGGATGACCTGGTACTGGTAGTAGTGCTGCAGCCGGTTCGGGTTCTCGCCATACCGGCCATCCGCGGGGCGGCGGGACGGCTGGACATAGGCCGCCTTCCAGGGCTTTGGCCCCAGCGCCCGCAGCGTGGTCGCCGGGTGGAAGGTGCCGGCGCCGACCTCCATGTCATAGGGCTGCAGGATGACGCAGCCCTGCGCCGACCAATAGGCATGCAGCCGCAGGATCAGCTCCTGGAAGCTGGGCGGCTTGGCGGTGGGGGCCGGGGCGAGGCTGGCGGTCTGCATGCGGCGCGTTTTGCCATGCGGAGGCCGCGGAACATAGGGGGGGCCGGCCCGCCACCCCGCGGCAGGCCGGCACCGGTTCAGGCGAAGAGGAAATCCCCGGCCGAAAGCTGGGCCGCGGTCACGCCCAGCAGCGTCACCGTATCCCCGGCAAAGTCCAGCACCGCATGGCCGCCCACCATCCGGATGGCGATGTCGGCCAGCCGGTGGACCCCGGCCAGCTCGATCTCGATATGATCGACCCCGGGCCGGAAATCGGTGATGGTCGCCTGCGTGCCGGTGGCGCCGAAGACGAACAGGTCCGCCCCGGCGCCACCGGTCAGCCATTGCGTGCCGCTCGCGGCCACCAGCATGTCGCCCTGCGCCCCGCCCAGCAGCGTATCCGCTCCGGCCGCGCCGATGACGAGCTGCGGCGCCTCCGGATGCTCGACCTCGGCGCCCGAGGCCAGGCCGCCGTGGCGGTCGTAGTAGACGAAGGCGTCGGCCTGGATGTGCTGCGTGTCGGTGTCGCGCAGGATCAGGTCGGACAGCGTGGTGTGGTCGATCGCGTCCAGCGTCGCCTGGTCGAAGCCCTGGTTCTGGTACCAGAGCCGGTCGCCGTCGCGCAGCGCCTCGAACTGGTGGGCGATGATGAGGCCGAAGGTCTGCCCGACCATGCCGCCATGCGCGTGGTCCTCGGCCAGGCCGCCGGTCCAGAGATCGACCTTGTCGACGCTGCCATAGGCCGCCTTGAGCGCCGCGGCGGTGGTGGCATCCGAGGTGATGTCGGCGAAATCCTTGTAGGGCTTGAGGCCGAGCGCCACCCGCGTCTCGTTCAGGGTGCCTAGCCCGAGGTCGCGGCCACGCTGGATGTTGATGGCGGCGAGGTCCATCGCCACCGGCGGCACGTCGAGGAAGTTGCGCAGGTCGTCGACGATATGCACGTCGAGCGCATTGGAGAGATCACCCGACAGGTGCCGCAGCAGCCCGGCGGCGCCGCCATCGGCCTCGAAGGCCGCCGGGTCCTGGAAGAAGGCGTCCTTCAGCGTCACCGCCGCGCCGGCCTCCGCCTCGGTCTCGCTGACCTTCTGGAGGTTGGCGGAGACGATGGAATGGCCGAAGCGGAAGGCGGCGCCGGCGAACTCCTCGGAGATCGAGGCATCGACATTGGCCTTGTAGCCCTGGTAGGCGGCGATCGCGCCCTTGCCCAGCAGGTGGGTCAGGAATTCGCTGTAGGTGATGTGGGCGATCTCGGCCGTCACGATGGCCTTGGCCTGCTGGTACAGATGCTCCCCGGTCCAGTCTGGGTGCGCCTTGGCCAGCAGGTCCACCTGGTAATTGTGCTCCCGCACGAACAGCACCTGCAGCGCGGTGAGGTCGGGATTCTCCGCGGCGCGGCTGTCGCCGGCGGCGAACATGCCGTTGACGATCGGCAGGTTGCCGCCGGCCGAGGTGGTCATATGGCCGTCGGCGCCGCGCAGGCTGGCCGCCGTCGCGGCGTCCGAGCCATAGACCTGCGAGGCATCGAGCCAGCCGGTGACGTGGTTGATGGCGGCGGCCGCCTTGCCGTCATGCCCGGTGGCGGAATCGATGACGGTGCGCGTCATGGTGATCTTGCTGGCCGACAGGTCCGGGTCGCCCGCCGGGATGGCGATGCTGATGTCGGTCTTGCCGTCCGACTTCATCAGGTCGAGGTCGTGGTCGACGAACTGGCCCCAGGCATACATCATGCCCGAGAGGCCTTCCTTGTTCGCCAGGTCGCCATTCCCGGCGACGACGATGTTGCTGATGGTCCGGGCGTTCGGGCCGCTGGTGTCGATCGCGTCGACATGGTCGGTGAAATGCGCCGGGCCGATCCGGCCGAAATCGGCGCCGGCGGCGTTTTCCGTCGTGTGGGCCAGGTTGTTCCCGCTGCCGTCGATGCTGCGGTACTCGATCTGGTGCGGCGGGGTGGGCGCATGCGCCGGCGGTGGCGCGGGCGCATGGGCCGGCGGGGCGTGCGGCGCCGGCGGTGCGGCCTTCGCCGGGGCGACCGGCCGCAGCATCTCCAACGGTGGCGCGGCCGGGCCGGGCACGGCGACCGGCGGCATCGGGTCGTGCAAGGACCCGTGGTCGACGGCCGGGCCGGCGGTGGTCCCCGGGACGGGTTTTGGCTTCAGCATGGCACGGAACATCCCTGTCTGGCGGCCGCACGCCTCCGGGCGGGAGGGGCGACGCGATGGCAACCGGATCGGGCCGGTCGGACCGGACCCGGATTGTGGGAAATTGTCCCACGATCTGGGCGCAGAATGTGTGGGATAATTTCCCACGTCAACCGGAATCGTGCTATCTCCCGTCCCGTCGCCATGCCCGGCCGCGCACGCCCTCCCGCGCCGCGCGCTTCCGGGTCAGAATGAGGCCGCGATGCAGGACCAGGGTGCGGACCAGCCGGGAAGACCGCCCGATGCCGTTCTCGCGGCCATGCGCCGCGTGCTCGGCCCGCTGGTCCGCGTGCTGATCCATTTCGGCATCCCCTACCCCGCGCTGCTCGGCCTGCTGAAGCGGGCCTACCTGGCGGAGGCCGAGCGCGGCTTCGCCCTGCCCGGCCGGCCGATGAGCGACAGCCGGATCGCCCTGCTGACCGGGCTGCACCGCAAGGATATCAGCCAGCTCCGCCAGGAGGCGCCGGAGGCGTCGCCACCCGCCGTCGCCGCCACCCTGGCGACCCAGGTGGTCAGCCGCTGGATCGGCCACCCCGATTGGCGCGGCGATGATGGCGGGCCGCTGGCGCTGCCCCGCGCCCCGCGCCCCGGCGATGGCGGCCGCAGCTTCGAGGCGCTGGTCGCCGGCATCAGCCGCGACATCCGCCCGCGCACCCTGCTGGACGAGCTGCTGCGCACCGGCCTGGTGATCGAGGCGCCGGACGGGCTGCTGGAAGTGGCCGCCGCCGCCGAGGTGCCGCAGGGCGGGACCGACCGGCTGGCCTATTATTTCGGCCGCAACCTGTCCGACCACCTGGCCACCGCGGCGCACAACCTGACGGGCGGGGCGCCGCCGATGCTGGAACGGACGCTCGCCTTCGACGGCCTGTCGCCCGCCGCCATCGCCGCGCTCGCCGCCCAGGCGGAGGCGCTGGGGATGGAGATGCTGACCCGGCTGAACGCCGCAGCGGTGGCCATGGCCGAGAGCGACCCGCCGACGCCGGCGACGGCGCAGCGTTTCACCGCCGGCATCTTCGTGTATTCCGCCCCCGATCCGGCCTCCGCGCCGCCGGCCGGGGGGACCACGCCGTGACCGAACGCCGCCTGCTGTCGCGCCGCGCCGCCGGCGGCCTGTTCCTGCTGCCGCTGGCCGCCTGCGTGGCGGAGCCGGGCGGCGCGGAGCGGACCGATCGCGGCATCGGCGGGACCGGGGCCATCGCCGATCGCGGGATCGGCGGCACCGGCATCGTCGGCACCGTGACCGAGTTCGGCAGCATCTGGGTCAATGGCCGGCGGATCGAGCTGCCGGAGGCGACGCCGATGACCCTGGAAGGCTGGCCGCTGACGCCGGCCGATTTGCGGCTCGGCCATGTGGTCGCGGCGCTGGCCGGGCCGGGACGGTCGGGCGGGCTGGTCGCCGCGGCGGTCGAGGCGCGGCTGGTCGTCGCCGGGCCGGTGCAGCGGCTCGACGGGGCGACGGGCGCGGTGATCCTTGGCCAGGCCGTGCTGCTGCCCGCGGCCCGGCCCGAGATCCGGCCGGGCGAATGGGTCGCCATCTCCGGTCTGCGCCGCGCCGACGGAACCATCATCGCCAGCCGCATCGATCCCTGGCCGGCCGAGCGCGGCTTCCTGCTGCGCGGCGTATGGGCGGCGGCGCCGGACCGGACCGCGGTCAGCGGCCAGCCGGTGGCCCTCGCCCGCGACGTGGCGGCGCCGCAGCCCGGGGCGCCGGTCTGCGTGCTCGGCCGCCTCGGCGCCGCCGGCCCGGTGGTGGAGGCGATCCGGCCCGACCCGGTCAACCCCTTCGGCGGCAAGGTCGCGCTGCTGTCGATCGAGACCTATCTCGATCCGCTCGGCCGGCCGGCGGGCCTCGGCGCGCTGGCGGGGGTGCGCGGTGCGCCGGGCGCGCGGGTCATCCTCGATGCCGGCATCCGCGGCCCGCAGGGCGCGCTGGTGGGGGCGCGGATCGGCACGGCGCCGGCGATCGGCGAACGCGGCGCACCGCCGCCGGGCGGGCCGGGTGCCGGCCCGGGCGGTGGGCCGGGTGGCCCGCCGGGTGGCGGCCCGGGGCATGGCCGCGGATTCGATGGTGCTGGACCGGGTGGCGGCGGGCGCGGGGCGGGCAGTGGCGGCCGCCGCTGAGACGGACTCGCCCGCGCCGCGGCGGGCCGCAACCTGGGCGCGCAGGGCCCGCCCGGGCCTCGGCGCAGTACGCTGCGGGAGCGTTGAAGGTCACTCGCAAAGGTTGAAATAAAACCATTGAAGCAATCGCCCTGGGGCAGTACCTGGGCACAGGTCGGCTGAGGCGCTGGACCTGTCTTGCGCGGCTGCGGGCAGGTGATCCGGACGATCCCGGCCATGATCCGCCCGGGTATTCCCATGACAGCCGATCTTGCCGAAACGATCACGCCGGTCGTTCAGGCGCTCGACCACCTTGGCCTTGGCGCGGCGGTGTTCGACGCAGCCGATCGAACCCTGCTGTGGAATTCCAGCTTTCTGCGGCTGTTCCCGGAACATGCGGGACAGGTCAAACCGGGCGAGCACTACAGCGAGAATCTCAGGCGGTTCTACCGGAGCCGGCTGAGCGCCGCGGAGATGCCGCATCTCGAACGCCATGTCGCCGACGGCGTGGCGCGGCACCAGCAGCAATCCTGGCCCTTCGAGTTCCTCCATCGCGGGCAATGGCTGCGGGTCGCGTCGCAGCGCCTGGCGGATCGCGGCCGGCTGCGGATCTGGCTGCCGATCGCCGCCCCGCAGGGCAACGCGGCGCGGTCGCCAGACCTGCAGGGGGCCGGCCGCTTGCCGGCCGGCGATCAGGACGATCTCATCGCGGATGGGCTGCTGGCGCGGGACGCGGCCGGCCGCATCCTCTTCGCCAACCGCCGCTTCGCCGCCCTCTATGGCCTCGACCCCGCGGTCGACATGGTCGGCCGGCCCTTCGCCGATTTGTTCGCCGGCCTGTGGGGCGAGCAGCCGGGGGCGGCGGAGGCGATGCTCTCGCTGGCCGACAATGCACGCTTCGCCGGCGCGCCGTTCGAGTTGCCGCTGCCGGGCGACCGTTGGGTGCGGGTGAGCGAGCACCGGGCGGCGGATGGCAGCGGCATGAGCACCCATGTCGACATCACCGAGATGCAGCGGCTGCAGCGCCGCACCGCCGCGGCGCAGCGGGCGGCCGAGGGGCTGGCCGAGTCCCTGAACGAGCAGGTCGAGGAACGCCGCCGCGCCGAGGCGCGGCTGCAGGCCAGCGAGCAGCGGATGCGGCGGATGCTCGACCGCGTGCCGACCCCGCTGATCTGCAGCCGGCTCGGCACGTGCGGCGAAGTGCTCTTCGTCAACCGGCAATTCGTGCAGAGCTTCGGCTACACCCTGGACGATGTCCCGACCGTCGCCGATTGGGCCCGGCGCGCCTACCCGGATGCGGACGACCACAGCGACCTCCCGGTGCCGTGGGAGGCAACGATGCAGCAATCCATCGCCGAGCAGGGCAAGGCCGCCGCCACGGAGGCCCGGCTGCGCTGCAAGGACGGCACGATCCTGGACGTGCTGATCGGCGCCGAGATCATGGATGACATGGCGCTGGTGTCGCTGGTCGACATCACTGCGCGGAAGCAGGCCGAGGAGCAGCAGATGCTGCTGGCGCGGGAGGTGAACCACCGGGCGAAGAACGCGCTGGCGGTGGTGCAGGCGGCGCTGCGGCTCACCCCGAAGGAGGATGCGGCAGCCTATGCCCGGTCGGTGGAGGGCCGGGTGACCGCGATCGCGCGGGTCCATAATCTGCTGGCCGCGGATCACTGGCGGGGTGCCGACCTGCGCGCGATCCTGACCGGGGAGCTGGCGCCTTTCATCGCCGGGCCCGCCCCCGACCAGGCCCCCGGGCAGCCCGGCCCGGCCGGGCCGCGGGTGGATCTGCTGGGCGCCGGCCATATGCTGGCGCTGGAGATGGTGCAGCCCCTGGCGATGGTGGCGCATGAGCTGGCGACGAATGCGGTGAAGTACGGCGCGCTCTCGGTGCCAGGCGGGCGGGTGACGATCGCCTGGCGGGCGGAGCCGCCGGGTCCCGCCGGGCGGCTGCGGCTGCGCTGGGTCGAAGCCGGCGGGCCGCCGATGCTGGGGCCACCGGAGCGTCGCGGCTTCGGGTCCCGCGTCATCGAGACCACGGTCGAGCGACAGCTTGGTGGCCAGCTGACCCGGCTCTGGGGGGCGGAGGGGCTGATCTGCGAAATCGACGTGCCGCTGTCGCGCACCGGGGCGGGCCGCGGCTGACCCCGGCGGCCGGCTCCAGCAGGCTGCGTTCGCCTGCGCTCACGCAGCCCGCCTCGGTCTTTGTCTGGTCGCGGGATTCAGCGTTCTCGGCGATTCCGCCGCAACGCATCCCGCTCTACAGCCCCAGCCGCGCCCAGGCCGCGCGTTCCTCCGCCGCCGCCAGCAGCGCCTCGGCCGAGAGGCCCGGCAGCAGCCGGCGCAGCAGCGGCGGGCGCGGGCCGCCGACCGGGATCAGCCGGACGGTGTCGCCGAAGCGGCGCTTCGCCTCCCCGTCCGCATCGCCCAGCCGGTCGGCGAGGCCGAGTGCCACCGCCTGCCGCCCCAGCCAAAATCTACCGGTGAACAATTCCTCCGGCGGCGCCTTCAGCATCGCGCCGCGCCGCAGGGTGACCCAGGCGCGGAATTCGCCGTGCAGGTCCTCCAGCAGGGTGTCGAGCCGCGCCGTGTCCTCCGGCGTCTCGGCGCGGAAGGGGTCGCGGAAGCTCTTCTCCGTCCCGGCGGTGCGCAGGCGGCGCTCCACGCCGATCCGCTCCATCGCGCCGGTGAAGCCGAAGCCCGAGGAGATGACGCCGATCGAGCCCAGGATGCTGGACGCATCGGCCACGATCTCATCGGCCGCGCAGGCGATCCAGTAGCCGCCCGAGGCTGCGGCATCCTCGACGCAGGCGATGACGGGGAGCTTCTTCTCCTCCGCCAGGCGGCGGATGCGGGCCGCGACCAGGCTGGACTGCACCGGGGAGCCGCCGGGGGAGTTGATGACGAGGAAGACGGCCGAAAGCCGCTTCAGGGCGAAGGCGCGGTCCAGCACCGGGCCGGTGCCGGCCAGGCTGATGCCGCCGCCGAAGCCGGGGCGGGCGGCGATGGCGCCGGAGAGACGGACCAGCGCCACGCGCGGGCGGCGGTCGAGGCAGGGGATGTGCATGCCCCTCACAGATGCCGCCGCCGGCGCCGGCATCAACCCCGGCTGGGCGGCGGCGCCCGGGGCGTCTAGCCTTCGCACCGCAGCGGACGGGGATGGCATGGCGGAGCGACGCATCCTGGTGGCGGGGGCCGGGCCGGTCGGCATGGTGGCCGCGGCGGCGCTGGCCGAGGCGGGCATCCCGGTGACGATCCTGGAGGCGGAGCGGGACCTGCCGGACGACCTCCGCGCCTCCACCTTCCACCCGCCGACGCTCGACATGCTGGAGCGCTTCGGGGTGGTGCAGCCGATGATCGGCATGGGGCTGATCTGCCCGTACTGGCAGTTCCGCGACCGCGCCACCGGCCCGGTCGCCACCTTCGACCTCGGTCTGCTGCGCGACGACACGGCGCATCCCTACCGGCTGCAATGCGAGCAGTGGCGGCTGACCCGGCTGCTGCGCGACCGGCTGGCGGCCAACCCGGATGTCGAATTCGTCTATGATGCGCGGGCGGAGGGTGTGCGCCAGGATGCCGATGGCGTGGTGCTGGAGGTGGCGCGGCCGGATGGCAGCACGGAGGAATTCGCCGGCGCCTTCCTGATCGGCGCCGACGGCGCGCGCAGCGCGGTGCGCAAGGCGGTGGGCGTGGGGTTCGAGGGGATGACGATCCCCGAGCTGTACCTGACCCTGTCCACGCCCTTCCCCTTCCACGAGGCGATGCCGGACCTGGCCGACATCGCCTACATCTCCGACCCCGAGGAATGGTTCGTGCTGCTGCGGACCAAAAGCCTGTGGCGCCTGCTGCTGCCGACCGACCCGGGCGAGCCGGAGGCGACGCTGCTGGCGCCCGAGCGGCTGGAGGCGCGCATGCAGGGCGTGCTGCCGACCGGCACGCCGTACGCGCTGCGCCACCGCACCATCTACCGGGTGCATGAGCGGGTGGCGGAGCGCTACCTGGTGGGTCGGGTCGCACTCGCCGGCGATGCGGCGCATGTCAACAATCCGCTCGGCGGGATGGGCATGAATGGCGGCGTGCACGACGCGATGAACCTGGCTTCGACGCTGATCGCGGTGTGGCGCGGCGCGCCGGTGGAGACGCTGGGGCGCTACGAGCGGCAGCGCCGCAAGGTGGCGCTCGACGTGGTGCAGGCGCAGGCGCTGCGCAACCGGCAGATGCTGAACCAGCGCGACCCGGCCACGCGCCGCGCCTACCATGACGAGTTGCGGGCGATCGAGGCGGATCCGGCGAAGCACCGCGCGCATCTGCTGCGCAGCTCCTTGATCCAGTCGCTGCGGGACCTGGAGAACGTCGCATGAGCCATCCGGAGATCGGGATCTACGCCGCGCAGGGCATGGGACAGTCGAGCGGTCTCGGCGTCGCGCCGGCGCTCGTCATCGTCGATTTCGTCGTCGGCTTCACCGATCCGGCGCATTTCGGCGGTGGCAACATCGCAGATGCCATCGAGAATACCGTGCCGTTGCTGGCCTTCGCCCGCGCGCAGGGCTGGCCGGTGGTGCATACCCGCGTGGTCTATGCCGATGACGGCGCGGATGCCGGCGGCTTCACCCGCAAGGTGCCGACCTTGCGCAAACTGACCGAGGCGAGCCCGCTGTCGCAGATCGTCCCCGAACTCGCCCCGGCGCCGGGCGAGCTGGTGCTGCGCAAGCGCAATGCCTCCGCCTTCTTCGGCACCGAGCTGGCGGGGTGGCTCTCGATGCGGCGGGTGGATACGGTGGCGGTGGCCGGCTGCACCACGTCGGGCTGCGTGCGGGCCACCGTGGTGGATGCGCTGCAGCATAATTTCCGCACCATCTGCCTGACCGATTGCGTCGGCGACCGGGCGATCGCCCCGCATGAGGCCAACCTGTTCGACATGGGGCAGAAATACGCGGACCTGATGACCGGTGCGGCGCTGATGGCCGCCTGGCGCGAGAGAGTTTGAGGGAGACGACAGGGATGTTCGATTTCAAGGGCAGGCGCGTTGTGGTCTGCGGCGGCAGCCGCGGCATCGGGCGCTCCACCGCGCTGGGCTTCGCCGCGGCAGGTGCGGCGGTATCGATCTGCGCCCGTGGCGCGGGGCCGCTGGAGGCGACGCGGGCGGAGATCGCCGCCCTCGGCGTCGCCGCGCATGCCGGCACCTGCGACCTCGGCGACCGCGCCGCGGTCACCGCCTATGTCGCCGCGGCGGCCGAGGCGCTGGGCGGCATCGACGTGCTGGTCAACAACGCCTCCGGCTTCGGCAGCCAGGACACCGAGGAGCATTGGGCGCAGGGGCTTTCGGTGGACGTGATGGCGACGGTGCGGGCGACGCATGCGGCGCTGCCCTTCCTGGAGGCGTCGAAGGGCTGCATCGTCAACGTCTCCTCCATCTCCGGCTACCGGCCGAGCCTCCGCACGCCGGCCTACGCGGCCGTGAAGGCGCTGCTGATCAACTACACGCAGTCCCAGGCGGCGATGTACGCGGCGAAGGGCATCCGCGCGAATGCGGTGGCGCCAGGCAGCATCGAATTCCCCGGCGGATCGTGGGAGGCGCGCAAGACCTCCGACCCGAAGCTCTACAACGGCATCCTCGCCAGCATCCCCTTCGGCCGGCTCGGCACGCCGGAGGAAGTGGCGGAGGTGGCGATGTTCCTGGCATCGCCGGCGGCGCGCTGGGTGACGGGGCAGACCATCATCGTCGATGGCGGGCAGATGCTGTAGGCGGCGCGCGCCGGGCGATCAGCCCGGCGCGTAGCCCTCGACCAGCGCGACGTCGCCGTCCGACGCTTCCTGCCGCAGGGCGATCAGCGGCGCGTATTCGTCGCTGAAGTAGAAGGCGCGCAGCGATTCCATGTCGGGGTATTCGATGATTACCACGCGCTCGAGGCCGGGCGTTCCCTCGACAGCCGTAACGGCGCCGCCGCGCACCAGGTAGCGGCCGCCGCGACGCGCGATCATCGGCGCGACCCTGTCGCGGTACTCGGCGAATTTGGCCGGGTCCTTCACACGGATATTGGCGATGAGGTAGGCAGGCATCGTTGGTTCCTCCCTGTCGTGTGGTTGGGCGGCACCCCCACCCTGGCCCTCCCCCGCAAAGCGAGGGAGGGAACGCTCCTCCCCCGCTCCCGCCGGCGGGGGGCAGAACGCATGCGTCCGACGGGTGGGGGTGGCCCCCCGTCCCGCTATAGCGCCGGCTGCGGCCCGACGATCGCCGGGTCCTTCTGCATCCGCCCCAGCGTGGCCCAGCCGCGCTCATATTGCGGCGGCACGCGCAGCACTTCGGTCCGGCCCAGCGCCGAGGCGGCGTGGATCGGCCAGTAGGGGTCGCGCAGCAGGCCGCGCGCCAACAGGATCAGGTCGGCGCGGCCCTCGGTCAGGATCGCCTGGGCCTGCGCCGGCTCGGTGATCAGGCCGACGGCGGCCACCGCGATCCCGGCGCCGGTCTTCACGGCTTCCGCCCCCGGCACCTGGTAGCCCGGGGCCAGCGCGATCTTCTGCGCCGGATGCAGCCCGCCGGAGGAGACGTCGATCAGGTCGACGCCGAGCGCCTTCAGCCGGCGGGAGAGTTCCACCGTCTCCGCCGTCGTCCAGCCGCCCTCGACCCAATCGGTGTGGGAGACGCGGACCCAGAGCGGAATCTCGTCCGGGATGGCGGCCCGCGTCGCCTTGCTCATCTCCAGCACGAAGCGGGCGCGGCCATCGAGGTCGCCGCCCCAGGCATCGTTGCGGCGATTGGACAGCGGCGAGAGGAATTGGTGGCCGAGATAGCCATGCGCCGCATGCAGCTCGATCACCCGGTAGCCGGCCTGCACGCTGCGCTTGGCGGCGGCGGCGAAGGCGGCGATGGCGGCAAGGATCTCGGCCTCCTCCATCGCCCGCGGGGTGGCGTAGTCGTCGAAGGCCTCGGCGGAGGGGCCGACGGGTGTCCAGCCGCGCTCGGCCGGGGCCGGGCCACCATCCCAGGGCGCGTTGCGGCTGGCCTTGCGGCCGGCATGGGCGAGCTGGATGGCCGGGACCGAGCCCATCGCCGCGATGCCGGCGGCGAGCCGGGCATGGCCGGGGATCTGCGCATCCTCCCAGAGGCCGAGGTCGTCGGGGGAGATGCGGCCCTCGGCGGTCACCGCCGCGGCCTCGGTCATCACCATGCCGGCGCCGCCGACGGCGCGCGACATCAGGTGCTGCAGGTGCCATTCGGTCGGCTTCCCGTCACCGCCGCAGCAATACATGCACATGGGCGAGACGCCGATGCGGTTCTTGAAGGTGACGCCGCGCTGGGTCAGCGGGGCAAACAGATCGGTCATGGGGTCGTCTCTCTCCACGGCGGCAACCGCCCGAGGCGGTTCTCGAACAGGGCGAACCAGGCAGGGGCGCCCGGCGGCTCGGGGAGAAGATACCCGGAAGCGTCGGCGGGGAAACGGGTGCGGGTGACGGCATCCAGCACGTTGCCGCCGATGGCGTCGACATGGCCCGGCCCGGCCGCGACCACGATGTCGCAATGCATCGGCCGGAAGCCGCCCTGGTCGGCGGCGCGCTGGCGCCAGTCGCGGATCGGCGCGGCGCCGCGATCGGCACACAGCAGGTCGCCGGGGCGGGGCGGCGCCTCGAAGGGGCCGCGCGGCAGGAAGGGCGCGGCGGTGGGGAAGCGCGCCGCATCCTCGATGAGGGCGTCGACATAGGCGGCATGCGCGGCATCGCCGGGGAATTCGCGACGATCCACCCCGGCGGTCCGCAGGACGTAGCTGATGAAGGCGGCGGACCAGAAGGGCTCCTGCCAGAGGAGCGCGCCGTCCGGCTCGCCGGCCAGGGCGGCGGCATAGCGGCGGCGGTTGCGCGCGATCGCACCCTCGTCCTGCGGCACGGCGCGCCAATAGGCGAGGATGCGGGGGAAATTCGCCGGGTCGCTCTCGGCGTGCGCCGAGACGGGGCGCTGGCCGGCCGTCACCACGAGCCCGCCCCAGTCCGCCCATTCCGCCAGGGCGATGCGCAGCATCCGGTCCCGCACCGCCGGCGGATAGGACAGCGGCGGCCCGGGCAACGGGGCCGGCGCGGCGCAGGCGGCGAGCAGGAGGAGGACGAGACCGGCGGCGATACGGGGCATGATGCGCGGGATAGGGCGGGCGTCGCGGGTCATCGTCCCGATGTCCTGTTATTCACCCGGCCTCCATGTTCACCTAATCGTGATTATTGTATACAAATCACGTTCAGGCGATTCCTTGGACGTCTCCTCCCAGTGACGATCCGTCGCAGCCTGGGGCTGGACGGGTCGGTCACCACTCGGGCCGGTGGGCAACCACCGGCCCTTTTTTCGTGCGCGCCGCCGGAAAACCATTCCGAGTTTGAATGTCATAATCTTCATCATATTTTTCTTCTCACTCAATCGTGAGCGAGGTAGATTGTATGCGTTCAGGCGATGCCTTGGACGTCTCCTCCCAGTGACTGGCGTCGCGGCCTGGGGCCGGGCGACCGGGTCACCACTTGGGGCCGGTGGGCAACCATCGGCCCCCTTTTTTTGCCCGCGCGTCAGGCGCCGCTACATCCGCCGCCGCACCAGGCTGAGCACCCCCGCCGCGGCGGCGAAGCCGATGGCCGCCAGCAGCGCCGTCCGCGCGCCCTCCGCCCCCTCGATCTGGAAGCAGAGCCCCACCACTGTGGTGCCCAGCGTCGTGCCCAGCAGCCGTGCCGTCGCCTGCATGCCCCCCGCCCCGCCGGCCCGCGCCTTGGGCGCGGAGCCCACCATCGTCCGGTTGTTGGGGGTGGAGAAGCAGCCGAACCCGGCACCGCACAGCGCCATCACCGACCCCAGCAGCAGCCCGTTGCCCAGCAGCGGCAGGCTGGCGACCACCGACAGCCCGGTCGCCAGCGCCGCCATCCCCAGGGTGCAGAGCAGCGCGGTCGGCACGCGGTCGGACAGCCGCCCGGCGATCGGCGCACCGAAGGCCATGCCCAGCGGCCAGGGCGTCATGATCAGTCCCGTCCCCGCCTGGCTGATCCCCGCCGCCTGCAGCAGGAAGGGCAGCGACACGAAGGCCGCATACCAGGCGGAGAAGGCGCAGATCGAGGCGGCGACGGCGAAGGCGATCACCCGGATCCGCAGCAGGTCGATCGGCAGCAAGGGCGCCGGCTGGCTGAGCTGGCGCTGCACCAGCAGGACGCCGGCGGCGATCCCGCCGGCGATCAGCAGCAGCGCCGGGATGGTCGCATGCAGGACCAGGTCGAGCCCGAGGAAGAACAGCCCGAAGCTGGCGATGTTCAGCCCCGCGCTGGTCCAATCGAAGGCCCGCCCGGTGCCGGGCGGGTTCGGCAGGGACCGCCAGCCGATGGCGATGCCGAGCAGGCTGACCGGGACATGCACCGCGAACAGCGCCTGCCAGGGCGCGACGGTGAGGATGGCCGCGGCGAGCGACGGCGCCGAGGCGCCGGCGGTCGCCACCACCATGGCATTGATGCCGATGGCGCTGCCGAGCTGCTTCAGCGGGTAGATGTAGCGGATCATCCCCGCGGTCAGGCTCATCACCGCCGCCGAGCCGAGTCCCTGGGCGATGCGGCAGGCCACCAGCGTGCCGAAATCCGGCGCCAGCGCGGCGCCGAGCGAGGCGACGCCGAACAGCGCGAAGCCGCCGAGGAAGACCGGCCGGAAGCCGACCTTCTCGCCGAGCGAGGCGAGCGGCAGCAAGGTGGTGACGACGGTGAGCTGATAGGCGTTCAGCAGCCAGGTCGCGCTCGCCGGCGTGATCCCGAGCGTCCGGGCGATGCCCGGCAGCGCGATGTTGACCATGGCGCTGTCGAGCACGGTGATGCCGATCGAGACCGAGACGGCGAGGATGGCGAGCAGCCGCCGCGGCATCGGCAGGCCGTCCTGCTCGGCGGCAGCCTGGCTCATCGGCGGCCGGGCACGGCGCCGGGGGCGCGCTGGTCGCCGATCTTGATTATGCCGTCCTCCCGCTGCTGCGTCGCGCCGGCCGTTCGGGCCGGCGGCAGGCTACTCGGCCGCCGCCGCCAGCGGCAGGACCGGCAGCGCAACCCCGACCAGCGCATCGCGCGTGACCAGCGCGGCAAGCTGGTCCTCCGACCAGCCCTCCGTCCCTGCGGGCCGCAGCGGCAGCACCATCCAGCGGTAGTCGGCGGTGCTGTCCACCACGCGGATCTTCGTCCCCGGCGGCAGGCTGGTGCCCCATTCCGCCAGCACGCCGCGCGGGTCGCGGATCGCGCGCGAGCGGTACTCGAAGCTCTTGTACCAGCTCGGCGGGTAGCCCAGCACGGCGCGCGGGTAGCAGCTGCACAGCGTGCAGACCACCAAGTGGTGCAGGCCGGGCTTGTCCTCCAGCACGCCGAGCGGCGGCGCGCCGGCCATGGAGACGCCCATCGCCTCGGCGCATCCGGCACCATCGGACAGCAGCTTCGCCCGCCACCCGGCATCGAGCCAGGCGCGGGCGACCATGCGGGCGCCGATCTCCGGGCTGGCGCGGTCGGTGCGGGCCTGCGCCTCGTCCAGTTCGGCGCCGGTGACGACGCCTCTGGCGATCAGCGCGGCGAGCAGTTTTTCCAGGCGGGCGACGGAAGCCGCGCGGGCGGGGGCGCTCATGCTGCCTTCCTCTCGGGTGTGGCGGGTTCCAGCCAGTGTTCGAAGATCTCGACGAGCGCGGTGTCGCCGGTCTCACCCTCGGCAAACAGCGGCGGCTGCTCGAACAGCACGTGGTACAGGGTCCGCACCGGGGCCGGGCGGGCGAAGGCCAAATCCTCCGGGTTGGCGAAGGCGCCGAGTACGGCGGCGATGGTGCCGGCCCGGCCGCGCAGGTAATGCGGGGTGCGGATGTGGCAGGGGCCGCGGCGCTCCGGCCAATCGTCCCGCACCCGGACGCTGTCCCCAACGGCAAGGTTGCTCATGCCAGGTCCTCCGCCGCGATCACGCCCTTCTCCAGCATCAGCGTGCAGATCGAGGTCATCCAGCGCTCATAGTAGGTGAGCGCGAAATACTCGTCCTCGGGGATCGATTCGATGCCCCGCCGCAGCTCGTCGACCGTCATCATCTTCTTGGCCGCCAGCACCTGGCGGAGCGCGTCGACCCGCTTGCCGAAGGCGTCCGGTGGCGCCTCGTCGCGCTCCACCGGGCTGCAGCGGAAGCGGCTTAGGCCACCCATGTCGTGGATGGCGGGGGTCTTGTCGGGGCTGGGGGCGGCGTCGCTCATGAACGTGAGGCTACGGCGGCGGGGCGGCCCGCGTCCAGCGCATGCATCAAACGGCAGCGTGCGGCGTTAGCCGGGTGGTCCCCAGCCCGGAGCCCGCCATGCGCCTGCCCCTGATCCCGCCCGAACGGCTCGACGCGCCACAGCAGCCGCTGCATGCCGACATGACGGCCGGCATCGAATCGCACTTCAAAGGCTTCGTCACCATCGCCCCGGACGGCGCGCTGATGGGCCCGTGGAACCCCTGGATCCACTGGCCGAAGATCGGCGGCCCGATCTGGGCGCTGACCAAGGCGCTGTCGTTCGAGACCAACCTGCCCCGCCCGGTGCGGGAAGTGGCGATCCTGGTCACCGGCGCGAAATTCCGCGCCGCCTACGAGATCTACGCCCATGTCATCGCGGCCGAGCAGCGCGGCCTGCCGGACGCGAAGATCGCCACCATCGTCGCCGGCCAGCGCCCGGCCGACCTGACGCGGGAGGAAGCGGTGGCCTACGATATCGCCGCCGCGCTGGTCGCCGGCGGCGTGCTGCCGGAGATCACCTGGAAGCAGGGTGTCGCGGTGTTCGGCCGCGACGGCGCCGCCGAGCTGATCTACCTGGTCGGCCTCTACTGCCTGGTCTCGGTCACGCTCAACGGCTTCGACGTCCCGGTGCCGGAGGGGCCGGCCGCCGAGGCCGGCTGAGCGCCATGTCGGGCACCGGGGCGGCAGGGACGGCGGTCGTGCCCCACCCGGGCCTGCCGCCGGGACGCCCGCCACCCGGCCTAATCCGGGACGCCGGCGGTGTTCTTCCGCTCGTAGTGCTTGGCGTATTTGGCGGTGACCAGCTCGGTCTTCACCACGATGCAGACGTCGGTGGTGTTGAACTGATGGTCCAGCACCGCGCCGTCGCCGACGAAGCCGCCGAGCCGCAGATAGCCCTTCACCAGCGGCGGCAATTCCTGCACCACCGCCCGCAGGTCGAGCGTGGCAGGATCCAGCCGGTTCATCGGCACGTAGCGATCGGCGACCGCGCGCGGCCGGATCGGCTCCGGCGCCAGGTGGTGTGCATGCAGGTAGGTCAGCACCGGCGCCAGCGCGTCGAGGTCGGTGCCATGCAGGCTGGCGCAGCCGAACATCAGGTCGATGCGGTGGTGGAAGACATAGGCGGCGATGCCGCGCCACAGCAATTGCAGGGTGCCGCGGGTGCGGTGCTTGGCGTCGACACAGGACCGGCCGAGCTCGAGGATTCCGCCCGGCAGGGCGAGCAGCGGCGCGATGTCGTATTCCGCGGCGGAATAGAACCGGCCGATGGTGGCGGCGGCGCTGCGGCGGATCAGCCGGTAGGTGCCGACCACCGCCTCCGGCCCATCGCCCAGATCGTGGTCGACCACCAGCAGATGGTCGGCCACCGCGTCGAATTCGTCGCGGTCGCGGCCGCTGGCCAGGGTCGCGGCATCCGGGTGGGCGCCCATCTCGTCGTAGAAGACGCGGAAGCGGAGCGCGAGGGAGGCATCGATCTCCGCCGCCGTCTCGGCGATCCGGACGCCGAGGTTGCCGGCGCGCAGTTCGCCGAAGCCCTGGTCGGTTGCGATGTCGTTCATGCCTGGTCCCGCCCGTTGCGCGGGCGCGGGGTGCGGCGGCCCGGGGTGTCCGGCTTCGGCTCCGGGAAGCGGCGGCCGAAGAGTTCGAGCCGGTGATCGACGAGCTGGAAGCCGAGCCGGGCGGCGATCTCCTGCGCCAGCGCCTCGTGCCGGTCATCCGCGAATTCGATCACCTTGCCGGTATCCACGTCGATGAGGTGATGGTGCGGGCCATGCTCGGTCGGCTCGTAGCGGGCCCGGCCGCCGCCGAAATCATGCCGCTCCAGGATGCCCTTTTCCTCGAGCAGGCGGACGGTGCGGTAGACGGTGGCGATGGAGACGTGGCTGTCGCGCGCATGGGCGCGGCGGTACAGCTCCTCGACATCGGGGTGGTCGGCGCTTTCCGACAGCACGCGGGCGATCAGGCGCCGCTGGCCGGTCATCTTCAGGCCGCGGTCGACGCACAGCCTCTCGATGCGTGAGATGCCCTCGCGGTCGGCGGAAGCGGGCGTGTCCATGCGGCTCGGTCGCGGCCCTTGATGGTCGGCGGCCGGTACGCCCGGCCCCGCGTGGTTCGGTCAGGGCCGTGACCATAGCCTTCCGCGCCGCCCGCCACCATGGCGGAGGCGCGGATACCGTCGCGGAAAGATCATCCTGGCCGCCGGCGGGCCACAGCCCGCCCGGCGGCGTCCCGGATCAGCCGAGCTTCGTCGGCGTGGTCACCGCCGCCGCGACGGCATCACGCCGGACGGCGCCGCGGGGCGGGCGGCCGCGCGGCTTGGTGCCCAGCCCGATCTTTTTCGCCAGCGAGGAACGATGCTTGGCGTAGTTCGGCGCCACCATCGGGTAGTCCGAACCAAGGCCCCAGCGTTCGCGGTACTGCTCGGGCGTCATGTTGTAGGAGGTCTGCAGATGCCGCTTCAGCATCTTCAGCTTCTTACCGTCCTCCAGGCAGATCAGGTATTCGGGCGTGATCGACTTCTTGACCGGCACCGCGGGTTGCGGACGCTCCGGCTGCGGCTTCGAAGCGGGCTGCCCGACGGAGGTCAACGTCCGGTAAACCTCCGTGATGAGGTTCGGCAGATCGGCAAGCGCCACCGGATTGTTGGATACATGCGCCGCGACGATTTCAGCGGTCAGACCCAGCAGATCGGCAGAGGGGGACTCTTCAGCCATGTGACGTATCTTCCCGTTATCGGACGCCGAGCTATACTGCCACCAGTGGCCGTTTCGCAACGCGTATCGGCGATTCGCAGGGCATGATCCGTTGAAATCTGTTTGCACGCAAGAACTGACCGGCGATCGGATGCTCGACATCACCGCTGAAACTTGCCCGATGACCTTCGTGCGCACCCGACTTGCCCTCGACCGCATGCAAAGCGGGCAGACCCTGCTGGTCCGGCTCCGCGGCGAGGAACCCAGGCGCAATCTGCCGCGCACCGCGACCGAACAGGGCCACGCCGTGCTTGCCCAGCAGGAGCATGAGGACGGCACCACGCTGCTTCTGCTGCGCAAGGGTTGAATGCCGGCGCACGGAATGCCGCCCCGCCACTGAATTGCCGGCGGGTTGCTGCGATGATTACTTGCTTGTCACCGCAGGCGAGCCGCCCACCGTCGCCACCAGATCCAGCCGCAAGACCAGCGCATCCGACCCATCCGCGTAGTAACGTCGGCGCCGGCCGACCTCGACGAAGCACAGACCGGCATAAAGTGCCCGCGCCGCGCCATTGCCGGCGGCGACCTCCAGGAACATCGCCGCCGCGCCGCGCGCCGCGGCCCCGGCCAGCGCCGCCGCCATCAGCGCCTGGCCCAGCCCGCGACGCCGCGCCGCAGGATGCACGGCGAGCGTCAGGATCTCCGCCTCCCCAGCCGCCGCGCGGGCCAGCACGAAGCCCTCCGACGACGCCGCCAGACCGAAGGCGCCCGGCATGCCGAGCATCAGCGCGATGGCGTCCGGTCCCCAGGCATCGTGCGGCGGAAAGGCGGCGGCGTGGATTGCCGCCAGCGCCGGGGCCGCCGCCGCCGTCACCACCTGCGGCGTCACGGCGCCGGCGGGCCGCCCGGCAGGCGGACCGCCGGCGGCTCCACATAAAGCGGCCGGGCGGCGAGCGGCGGGATGCGCCCGGCCAGCCGCAGCGCCGCCACCCGGGCCGCCGCGGCGGCGTCGGGCTGGCGGCTGGCGCCAGGCACGGCATCGGCGCCGCGGACCACCAGCGCCGCCGCCACCAGCCCGGCCGCGTCGCCCACCAGCGTCACGCGGCCACTCGGCAGCGGCAGGGCCTCGATGTCGAAGGCCAGCGGCGGTCCCTCCGCCACCACGGCGCCGGCGGCGAAGCGTTCCAGCACGACCCGGCCGCGCCGCGTATCGACCACCGACCAGATGGTGCCGCTGCCCGCCGGCATCGCGGCGGCCAGCGCCTCCCCGGTCGTCACCCCCAGCACCGGCAGGCCGGCGCCCAGCGCGATGCCCTGCGCCAGGGCCAGCGCGGCGCGGATGCCGGTGAAGCCGCCGGGGCCGACCACCGCGGCGACGGCGCCGAGGTCGCCGGCGGCGATCCCGGCCTCATGCAGCACCGCTGCGGCCATCGGCGGCAGGCTGGCGGCATGGCCGCGCTCGCCCTCCGTCACACGCTGCGCGCGGAGCACGCCATCCGCCAGCAGCGCCGCAGAACAGCAGGCCAGCGAGGCATCGAGGGCAAGGATCCACACCGGGCAGCCTGCCCGGACCGGCACCGCAGCAGCGGGCTCAAGCGGTTCGCTCACGGGGTTGCCGGGACCATGCCGGGCATCATGCGTCCCGGCGCGCCTAGAGCGTGAGCTCGATCATCGCCGGCACGTGGTCGCTGGCCTGCGGCCAGCCGCGCGCCGGCTTCAGGATGGCGTGCCGGGCGAGCGAGCCGGCGAGGTCCGGGCTGACCCAGACATGGTCCAGCCGGCGGCCGCGGTCCGCCGCCTCCCAGTCCCGGGCGCGGTAGGACCACCACGTGTAGAGCTTCTGGTCGGCCGGCACGAAGTGCCGCAGCCCGTCGTGCCAGCCGCCGGCATCCTGCCAGCCGGTCAGCGCCGCGACCTCAACCGGCGTGTGGGAAACGACGTCGAGCAGTTGCTTGTGCGACCAGACGTCGTGCTCGAGCGGCGCGATGTTCAGGTCGCCGACCAGGACGCTGCGGGGCTTCGCGCCGCGCGACGCCGACCAGGCGGTGGCCTCGGCGACGAAGTCCAGCTTGTGGGCGAATTTCGGGTTGGCGTTCCGGTCCGCGACGTCGCCGCCGGCGGGGACGTAGAAATCATGCAGCTCGACAGGGCCACCCGGCGCGTCGACCAGCGCCGCGAGGTGGCGGCAATCCGCCTTGGCGCACCAGTTGGGCGTATCCGCCTGCACCGCGATGGGCAGGCGGGAGAGAATGGCGACGCCGTTGTAGCCCTTCATCCCCTTGTGGGCGATGTGCGGGAAGCCGAAGGCGCGGATGTCCTCCAGCGGGAAGTGCTCGTCCGGGCACTTGGTCTCCTGGAGACACAGCACGTCGGGGTCGAGCGCCTTCACCAGCTCCGCCAGCAGCGGCCGGCGCAGCCGGACGGAGTTGATGTTCCAGGTGGCGATGCGCAGGGACTGCCGCGTCGGGACGATGGCAGGGGCGCCCGGCTTCGCGGCGGCAGCCTTGCGCGCCATCTCAGACGATCCGGGTGCGGACGGTGCCGACGCCTTCGACCACGCCTTCCAGCAGGTCGCCGCGCTGCACCGCGGCGACGCCTTCCGGCGTGCCGGTCATGATGAGGTCGCCCGGCGCGAGGCGGACCAGGTGGGAGAGGTTGGAGATCACCTCCGGCACGCTCCAGATGAGCTTGGACAGGTCGGAGGTCTGGGTGACCTTGCCATTGACCTTCAGCTCGATCAGCCCCTTCGAGGGATCGATGCCGGCGGCCGGCACCAGCGCGCCCATCGGCGCCGAATGGTCGAAGCCCTTGCCCATGTCCCAGGGCCGGCCGGTCTTCTTCGCCTCGTTCTGCAGGTCGCGGCGGGTCATGTCGAGGCCGGCGCAATAGCCCCAGACATGCATCAGCGCGTCCGCAACCGCGATGTCGGCACCGCCGGTGCCGATGGCGACCACCAGTTCCATCTCATGGTGCAGCGACTTGCTCATCGGCGGGTAGGGCATGTCGGCATCGTTCACCACCAGCGCGTCGGCCGGCTTGGCGAAGTAGAAGGGCGGCTCGCGGGTCGGGTCGCTGCCCATCTCGATCGCGTGCTCGGCATAGTTCCGCCCGACGCAGAAGACACGGCGGACGGGAAAAAGCCGGCTGCTGCCCTGGATCGGCACGGCGGCGATGGCCGGGGGAGCGATGACGTAGTCGGACATGCCGCGGGGAACTCCGTTGAATCGAATATCCCGTGGCATAGCAGCGGCCCGGTTGGCCCGAAAGACCGCCCGGCTTGGCCCACCACTTGAAGTATTTCCGCTAAGCCCCGGAAAATCCGTGCAAAGCACAAAAAAAGCGCCCGGACAGGGGGGTGTCCGGGCGCCGTTGTTGTATGCTTCCGATCGGATAGGTCGGGCGAGCCGGCAGGGGAAACCGGCGCATCCACCAGCCCATTATAGGCGGCCTGGCCTGTGGATATTAGCCGGCCGTGCGTTCGGAAGCAAAAGTCTTTGCGCGATGCAGGCATGCAAGTTGGCCATATCGCGTGGAAGTCGCGCAGCTGTGACGCGGCACAACCGCAACCGGGGCGGTGCGGTGTGCGGCGCGGCCCGGCTATTCCGCTGCCTGGGGCAGCCCGACCCGGCTGGCATCACGCCGCGCCGCCCAATCGGCCGCCGCGGCACCGAACCGCTCGAACAGGCGGCGGCTGAGCGCGTCGCGCTCCCAATCATATTCCGGGTGCCACTGGATGCCATAGGCGAAGCCGGCCGCGTCGCGCACCCGCACCGCTTCGATCGTGCCGTCCGGTGCCCAGCCCTCCGCCACCAGCCGCGGCGCGAGGCGGGCCACCCCCTGGTTGTGCAGCGAGTTCACCGGCAGGTCGGTGCGGCCGGACAGCTCCGCCAGCAGGCTGCCCGGCGTGAGCCGCACGCCATGCGCCTTGGCAACACGGATGCGCGGCAGCTTCTGGTCGGATGGCGTCGAATGGTCGATGCGCCCTGGCAGGTCCTGGATTCGCTGGTCGAGGCTGCCGCCCAGCGCCACGTTCAGTTCCTGGAAGCCGCGGCAGATCGCCAGCAGCGGGACGCCGGCGGCGATCGCCGCACGGATCAGCGGCAGCGTGGTCGAATCCCGGGCGATGTCCTCCGGCGTGCCTTCGGCATGCGGCGGGCCTTCATAGAAATCCGGACAGACATTGGACCGGCTGCCGGTCAGGATCAGCCCGTCCAGCCGCGGCAGGATCTGCGGCGCCAGCGCCTCCCCCGCCGCCGGCAGCAGAACGGGGATGCCGCCGACCGGGCCGAGCACGACCCGCACATAGCTGTCGGAGGCCGCATGGTTCGGCGTGGCGAAGATGCCGAAGGCTTTGACGCAGCAGGATATGCCGATGAGCGGTTTCATCACGGCAGCAGCTTCATCCTCGAATGCGGCATGATCAAGATGCCGGCGGCGGATTCGATGCAGTTTTCACGCCATCGGGTGACCGCTTCCTTGCCCGGCCGCCGCGGACTCACGGGATGCCGAGCGCCTCGCGGAAGCGCGGATCGTTGAAGTCGAACAGCATGTCCGGGAAACGCGCGCCGAACTGGGTCTGGAACAGGCTGACCCGCGTCTCCTGCCCCTGCGCATCCAGCACCGCCCATTGCTTCAGCTCGATCGGGTCCTCGGCGAAGACCAGGGTCAGGCTGCCTTCCGCCGCCTTGCCGGTGCGGAACAGCGTGATGCGCAGCAGGCCGCCGCCGCGCTCGACCCGGCTGATGGTGACGTCGCCGGACAATTTCAGGTCATCGCGCAGCAGCATGCCCAGCGGCGTGGCACCCAGCGGCAGGGTCGTCGCCTGCTTCAATTGCCGGTCGAAGTAGAAGA
>JBMOJU010000690.1:0-1645 GCA_049315625.1 Paracraurococcus sp.
CCTGGGGCTGGGATGCCTGGAATTGCGGTGACAACCTGCCGGGCGACTGGCCGGGCGATATCGGCATGCAGCAGCTTTATGTCCGCGAGGGGCTGCGGATGCTGAATGCCAGCTTCCCCAGCAGCGGGGCGAACACCTACCCGCTGCTGAATGAGCGGGATGCCTGTGGCACCGATGGGACGGCGCCGCGCAGCACGAAGACGGTGGCGGTCGGGTCCTATGGCGCCGATCGGCACCATTTCATCAAGGTGCCCTACTGGATCTCGACCGGCGCCGGCACCGGGTACTGGAGTTTCCATGGTGAGACCTCGGCGACGGTCGGCGCCGGCGGATCGAATGGGGCGCTCGGCACCTGGTTCGGCGCCAACCGGATGATGCCGATCCCGCTGGAGGCGATCGCCCCGGCAGAATCGGAATGCGACAACTACCTGACCACCTTCGCCTGCGCGGCCAGTTCCAGCGTGTTCGGCGCGCTGCGGATGGAGCCGACCAGCGGCGCGATCGGCCATGCGGCCGGCGTGCTGGCGGCGATGGCAGTGGCCGGGAACGTGGCGGTGCAAAGCGTGGCCTATGGCGATGCGGGTACGCCGGGCAGCTTCTTCTACAAGATGCTGACCGACAGCTTCGCCCCGCTGGTCGCGGACTATGCGGTGACGCTGGTCAGCGCCAGCGGGACCGTGCTGACCTTCGCCAGCGGCTACCAGAGGCCGACAATCGGCTGGGCGGTGCTGGGCACCGGCATCCCGGCCGGGGCCGCGGTGTCCGCCACCTCCGCCACCACGGTGACGGTCACGCTGCCCTATGGCGGCACCATCACCGCAACGGCGGGTGCCGGCATCACCTTCAGCGGGCAGCCGAAGCTGCCGCTGCTGCACTAGCGGCGGCGTATGCGTGCCGGGTCCGGCCAGGTGCCGGGCCCGGCGCATCCAATCCTGTCGACCAATCCAACGGAGACGCCATGACCCACGCCAGCCCCCGGCGCGTGCCGCGCCTGCGTGCCGTCGCATGATCGGCGAGAATTTTGCGCCGGAAGTCCTCGTGCTCGGTGGCCTCGTCGGCAGCGCGCTGACGGCGATCGGCAACCTGTTGTTCAAGGGCCGCAGCGTCGGATTCAAGGAAATGCAGGCCGCCAGCGAGCAATGGCGGCGGGACGCCGAAGCGCTGCGGGCGGAGGTGGCGCAGACGCGTGCCTCCGAACAGGCGCTGCGTGCGGAAATGTCGGCACTGCACGGCCGCATTGACCTCGGCCACAAGGCCTATCTCGTGGCCGAGGAGCGGGCGCTGGTCGCCGAATCCAACGCGGCGTCGGCGGACCAGCGGGCGGCGAATGCCGAGGCCCTGCGGCTGGACTACCAGCGCATTGCACAGCAGCAGATCGAGGATATGCGCCAGGGCATCGATGCCCTGCGCATCGAGGTCGCCGCCTTGCGGGAGGAGAACGGGGCGCTGCGCCATCAGCTCTCGGATCTCGGGCATGAACCGCTGGCGCCGGGCCGGCATCTCAACGGGGTGGGGTAGGGGATGAGCCTGCTGGATATCCTGACGGCGCTTGGCCTGTCGCCCGCGCAGGCGTTGCTGATCATCCCGGCGATCTCGGGCGTTGCCTCGGTCGCCGCGGCGCTGCTGCCGCATCCGCAGCCCGGCA
>JBMOJU010000691.1:0-1644 GCA_049315625.1 Paracraurococcus sp.
GCTTGAGGATGGCGCTGAGGCGTGGGATGCCGTCCTGAACCGCGCCTGGCTGGTTGCCGAGTATCGCCGGTACGTCGGGGCGGAGCCGCTACGCTTCTACTCCCAAGCAGCCATGGCGGCGGCCTTGGTCCGCTTCAATCACTGGGGGCCTTGGCCAGACGACGCCCCCTAACCGCACCGCGCCGGGACGGCTTCCCGGCAGTGAAGGCGGCCGAACGGGTGCTGGAACACCCGCCCGGCCTGTCCCTGACATGAGGCTGTATCCCCATGACCAAGGCTTCCCGCTTCCCTACCATGCACACCCGCCGCCGCGCATCCATGCTGGCCGGCGGTATCGCGCTCGTGACGACTGCGACCGCTGCCGCGGCTGCGGCGCCGGTGGCCGGGCCTGATGCCCTGTTGCTCGACCTGGCCGCGGGGCTGGCCCGTGCGGACGCTGCGGCCGATGCGGCTGCGGCTGTCCTGAGTGCGGCAGAGGGCGGCCCCGGCGAGGCGGCGGCACTCGCCTCCATGGACGCAGCCACGGAAGCCTGCGAGGCCCTCGTGCTGCACATGGCGAGCATCCCGGCGGAGGGGGCCGCCGGCCTGGCAGCGAAGGCCGGGCGCCTGGCGCGTGCCGCGCTGGAGGGTGCGACTGCTGCCGAGCGCACGCTTGCCGCCAGCGTGCGGCAGGACGCGGCGCGCCTTGCCGCGGATCGGCTGTCAGCGTGACAACGGCCGAATACCGCGCCATCTGCGAGGGGTTGGGCATCCACCCCCTCGACTTCGCGCGACTGGCCGGCGCGAAGGACCGCCCGGGCTGGGCGAGGATGAGGGCGGAAGGCACCGTACCGCCCGCCGTGGCCGCGCTGGCGCGCGTGGCGGTAGGCGTGGGGCAGCGGCTTCCCTATGCGGCGCTGGCGACACTGCTGCGCGACGAAGCGGCAAGGCTGGACCCTACCGGGCAGGGGTGATGCCGGCGGCGGCAGGACACGCGCCGGCTGATGTGCCGTAGGCGGCGAGCCTCCGCCACCATCGAGCCGGTCGCGCACCTTCGCGCGCATACGCCAGAACAAGAAATCTCTTGACTTTCTCGATGGTGGGCTTGCAGTCCGAAGGCCGCCCAAGAGAAGGGACGGCACTCGTGGACATTCTCTCCGCCCAAGGTGGCGCGGCACCGACCCCGCGGACGCAGCGCCAGTCGCAGCCTGAGCCGCTCACCTATACAATCGACCAGCTTCGGCCGGTCGCCAACATCGGTCGGACACGGGCTTACGAACTGATCGCGTCCGGGCACATCCGCGCCATGAAGGCCGGCAGCAGGACCCTGATCTGCGCGGCATCCTTGCGCGCCTATCTCGACAGCTTGCCGACCATCGGCCCGAAGGGCGCGGCCTGATGTGGCGGATAGCGATGTTCGCCGCCGCCTGGCGGTCTCTGCCGCATCCGCCGAAGCGGCGAACGTCGCAGGCTGGCCGCAGATCAACGCCATGTTCGACGAAATCGACCGCGCATGGAGGGCCGGTGGACGGACTGCGGAGCGAAGCAAGAGAGGCCGATCCACTTGGCAGATTGGGTGCGCCTCTACCCGACCCGGGCCTCCTTGTGGGGCCGCGCTCACGGCATGGCGCCCGACCTATGGCTTGGCCCCGACATGGACCCGCT
>JBMOJU010000692.1:0-1643 GCA_049315625.1 Paracraurococcus sp.
ATCACGTCGGCCAGGCGGACCGCGTCGCGCGCCTTGTTGGTCTGCAGCGCGCCGATGACATGCAGGCGGAGATCCGGCCAGGCGGGGCGGAGCGCGGGGAATTTCCCCGCCGCCTCCTGCACCCGGTTCTCCCCGAAGACGCGTTGCCCGGCGGCCAGGGCGGCCGCCACCGCCTCGGCCGGGTTGGTCTTGGAAACGGCGACGAGGGTGACCGACCCGGCCGGCCGGTTGGCGCGGGCGGTGGCCTCGGCGATCCTGTCGCGGATGCGGGCGAGGTTGGCGGCGATGGCATCGGGTTGGGTCATGCGGTGCGGACGCTAGAGGCGGCGGCCCGGCGGCTCAAGCCGCGGCCGGGGCTGCCACGTCTCTATCTTCTCGGCGACCCACAGCGGCTGCCCGATCCGCGCCCGGCGGCGGCGCGGCTGCCGGCCGGGGCGGCGGTGATCGCGCGCGGCCTGGCGCCGGAGGTGCTGGCCGGGCTGGCGCGGCTCGCCCGGCGGCGGCGGCTGGTCCTGCTGGTGGCGGCGGAGGGGCGGGTGGCGCTGCGGCATGGCGCCGGGCTGCACGTGCCCGACCGGCGCGGCACCGCGGGCCTGCTGCCTTTCCTGCTGGCCCGGCGGCAGCGCCGGCTGCTGCTGACGGCGGCGGCGCATGGCCGGGCCGGCCTCACGCGCGCGCGACGCCTGGGGGCGGATGCGGTGCTGCTCTCCCCGGTCTTCCCGACCGCCAGCCATCCCGGCGCACCGGCGCTCGGGCCTTTTCGCTGGGCGGCGCTGGCGCAGGCGGCTGGCCGGCCGGTGGTGGCGCTGGGCGGGATCGCCGGCGGCAATGCGGGCCGCCTGCCGCGCCGGACGGCGGGTTTCGCGGCCATCGCCGGGCTTGGTCCCCCGCCCGGCGCGTAACAGGTCCGCATCGCGAGCATGTGGCGAACGCGCCACAGTGTTTCGGGGAAGTCGCGGTCCGCCCACGCGGGCGGTTGCCGGCGTTTGTTCCGCTGCACCATAGTCGGGCGGGACCCGGGTGCATCCGCTGTTGGCGCAGGCTTACGCGGGGGTGGCTTCCTGTCAGGGGGGCAGGCGGGTCAAGGGAACAGCCGGGCGCGTCCGGCGCGTGAGGAGGATTGAGATGCGTAAGATTCTGCTGGGCACGACCGCTGTGGTCGGCGCGGCGCTCCTGGCCCCGTCCTTCGCGGCGGCGCAGGAAGCCCCGACCGTCCGGATCGGTGGCTTCTTCAAGGCGTATTACGGCTACACGCAGCAGTCTGGCCGCAACTCGACCACGCCGTCGAGCCTGGCCAACAACACTGCCGGCGCCACCGCCAACCTGGCGCAGACCGGCTCCGCCACCGCGACGCCGAGCACGGCCTCGACCGAATCGCTCGCCAACGGCGGCGCCGGCGAAGTGGGCCGCCTGTCGAAGAACGACTTCAGCACCGACGCCCAAGTCCATGTCTTCGTCAACGGCAAGACCGCCAACGGCCTGTCCTACGGCGCCGTGGTCGAGATCGCCTTCAACCAGCAGGAAGGCCGCAACCTCGTCCAGCAGCGCGCCAGCACCGGCAAGACCACTGCCTCGATCGACGAATACTACGCCTTCATCGCCTCGCCGACCTACGGCCAGATCCGCTTCGGTGACGAAGACGG
>JBMOJU010000276.1:0-7160 GCA_049315625.1 Paracraurococcus sp.
CCTCCGAGGCGGCGCTGAACCGGGCGCACCTGACCTGCAACAAGAACGCCATCCCGTTCGATCCGGAGAAGCCGATGGTGACGTCCGGCGTCCGGCTGGGCACGCCGGCGGGGACGACGCGCGGGTTCGGGGAGGCGGAGTTCCGCGAGGTGGGCAAGCTGATCGGCGAGGTGCTGGATGGGCTGGCGCGGGCGAATGATGCCGGCGCGAACTCGGCTGTCGAGGAGAGCGTCAAGGCCCGCGTCCTCGGCCTCTGCCAGCGCTTCCCGATCTATCCGGGCTGACGCGCAAGGGGAGGGGAGGCGACCGCCATGCGCTGCCCCTTCTGCGGGAGCGACGACACCCAGGTGAAGGACAGCCGCCCAGCGGAGGACAATGCCGCCATCCGCCGGCGCCGGTCCTGCCCCGCCTGCAACGCCCGCTTCACCACCTTCGAACGCGTCCAGCTGCGCGAGATCACCGTCCTCAAGACCGATGGCCGCCGCGTGCCCTTCGATCGGGAGAAGCTGGCCCGCTCCATCCGCGTCGCGCTGCGCAAGCGCCCGGTGGATGAGGACCGCATCGGGCGCATCGTCAACGGCATCCAGCGCAAGCTGGAAACCGAGGCCGAGAGCGAGGTGACCTCGCGCCAGATCGGCGAGATCGTGATGATGACGCTGAAGGAGGTGGACCAGGTGGCGTATGTGCGGTTCGCCAGCGTCTACCAGAACTTCGGGGAAGCGCGGGACTTCCGGGAATTCCTGGGGAAGATGGACGGCGGCTGAGGCCGGCCGGGGATGTTGCTCGCCGGCCTCCTGCTCCTGCTGCTGCTCTTCGCGCCGACGCTCTATGTCCGCGGCGTGATGGCCCGGCACGGCCGGGACCGGCCGGACCTGCCCGGCACCGGCGGGGAACTCGCGCGGCATCTGCTCGACCTGGCCGGCCTGCCGCATGTCGCCGTCGACCGCACCGACCAGGGCGACCACTACGATCCGGTGGCGCAGGCCGTGCGGCTCTCCCCCCGCCATCTCGACGGGCGGTCGATCACCGCCATCGCGGTCGCGGCGCATGAGGTGGCGCACGCGGTCCAGCACCGCGACGGCAGCCGCATGCTGCTGTGGCGGCTGCGGCTGGTGCGCTGGCTGGCGAAGGCCGAGCGGGTCGCCGTGGTGGTCTTCGTCGGCGTGCCGCTCCTCGCGGTGTTGCTGCATCTGCCGATCCTGATGGCGGGGCTGCTCGGCTTCGGGATCGGGGCCATGGCGCTCGGCATCCTGGTCCATGCGCTGACGCTGCCGGTGGAGCTCGATGCCAGCTTCCGCCGGGCGCTGCCGGCGCTGTCGCGCGGCGGCTACCTGGCCGACCGGGACCTGCGGCGGGCGCGCAGCGTCCTGTGGGCGGCGGCCCTGACCTACCTGGCGGGCGCGCTGGTCTCGCTGCTCAACGTCTTCCGCTGGGGGCGGATGTTCCGCTAGCGCAGGCCGGTTTCGCGCACCCGGGCCGCGCCGCCGCGGCGCTGGACGCGGCGGCATCGCCCGCCGCAAGCTCCTTCGAACCACGATACCGGGGGAAACGCCGATGGACCTCGAATTGCGGGAAGGCGTGGTGCGCACCGCCCGCCACACCAGCTTCTTCCTCGAGTGCGGCCCGGCCGACGGCCCGCTGCTGGTGTTCCTGCATGGCTGGCCGGAACTCGCCATCAGCTGGCGCCACCAGCTGCCCTGCTTCGCCGCCCTGGGCTTCCGCTGCGTAGCACCGGACATGCGCGGCTACGGCCGCTCCTCGGTCCACCCGGCGCCGGCCGGCTACGCGCTGGAACACATCGCCGCCGACATGCTGGAATTGCTGGCGGCGCTGGGCCGCGACCGCGCCGTCTGGATCGGCCATGACTGGGGCAGCCCGGTGGTCTGGAGCCTGGCGGCGCACCACGCCGACCGGTGCCTGGCCGTCGCCAACCTCTGCGTGCCCTACATCCCCGCCGGCTTCGCCCTGCCCAACCTGGTCGCCCTGGTCGACCGCCGCACCTACCCCGAAGCCGAGTATCCGGCGGGCCAGTGGGACTACCAATACTTCTACGAGGAGAATGCCGCCCGGGCCCGCGCGGTGTTCGAGGCCGATGTGGACGCCACCGTCCGCGCCCTGTTCCGCCGCGGCAACCCGGCCGCCCGCGGCAAGCCGGGCCGGACGGCGACCATCCGCCGCGACGGCGGCTGGTTCGGCGGCGCCGACCGCGCCCCCGACGTGCCGCTGGACGCGGCGGTGCTGACCGCGGCCGACCACAGCCACTACGTCGCCGCGCCGACCCGCACCGGCTTCGCCGGGCCGGATTCCTGGTACCTCAACCACGCCGCCAATGCCGCCTATGCCGCCCGCGCGCCGCAGGGCGGGCGGCTGGCCATGCCGGTGCTGTTCCTGCACGGCGCCCATGACACCACCTGCGAGACGCTGGACAGCGACCTCGCCGCGCCGATGCGCCAGGCCTGCGCCGACCTGACCGAAGCCGTGGTCGAGTCCGGCCATTGGATGGCGCAGGAGAAGCCGGCGGCGGTGAACGCCGCGCTCGCCCGCTGGCTGGCGCAGCGCGTGCCCGCCGCCTGGCCGGGCTGACTCCTCCCCCCCCCGGCTGGACGCCGCCCCGCCCCTCTGGTCTGCTCCCTGGAAACGGGAGGATAGAAGGCCATGCTGCCGCTCCGCCGGCGCGCCCTGCTGGGCGCCCCCCTCCTGGGTGCCTGTGCCGCCGCGCCCACCATCGTCCGCGCCGCGGAGGCATCAACCGCCCCTTGGCCCAGCCGCCCCGTCCGCCTGATCGTCGGCTACCCGCCAGGCTCCCCCACCGACCTCTGCGCCCGCGTCCTGGCGGAGGATATGCGCACCCGCGTGGGCCAGCCCGTGCTGGTCGAGAACCGCCCCGGCGCCAATGGCAGCCTGGGCGCCGCCTTCGTCGCCGCAGCCGAGCCGGACGGCCATACCCTGCTGCTCAGCAACACCAGCACGATGACCGTCAACCACCTGCTCTACCGCGACATCCGCTACGACCCGCTGCGCGACCTGCTGCCGGTCGCCAGCCTCACCCTCAGCCCCTTCTTCCTCACCGCCAGCCCGAAAAGTCCGCGCAGCAGGGCCTTCCGCGACGTCGCCGGGCTGGTCGCCGCGGCGAAGGCGGACCCGGGCAGCCTGGTCTACGGCTCCGCCGGCAACGGCAACCTGCAGCACCTGTACATGGAGCAATGGGCCGGCAGCCTCGGCCTCCGGCTGCTGCATGCCCCGTTCCGCGGCGCCGCCCCGGCGGAGAACGCGCTGGTCGCCGGCGATATCGACCTGATGCTGGAAACCGCGGCCTCGACCCCGCTGCTGCGCTCCGCCGCGCTGATCCCGCTCGCCACCACCGGCGCCACCCGCTGGCGCGACCTGCCGGCGGTGCCGACGCTGGCGGAGGCCGGCTTCCCCGGCTTCACCGCCACCTTCTGGAACGGGCTGGTGGCACCCGCCGGGCTGCCGGCGCCGCTCCTCGACCGGCTGGCCGGGCTGGTCGAGGCCGCCGCCGCCTCTCCGGTGACGCGGCCGCTGCTGCTGGCCCAGGGCGACGTCATGGTGCTCGGCCCGGCCGCCTTCCGCGAGCGCATCGCCGCCGACATCGCGCGCCACGCCGCGCTGATCCGCGCCACCGGGATCGAGTTGCAGTAGGGGCCCCCCTTCCGCCGCGCCCCCTGCTGCGTCACCTTGGCGGCATGACCGCCCCGTCCGCGCGCTGACCCCATGCCAGACCCCGCGGCCGACCGCGCCCACATGGATGCCGCGCTCCTCATCGCCCGGCGTGGCCTCGGCAATACCTGGCCCAACCCGGCGGTCGGCTGCGTCCTGGTCCGGGACGGCCGGGTGGTAGGCCGCGGCTGGACCCAGCCCGGCGGCCGGCCGCATGCCGAGACCGAGGCGCTGGCCCGGGCCGGGGAGGCCGCCCGCGGCGCCACCGCCTATGTCACGCTGGAGCCCTGCTCCCACTGGGGCCGCACCCCGCCCTGCTGCGACGCGCTGATCAAGGCCGGCATCGCCCGGGTGGTGGTGGCGACCGGCGACCCCGACCCGCGGGTCGATGGGCGGGGGCTCGCCCGGCTGCGCGACGCCGGGGTGATCGTCGAACTCGGCCTCGGCGGCGCGGAGGCCCGCGCCATCAATGCGGGCTTCGCCCGCCGCATCACCCAGGGCCTGCCGCTGGTCACGCTGAAGCTCGCCACGACCCTCGATGGCCGTATCGCCACCGCCGGCGGCGAAAGCCAGTGGATCACCGGGCCGGAGGCGCGGCGCGAGGCGCATGCGATCCGCGCCCGGCACGACGCCATCCTGGTCGGCAGCGGCACCGTCCTGGCGGACGACCCGGAGCTCACCGCACGGCTGCCCGGCATGGGCCGGGTCCCGCTCGCCCGGGTGGTGGCCGATGCGCGGCTGCGCACCCCGCTGGGCTCGAAGCTGGTGACCACGGCGCGGCAGGTGCCGACCTGGATCGCCACCCGCACCGGCCAGCGGCCCAGCACCCTGGCGCCCTATATCGAGGCGGGGGTGTATATCCTCACCGTCCCGCGCGCCCGGCCGGGCCTCGACCTCGCCGCCCTGCTCGGCGCGCTGGCGCAACGCGGGGTGACGCGGGTGATGGCGGAAGGCGGTGCCGGCCTGGCCGCGGCGCTGCTGCGCGGCGGCTTCGTCGACCGCATCGCCTGGTTCCATGCCCCTGCCATCATGGGCGGCGATGGCCTGCCGGCGGTGCAGCCCTTGCCGGTGGCAATGCTTTCCGCCATGCCCAGATTTACCAGGACTGCCAGCCGCCCGCTCGGCGCCGACTGGCTGACCGAGTTGATCCGCGAGGAGAGCTGACAGCGATGTTCACCGGGATCGTCACCGACCTCGGCACGGTGCGGGAGGTGCAGCCGATCGGCGGCGCCAACGACATGCGCCTGGTCATCGGCACCTCGCCGGCCTTCCTGGCGGAGCCGGCGGCCGCCGTCATCGGCGCCTCCATCGCCTGCTCCGGTTGCTGCCTCACCGCCGTGCAGCTGGGCGGCGATTGGTTCGCCGTCGATGCCTCGGCCGAGAGCCTGTCGAAGACCACGCTCGGCCTGCTGCGGCCGGGCAGCCGGATCAACCTCGAACGCTCGCTGCGCTTAGGCGACGAGCTGGGCGGGCACCTCGTCTCCGGCCATGTCGACGGTGTGGCGGAGGTGCTGTCGGCGGTGCCGGAGAATGCCAGCGTGCGCTGGCGCTTCCGCCTGCCGCCCGGGCTGTCCCGCTTCGTGGCCGAGAAGGGGTCGGTGGCGATCGACGGCGTCTCGCTCACGGTGAACGAGGTTGACGGAGACGTGTTCGGGGTCAACATCATCCCCCACACCGCCGCCGTGACCACCTTCGGGACCTTGCAACCAGGCGGTCGCGTGAACATCGAGATCGACACCCTGGCCCGCTATGTCGCCCGGCTGGTGTCGGCAGACCAGGGCGCCGTCGCCGGCGCTCGTTAGGGGAATCCCGTCCATGACCGCCGCCGCCGCGCCGCAACGCGTCAACTTCGCCGGTTACGTCAGCCCGACCGAGGAGCTGATCGAGGAGGCGCGGCGCGGCCGCATGTTCATCCTGGTGGATGACGAGGACCGCGAGAACGAGGGCGACCTGGTCATCCCCGGGCAGTTCGCCACGCCCGACGCCATCAACTTCATGGCCCGCTTCGCCCGCGGCCTGATCTGCCTGGCGATGACCCGCCACCGCGTGGAACAGCTCGGCCTGCCGCTGATGGCCGCCGCCAACGGCACGAGGCACAGCACCGCCTTCACCGTCAGCATCGAGGCGAAGGAGGGCGTCACCACCGGCATCTCGGCGGCCGACCGGGCGCATACCATCGCCACCGCCATCAACCCTGAGCTGGGCCGCGAACACATCGTCACCCCCGGCCACGTCTTCCCGCTGCTGGCGCGCGACGGCGGCACGCTGGTGCGCGCCGGGCATACGGAAGCCTCGGTCGACCTGTCGCGCCTCGCCGGTCTGAACCCGTCGGGCGTGATCTGCGAGATCATGAACGATGACGGCACCATGGCCCGCATGCCGGACCTGGTCGCCTTCGCCCAGCACCACGGCCTGAAGCTGGGCACCATCGCCGACCTGATCGCCCACCGCCGGCGGACGGAACGCCTGGTGCGCCGGGTGACCGAAGGCCAGATCGAGCACGCCATCGGCGGCGACTGGCGGCTGGTGGTCTATACCAACACGCTCGAATACGGCGAGCACATGGCGATGGTGAAGGGCGACGTCTCGGCGCCCGGCCCGGTGATCGTCCGCATGCACGCCGCCAACCTGCTGCACGACACGGTGGCCGGCATCGGCTCCGGTGATCTGCAGGATGCGATGCGGATGATCGACGCCGCCGGCCGCGGCGTCGTCGTCATCATCCGCGACTGGCGGCTCACCAACATGAGCGAGCAGGTCAAGCGCAGCAACGACCGCAAGGTCACCCCGCCCGAGATCCGCGACTACGGCATCGGCGCGCAGATCCTGGCCGATCTCGGGGTGCGCGACATGGTGCGGCTGTCCAACAACCCGCGGCCGATCGTCGGCCTCGAAGGGTATGGGCTGCGGGTCGTCGAGACCCGGCCGCTGATCAGGACGAATAAGGACAACGCATGAGCACGATCGACGCGCCGGTGCGCGCCGCCCAGCCCATCCCGGGCCCGGCGCCGCGGCTGCTGACCATCCAGGCGCCATACTACGACCAGGTGGTCGGCGGCATGCGGCGCGGCGCCGAGCGCGTCTTCGCCGAGGTCGGCGCGCTGCACCAGACGGTGGACGTCGCCGGCGGGTATGAGCTGCCGGCCGCACTCCGCATGGCCTTGTCGCAATCCGCCGAGCGCTATGACGGCTTCCTGCTGCTCGGCGCCGTGGTGAAGGGCGAGACCGACCACTACACCTTCATCTGCGACGCGATCTGCAACGGCGTCATGCAGATCAGCGCCGAGACGGGGGCCGCCATCGGCTTCGGTCTGCTGACCGTGGACACCTTGCAGCAGGCGCTGGCCCGTGCCGCCGATGATCGCCACAACAAGGGGGCGGAGGCGGCGCATGCGCTGCTCGCCCAGGTGGCGCTGCGGCGGCGCTGGGGCCTCTGATGCCCGCCGAGAAGGCCGCCATCAGCGAGCTGGACCGGCTGCGGG
>JBMOJU010000693.1:0-1641 GCA_049315625.1 Paracraurococcus sp.
CACGACTGGATCGCCGGCTACGAGCGCATCGAGACGGACGCCGAGGGCGCCGAGCGCCGCGTCATCGTGCCCGGCAACCTGCCGCTCCTCTCCAATGTCACCCAGGCCGGCATCGGCCAGAGCAGCATGGTCGAGCGCCCCGTCACCATCCTCATCGACAGCGAGGAACTCGAATCCGGCGAGGCCCTGTCGGACAACTTCCGCAAGCTGGCAGCTCCCGAGATCGACGCCTTCAAGCGCGAACTCCGCGCCCGCGGCCGCCATGCGGAGGCGGAGACCGTCACCGACAGCGACCTGCTGCGCGAGGTGATGAACACCGTCGGCCAGCCCGGCCGGCTGGGCGAGCCGATCCGCTGCGTCGTCTCCGTCTCCATGCTGACCGAGGGATGGGACGCGCGCACCGTCACCCATGTGCTGGGCGTCCGCGCTTTCGGCACCCAGCTGCTGTGCGAGCAGGTGATCGGCCGCGCGCTGCGCCGTGTCTCCTACGACCCGGTCGGCGTGGACGAAGCCGGGAACGCCATGTTCGCGCCGGAATATGCCGAGGTGCTCGGCATCCCCTTCAGCTTCGTGCCGGCTAATTCCAAGGCCGACTACACCCCGCCGAAGAAGACCACCCAGGTGCATGCCGTGCTGCCGGAGAGGGCGGCGCTGGAAATCCGCTTCCCCCGCGTCATCGGCTACCGCACCGTGCTGCCGCCCGGCCGCATCACCGCCGCCTTCATCCATGAAAGCCGCCTGACCATCACGCCGGAGGACGCACCGCCCGAGGCCGTCAACGCCGCCATCATCGGCGCTGAGCACACGCTGACGCTGAACGACCTGCGCCAGCAGCGCGACACCACCATCGCCTTTCACCTGGCCGGCCACACGCTGCGCACCTGGTTCCGCGACAGCGAGGACCACCTGAAGCCCTGGCTGTTCCCGCCGCTGCTGACCATCACGCGGCGCTGGATGGCGGAATGCCTGACCTGCATCGGCGGCACCTTCCCCGCCTACCTGCTATGGCGCGATATCGGCGACAAGGCGGCGGAGCGCATCTTCCGCGCCTGCACGCCCGAAGTCGCTGGCCCCGGCACGCTGCGGCCCATCCTGGACCCGTACAACGAGGCTGGCAGCAGCCGCCATGTCAGCTTCGCCACCACCAAGACCAACTTCTGGACGCCCGACGCCACCAAATGCCAGGTCAACCTGATCGTCTGCGACGAGAACTGGGAGGCTGCGGCGGCGCAGGCGCTGGATGGCATGCCGGAGGTGCTGCGCTACGTGAAGAACGACCGGCTGGGCTTCGAAGTGCCCTATGTGGATGGCAGCACGGAGCGGCACTACCGGCCCGACTTCATCGTGGTGGTGGAGGACGGGCACGGCCCCGATGACCCGCTGCACCTGGTACTGGAGGTCAAGGGCCGCCAGACCCCGCAGGACGACGCGAAGCACGACACGCTTCGAAAACTCTGGGTGCCCGCGGTGAACGCGCTGGGGCGCTTCGGCCGCTGGGATTTTTGCCGGGTGGATGGACCCTATGGCGTGGATGAGATCATCCGGCGGCGGCTGAATGCCGACGCTCTCTCACCCGCCGCCTGAACCCGGAAGACAGCGCAGCATGGCCCGCCCGAAGAAGCTCAAGCCCGACGCACCAGC
>JBMOJU010000694.1:0-1638 GCA_049315625.1 Paracraurococcus sp.
GCCTGTCGCAGGCGCTGTGGACGCAGAAGCGGATCCGGGTGAACGCGGTGGCCCCTGGCCCGATCTGGACGCCGCTGATTCCGGCCAGCCGGATGAGGTCGCGCCGAGCACCATCGTCCTCGCGGGCGAGAGCGACAGCGCCAGCATCGATGGCCAGACGCTGCACCCGAATGGCGGGACGGTGGTGAACGGGTAGCCGCGCCGGTCAAGAGGGGTAGCGGCAGGCGGCGATCTCGATCCGTTGGGCCGTGCCCGCCTTGCCGGTAACCCGATAGACGAGGCGGTGCTCGTCATCGATCCGGCGCGACCACCAGCCGGCGAGGTCGCCCTTCAGCGGCTCGGGCTTGCCGCGGCCCTTGCAGGGCTCCGCACCGCATCCTTGAGGAGTTCGTTGATCCGTCGCAGCTTCGCCGGGTCGGTGTCGGGCCAATGCTGGTAGTCGGCCCAGGCATGGGCCGTGGACGGATGGTTCACGGCTCGATCAGGTCATGGCCCGTGGTGTTGCCGGCATCCGCCTCGGCGATCGATTCCAGCAGCCGGTTCGCATTCCGTGGGCTGCGGAGCAGGGAGACCGTCTCCTGCCAGCCCCGAAACGCCTCCTCGGACTTGACGACGACGTTCGGGTGGCCCTGCCTTGCGACCAGCAGCGCCTCGCGGTCGTTCTCGACCCCGTCCAGGTATCCGGCGAGATTCTGCCGGAAGTCCGTGAAGCTGACCTGTCCCATGGCCACTCACCTTGGGCGTACAGGTTTATGTCCATATCCGGGATGGGTCGTAAGCGCAGACCAGGGATGCCGTCAGATCCAGCGCCGCACCCGCTGCATGTAGCCCTCATACGGCGCCCCGAAGCGTGCCCGCAGGTACCGTTCCTCCCGCGCCACCACATGCCGGTCCAGCACCGCGAAGCTGACCAGCAGCGCCAGCCAGGGCCAGAGGTCGCCCCAGTTCAACGCAAAGCCGGCGGCGACCGAAAGGAAGCCCAGGTAGATCGGGTTGCGGCTGAGCCGGAACGGCCCGCGTTCCAGCAGCGTCTTGTCCGGCGTGTCCGGCCGCGGGTCGGTGCCGGCGCGGACCATGGTCACCACCGTCCAGACCGACAGCGCCATGCCCAGCGCCATCAGCCCGGCCCCGAGGGTCGGCATCGGCGTACTCACCGGCACCGGCGCCGCGCCGCGCATCAGCCAGCCGGTCAGCACCGGCAGCCCGACCAGGATCGGCGGCGGCACCCGGACACCGGGGCCAAGGTCCCCGCCGCTCATGCCGGCTCGCGCGCCGGCAACACCATCCAGCCGGGGATGCGGGGCGTCAGCACCGCCTCGCCGCAGCGCAGCGGCCGGCCGTCCAGCGCCTCCAGCCGCAATTGCGCGATGCCGATGCCGTCGCGGCCGGAGCGCATCTCGCCGACCTCGCCTGCCTCCGCCAGCACGCGGGTGCCGGGCGCCGGCAGCGGGCCCTCCACCGCCACCGGCACCAGCCGGCGCTTCAGCAGCCCGCGATACTTGGTCCGTGCGGTCAGCTCCTGGCCCATGTAGCAGCCCTTGGTCCAGGACACGCCGTGCAGCTCGTCATACCCGGCCTCCAGCAGCAGGCTCTGCTCGGCGACCAGGTCGCGCGTGCCGTCGGGCAGGCCGAGCGCCA
>JBMOJU010000022.1:0-29298 GCA_049315625.1 Paracraurococcus sp.
CTGGCCGGCCTGGCGGCGGCGCAGGCCGCCTGACCCGGCTGCTCCCGGCAATTCGCATCGCGGGCCGGATGCCGCGGCGCAGCAACCTGCTATAGCTGCCGCCTCGCCCTGGCGCCGGTCCGGTGGCGGTAGGGCGGGATGACACCGGGCATGACCGGCTGGCGGGCAGACGAGGACGAGGCGATCCGATCCGGCAGCGTGGATGTCCCCGCGCCGGGGCTGGAGGGGCAACCCCGCTTCGACATGGCGCAGATCGAGGTGGCGGTGCCGAAGCTGCTCGACCACGCGGTCGGCGGACCGGTGGTCATGACCCGCCACGGTGCCGAGGCCTATGTGCTGCTGCCGCTCGATATCTGGCGCCGGGTCTGGCTGGCCATCGCCCGGCCGCCGGTGATCGAGGCCGAACGCGACCCCGCGGCCGGGGCGGCGTCTACCGACGAGGCTTGACGCCGGGCACCGCCCACCCCCCATTGCCGCCGCATGGCCCCGCCGCTTCTCATCCTCCAGGACATCCACCTGAACCTAGGCACCACGCCGCTGCTGACCGGCGCGACCCTTGCGGTCGGCGCGGGGGAGCGGGTGGCGCTGGTCGGCCGCAACGGCTCGGGCAAGTCCACGCTCCTTCGGGTCGCGGCCGGGGATATCCAGGCGGAGCGCGGCAGCCGCTTCCTCCAGCCGGGCGCCACGCTGCGCACGCTGCCGCAGGAGCCAGGCTTCGGCGACGCGCGGACGGTCTGGGAACACGTCGAATCCGGCCTCGGCCCGGCCGACGACCCCTACCGGGCGCGCTGGCTGCTGGAACAGCTGGGGCTGACCGGGGAGGAGGCGCCGGGACGGCTCTCGGGTGGCGAGGCGCGGCGGGCGGCGCTGGCAAGGGCGCTGGCGCCTTCGCCCGACATCCTGCTGCTGGATGAGCCGACCAACCACCTGGACCTGCCCGCAATCGCCTGGCTGGAACAGGAATTGGCCCAGTTCCGCGGCGCGCTGGTGCTGATCAGCCACGACAGGCGGTTCCTCGAACGCCTCTCCCGCGCCATGGTCTGGCTCGACCGCGGCGTCACCCGCCGGCTGGAGCAGGGCTTCGCCGGCTTCGAGGCGTGGCGCGACCAGGTGCTGGAGGAGGAGGAGACCGCCGCGCACAAGCTCGACCGCAAGATCGTGCGGGAGGAGCATTGGATGCGCTACGGCGTCACCGCCCGGCGCAAGCGCAACATGCGCCGCGTTGGAGAGCTGGCGGCGCTGCGGCAGCGCCGGCGGGAGACGCTGAAGGCGACCGGCACGGTCCGCATGGCGGCGACCGAGGGCGAGGGCAGCGGCACGGTGGTGTCGCAGGCCGAGGGGGTGACCAAGGATTACGGCGAGGGCGCGGTGGTGCGCGACTTCTCCACCCGCATCCTGCGGCGCGACCGGGTCGGCATCGTCGGCCCGAACGGCGCCGGCAAGACCACGCTGCTCAACCTGCTGACCGGCGCGCTGGCGCCGGATTCGGGCGAGATCCGGCTCGGCAGCGGGCTGCTGATGGTCACGCTCGACCAGAAGCGGGAGAGCCTGGACCCCGGGGTCAGCCTGCAGGCGGCGCTGACCGGCGGCAGCGGCGACCAGGTGGAGGTGGCCGGGCAGAAACGCCACGTGATCGGCTACATGAAGGATTTCCTGTTCATCCCCGACCAGGCGCGGACCGCGGTCGGCGTGCTGTCGGGCGGCGAGCGGGGCCGGCTGATGCTGGCGCGCGCGCTGGCCAAGCCCTCCAACCTGCTGGTGCTGGACGAGCCGACCAACGACCTCGACCTGGAGACGCTGGACCTGCTGGAGGAGCTGCTGGCCGAATATCCCGGCACCGTGCTGGTGGTCAGCCACGACCGCGACTTCCTCGACCGGGTCTGCACCAGCGTGATCGTGGCCGAGGGCCAGGGCCGCTGGCAGGAATACGCCGGCGGCTATTCCGACATGGTGACCCAGCGCGGCCGCGGCGTAGAGGCCAAGGTGGTGGAGACGGCGAAGCCGGCCGCAGCCATGGCTAGGCCGGCGGCGCCCGCCGCCCCGCCGGCGGCACGGAAGCGGATGAGCTTCAAGCAGCAGCACGCGCTGGAGACGCTGCCCGGCCGCATGGCGGCGCTGGAGAAGGAAATCGCCACGCTGCGCACCGCGCTGATGGCGCCCGACCTCTACAGCCGGGACAAGGCTCGCTTCGACCGCTTCAGCGCCGCGCTGACGGAGAAGCAGGCGGCGCTGGCCGCGGCGGAGGAGGAATGGCTGGAGCTGGAGCTGCTGCGGGAGGAGATGGAAGCGGGGTGATCGCGCTTCCAACCGGGGCTGCGGCATTCCATCGTCCGGGCATGAGCGCAGCCCTGGCCCTGACCGCCTCCTGCACGCTGGAGGATTTCCTGCACTGGGAGCCTCGGCAGGAATGGCATTACGAATGGGATGGGGTCCAGCCCGTCGCCATGGTGGGAGGCACGGCGCGCCACAGCGAGCTTGCCTCGCGTGTCAACGACGCGTTGCGGGCTGCCTTGCGGGGCGGCCATTGCCGGGTCTTCCGATCCAATATGCGGGTCATGACGGAGCGGAATACCCGCATCCGCCACCCCGACCTCGTGGTGACATGCAGCCCTGTGCCGCCGGACGACCAGGTCGTACCCGATCCGGTCCTGATCATCGAAGTGTTGTCCGAAACGACGGCCGGGACGGACCGCGGCATCAAGCGCGTCGAGTATGCCGCCCTCCCCAGCCTTACCCGCTACGTCATGCTGGCGCATGACGCGCCGATCGCGGTGGTCTGCGACCGGGCGGATGGTTTCCGTGAGCGGCAGGAGGACACCGTCCTCGAACTCCCCGAATTCGGCGTCCGCCTCCCCCTCGCCGAGCTTTACGCCGGCCTACTGCCGTAGCTCAGCCGAGCGTCCACCGCCCACGCTCGACGGTCGACAGGAACGCCGCCACCTCCCGGTTGAAGGCCGCCGGCTCCTCCAGGTTGATCGCATGCCCGGTCCGCGGGCAGAGCCACAGACCGCAATTCGGCAGCACCGATTTCAGCCAGATGTTGGTCGCCACGCAGGGCTCGTCCTCATCGCCCACCGCCAGCAGCGTCGGCACCGTCATCCGCCGCAGCTCGGCTTCCCAGTCGAAGATCGAATCCCGCTCGCCCTGGTAGTGCTTCATGGTCAGCCCGCTGCCGAGGCCGGAATGCTCGGAGAGGCGTTCCATGTAGGCGGCCCAGCCGCGCGGGTCCTTCTTCTTCAACTGGATGCGGGTCGGCGAATGGCCGGTCTCCTCGGCCAGCGCGCCGGGCCAGCCCTGGGCGATCAGCGTGTCGCCGCGGGCCACGCAGGCGGCGCGGAAGGCGGCCTGGTCGGCCTTCGGCGAGCCCGAGCCGGCGCCGGCCGGCACCAGCGAGATCGCCATCTCCGGATGGCGGATGCCGAACAGGATGGAGGCGAAGCCGCCCATCGACAGGCCGACGATGTGCGCCTTGGCGATGCCCAGGTGCTTCAGCACCGCGACCGCATCCGACACCGCGAAATCCTGGCCATACAGCTTCGGGTCGGTGGGGACGTCGGAGGGCGTGTAGCCGCGCGCCGCATAGGTGATGCAGCGGTACTCGCGGGAGAAGAACCGCACCTGGTCCTCCCACTCCCGGTGGTCGGCACCGAATTCGTGGATGAACAGGATCGGCAGGCCGGTGCCGGCCTCCTCGTACCAGATGCGCGCGCCTTCGGCTTGGGCGTAGGGCATGGCGGTTTCCTCCTCGGGTCGTTGCCGCCATCCTGCACCGGAACGCGGCCCGCGCCAGCCCCTTGGCAGCGCCGCTGTGCCGGGCAAGGCTGCCGCAACGCCAGCCATGCCCCGGGACACCACCGACTCCCTCCATCCGCTTCGGCGGCTGCTTGCCATACCGGCCTTCCGCCGCCTCTGGGCGGTGGGCGGCGTCGCCAATGCCATGCGCTGGGTGGAAGTGCTGGTCGGCGCCATCTGGACCTTCGAGGCGACGCATTCGGCGCTGGCCGTCTCGCTCGTCGCCCTGATGCGGGCGCTGCCCCTGCTGCTGCTCGGCGCTGCCGCCGGCGCGCTGGCCGAGGTGCTGGACCGCAGGCGCCTGTTGATGGTGGGCCAGGCGGCGACGGGCGCCGGGGCGCTGGCGATCCTGGCGCTCTCGCTCGGCGGCGTGCTGGAGGTCTGGCACCTGGCGGCGCAGGGCTTCCTCGGCGGACTGGTCTGGACCGGCGAGATGGCCTCACGCCGCCGGATGCTGACCGAGGTCGCGGGCGAACGTGACGTGGTCACCGCGGTCGCCTTCGACAGCCTGACCGCCAACACCACGCGCATGGCCGGGCCGCTGCTGGGCGGCGCGCTGTATGAATATCTCGGCCTCGCCGCGGCCTACCTGGTCGCCGCCGCCTGCTATGCGCTGACCTTCACCCTGCTGGCCGGCGTACGTCACACGCAGCGGACGCGTCGCTTCGTGCCGCGACAATTGCTGGCCGAGATGGCGGACGCGATCGTCGTGGTGCGGCGGATGAAAGCCCTCCAGGCGGTGGTGCTGATCACCATAGCCATGAACATCTTCGGCTTCTGCTTCATGGCGGTGCTGCCGGCCTTCGGGACCCTCGCCTTCGCCGCCAGCCCGGTGCAGATCGGCCTGCTTTCGGGGGCCGAGCCGGCCGGGGCGCTGTTGACCGGGCTGGTCATGGCCTCCCGCCGCGGCGTGCCGCTCTCGCCGGCGCTGATGCTGGCGGGCGGCGGCTTCTTCCTTGTCTGCCTGCTGCTGGTCTCCCACGCCCCGAACCTGCCGGCCGCGGTTGCGGTGCTGATGCTGGGCGGCATCGGCACCGCCCTGTTCGCGGCCCTGCAGACCGCGCTGCCGGTGACCCAGGCGCCGCCCGAAGCGCGGTCCCGCGTGCTCGGCCTGGTGACGACCTGCATCGGCATGGGGCCGGCGGGCGCGCTGACGATCGGCGTGCTGGCGGATGCCTGGGGGCCCGGCACGGCGATCCCGGTCATGGCGGGACTCGGCCTGGCGATGGTGGCGGCAACGGCCTGGCACACGCTGCGACGCTGAGCCCGCGCGCTCGCGAGCGGGGCGGCGGTTGTGCCGGGTGGTCTGCGGCCCCATCTGAGGGGTGTCCGCCCCCTCCCGCCATGACGGGGCATCGTCATTGCCCGAGCCTGCCTCGGCTGGGAGGATTTCCGCATGTCCAAGGCCCCTCAGGCAAAGCCGGCGCTGCGCGCGCGCGTCGATGGTCGCCGCGTGTTGTTCGAGGTGGATTCCGAAGGCACCGGCGTGGCCTGCGCCATCTCGCTCGGCGCGCTGCAGGACATCAGCGGCCGCCGCTGGCTCCGCCCGCCCGACGTGCTGCCCTGCTTCGCCGCTGCCCAGGAACGCATCGAGACGGTGGCGCGGCGCAAGCTGGCCGGCCGCACCGCGGCGACCGGCGGGCTGATGAACCTGTTTGCCGACGATTTCGAGGAAGAGGACGCGCCGGCCGAATAGGCCCGGTTGCCCGCGACGCCACCCCGGCCGAAGCTGCCGCCGGACATGGCGGAGACATGGGTATGAGCGAGCGGGTGGCCGAATACCTGGCGGGGCAGCGGGATGCGATCCTCGATCGGCTCCTCACGCTCATCCGCTTCCCGTCCGTGAGCACGGATCCGGCCTTCGCCGACGGCATGCGCGGTGCGCGGGATTTCCTGCTGGACCGGCTGCGCGCGATCGGCATGACCGAGGTAAGGCTGCTGGAAGCGCCGGGTGGCCAGCCGGCGATCTTTGGCGCCTGGACCGGTGCCGGGCCGGACAGGCCGACCATCATGATCTACGGCCATTACGACGTGCAGCCGGCCGACCCGCTCGAGCTCTGGCATTCGCCGCCCTTCGAGCCGACGATCCGCGATGGGCGGATCTATGCCCGCGGTGCCTCCGACGTGAAGGGCTCGACCACCGTGGCGATCGAGGCGGTGGCGGGGTTCCTCGCGGTCGAGGGCGGCTGCCCGGTCAACGTGAAGCTGTTCCTGGAAGGCGAGGAGGAGGTCGGCAGCCCCTCCCTGCCCGCACTGATCGCGGCGAACCGCGAATTGCTGGCGGCCGACGCCATGCTCTCCGCGGATGGTGGCGGCGCCGCGGGGGCGCAGCCGGTGCTGAACATCGGCTGCCGCGGCATCTGCGCGCTGCAATTCAGCCTGCGCACGGCGAAGAAGGACGCGCATTCCGGCAAGGTCGGCGGCGCCATGCGCAACGCGCTGCACGAAATGGCGCGGCTCGTCGCCTCCCTGCATGACGAGCAGGGCCGCGTGCTGGTGGCGGGCTTCGCCGACGGCATCCCGCCGTTGTCCAACGCGCTGCGGATGGAGGCGGCCTCGCTGACCTTCGACGAGGCGGCTTGGTATGCCGAATTCGGTGCGACGCCCTTCGGCGACCCGGCCTACAGCGTGCGCGAGAACACGACGATGCGCCCGACCGTCGAGGTGAACGGCATGTGGGGCGGCTATACCGGCGAGGGCGGCAAGACCGTCACCCCGGCGGAGGCGCATGCCAAGCTGACCATGCGGCTGGTGCCCGGGCAGGACCCGGCGGCGGCGCAGGCGGCGGTGAAGGCGCATCTGGAACGCCATGCGCCGGCCGGCGTGGCGCTGGATTTCCACTACCGGCCCGGCGGCACGCGCGCCTTCACCCTGGCCGCCGACCACCCGCTGCGGGCGGCCGCCGGCGCAGTGCTTGCGCGCGAAAAGGGTGGCCGGCCGGCGGTGGTGCGGCTCGGTGGCACTGTGCCGATCACCACGCTGTTCCAGGAGAGGCTCGGCATCGACAGCCTGATGTTCGGCCTGGCCAGCCCGGACGAGGACGCGCATGCGCCGAACGAGTTCTTCCGGCTCTCCTCGCTGGAGGAGGGGCTGCGGCTCTGGCCGATGATCCTGACCGAGCTCGGGACGATGCGGGCGGCCGATTTCCGCGGGCGTGGGTGATGCTGGTCTGAATCCCCGCGTTCTGGGGTGCCGCAGACTTAGCATCGGCAATCTGATCTCGACGTAAGCCTAAGTTACCTTTGAAGGTAGGCTTGGGTGCCATCGGTCCTCAGGCTTCGTGCCGTAAAGAGTCCGAGCCGAGGCGCCGCTTACCATCGACTCGCATGTGTCATGATTTTTGTTGCAATCTTATACGGATTATGTGACGGTTGCCTTGGTGCCCCAGACCTGCACCAAATCATGGAGTGAGACCGATGCTCAAAAGAATCTCGATGACCGCCTTGCTATTCTTAGCAACAAATTCGCAAGTATGGGCCGATTGTTCAAAATTTGTTGTTCCTGGAAGAAACTATAACATAAGTTATCAGGCGACCATTGGGTATACGGCAAGCTCTTCATTTCTTATGGTTACGTCTAATACTCGGAATGATGGCAGCTGCAAGTTGCAAACTGGTACGTTTGATAATTGGAAATTTGAAATCAAAGGATGCGATGACCTCAAGTTAACCGGGCAGCCGAGCTTCAAGGTCAACCAGCCAATGACAGGAGAAGGCACGTGTTCGGATGACGTTGCGACCGGAACAATGCGTTACGTCGATGCTAATAATTCCACATTTTACTACAATTTTACGCTTAGCCGACAGTAACTTCACAAATGGCTTTGATGAAGATGCTAACGATGCTGAAACCGCTCCGCATCAGCATGAATCTGCTTCTCATTATCCTATCGGGCCTTGTCAGCTAAGGCTCGTCCGCCTTGAACCCGCTCGCCTCGATCACCGGCGCCCAGCGCGCCCGGTCGGCGGCGATCCGGGCGCGAAGCTGCGCCGGCGTGCCACCGGTCGGCTCCAGCCCCAGCGGCCGCAGCCGGGCCAGCGCCTCGGGCGCATGCAGCGCCCCGGTCACCGCCTCGGCCAGCGCCGCGGCGCGCGCCTCCGGCAGGCCGGCCGGTGCGAACAGCCCGTTCCAGGCACTTGCGACGAAATCGGCCAGCCCCTTCTCGGCGAAGCGCGGCACCTCCGGCGCCAGCGGCCAACGCCCCTCCCCCAGGCTCTGCGCCAGCAGGCGCAGCCGGCCGGCGCGGTGCTGCTCAATGAACTCGCCGGCGATGGTCATCCCCGCCGGCACATGCCCAGCTTCCAGGTCCGGCAGCATCGCGCCGCTGCTCCGGTAGATCACCGGCGTCAGCGGCACGCCGGACACCACCGAGAGACGGTGCACCATGAAGCGCGGCAGGCCGGTGGCGCTGTTCACCGCCACCTCCCCGCCGCCCCGCGCCCGCATGGCCGCCAGCCAGCCCTCCAGGGTGCCGCCGCCGGGGGCATCGGTGCGCACCGCCAGGCCGAAGGGGCTGTCGGTCAGGTGGCAGATCGGCGCGAGTTCTGCATCCGGGTCGATCGGCGGGCGGCGGAAGACCAGCGGCGCCAGCGCGGTGACCCCGATATTGGCTTGCACCAGCAGGCTGCCATCGGCCGGCTGCCCGCGTGCGCCCAGCACCGAGGCGAAGCCGCCGGCGCCGGAGCGGTTGTCGGGCACCACCGGCCGGCCCAGCCTCTCCCGCAGCCCATCGCCCAGGGTGCGACAGAGGATATCCGAGATGCTGCCCGGCGTGCCGTTGACCAGCAGGCGGATCGGCGCGGCAGGCTGAGCGCGCGCAAGGCCAGGCGCGGCAAGCAGTGTCGCAAGGGTGGCGCGGCGGCCTGGGGTCGGGTTCGGCATGCGCCGCAGGTTTACGTCATTCCGCCCGGATGCCCAATTGCTGGATCAGCGGCCCGAAGCTGCCCCAAAGCTCTCGCAGCATGGCCAGAAAGGGCTGTGGCCCGAGCGGCCCGACCTCGACGCCGACCGATTCGAATTGCCGGCGCAGCGTCGGGGTCTCCAGCCCGGCGCGGACTTCGGCGACCAGCCGGTCGATGATCGGTTGCGGCGTGCCGGCCGGTACCATCAGCCCGTTCCAGCCACCGATATCGTAGTCCGGTGGCCCGCCGGCGGTGGCGATCGGCTCGACCCCCGGCACCAGCGGCGAGGGATGCGCAGTGCTGAGGCCGAGGGCGCGCAGCTGGCCTTCCTGCACCAGCCGCCAGGCGGCAGCCGGCGTGTCGATGGCATAATCCACCTGGCCACCGAGCAGCGCCGCCAGCGCCGGCCCGCTGCCCTGGAAGGGCACGTGCAGCGCATCCAGCCCGGCCTTGGCGTTGAACAGCGCGGTCAGCAGGTGCTGCGCGCCGCCGACGCCAGAGGAATTGTGGCTGTACTTGCCGGGATTGGCGCGAACCAGCGCCAGGAAGGCGCGCAGGTCGCGGGCCGGGAAATCCGCCCGCACCAGCAGCATGAAGGGCGCCAGGCCGAAGGTGGAAACCGGCGCCAGCTCGCGTTCCACGTCGTAGGGGGTGCGCTGCACCAGCGGGCTGAAGGTGATCGGCCCGATCGAGGCCGAGAGGATCGTCATGCCGTCCGGCGCTGCCTTGGCCACCGCGTTGGTGCCGATCTGCCCGCCGGCGCCGGGCCGGTTTTCCGGCACCACGGTCTGGCCCAGCCGTTCCGACAGCCAGGCCGCCATCAGCCGCCCCTGGACGTCGGTGGACTGGCCGGGCGGCCAGGGGATGATCAGCCGGATGGAGCGCGCCGGCCAGGGCGCCTGGGCAAGGGCCGGTGCGGACAGCAGGGGCAGCGCGGCGGCGCCGAGGATGGTGCGGCGGTGCATCGTTGTGGGCCTCCCGTGCGCCCGTGTGATGCCCGGGCGCTTGCCGCCAGTGTGAAGTGCGGCGGCCGGCGCTGTCACGCGGAAGCTGCGCGGTCAGGCCGACGGCAGGCCGACGGGATAGCCGCAGAAGATGGCGTCGAGTGCGGCGGCGATGGCATCTTCGTCGACTTCGGCGTCGACGGGCGGGCCGAGGACCGTCAGCGGCACCGATGTCATGTCGAGCAGGATCGCCCGGCAATCCGCGCCCTCGACAAGAAGACGGGGCGTGAGAAGGGCCTCAGGTATGGCGGTGTCCTGGACGACCGGCGCCACGATGCGACTTCGGCCGGCGACGCAGTCGTGTTGCAGCACCAGCATATGGTGGGTGGGAAGGCCGCGCAGGCGGTGTCTGAACACCCCGAGCCAACGGTGGGCGTCAGCCGATCTCACCATTCGCCTCCATGGCGCGGACCGCGTCGGCGAAGCTGCCATACTTGTCGTAATAGGCTTCCGTAGCGGCGACGCTCCGCGTGATCTCCGCGCGGAACTGCTCCGCGGCCGCCTGTGCCAGGGCCTGGCCGATCGCCGCCTCGGCGATCGCCGAGAGGTTCAACTTCGCCGCTCGCGCCTTCGCCACCAGGTCGGCATTGAGGCTGAGATTGGTGGGCCGCCGCGGCGCGGCAGCGTCGTGAAAGGAGGGCATTGCGGCTCCTGCGCATGGATCGTGCCTGCGCATAAAGCCATGCGCATGATCCGCGCAGCAAGGGCTTTCCCCGGCGCCTGTCCCGGGGGATCATGCCGTCGATCGCGGCGCCGGCCGCGACGCCGGGAAGGAACGCCATGCTGCCGCGCCGTGCGCTGCCCCTCGCCTTGCTGCTGCCGACGCTGGCCCGCGCCCAGGCGCCCTTCCCCGACCGGCCGATCCGCCTGGTGATCCCCTGGCCGCCCGGCGGCACCAACGACCTGATCGGCCGGCTGGTGACGGAGGGCATGGCCGCCCGGCTCGGCCAGCCCTTCGTGATCGAGAACCGCGGCGGCGCCGGTGGCATGCTGGGGGCGGAGGTAGTCGCCAAGGCGACGCCGGACGGCCACACCATCGTCCTCGGCGGCAGCGGCAGCCTGACCATCACCTCGCTGGTCCAGGCCAGGGTGCCCTACGACGTCGCCACCGCCTTCGCGCCGATCGGCCTGATGGCGCTGGGGCCGAACGTGATCGTCGTGCACCCTTCCCTGCCGGTGACCAGCCTGAAGGATCTGCAGGCGCTGGCGCGGCGCGGGACGCCGCTGGCCTATGCCTCGCCCGGCGTCGGCAGTACCGGCCACGCCGCCAGCGCCATGCTGACCCAGGCACTGGACGTCGAGATGGAGCACATCCCCTACCGCGGCACCGGGCCGGCGCTGAACGACATGGTGGCCGGCCGCGTGCAGGTCTTCACCAACGCGCTGGCGCCGATGCAGCCCTTCATCCAGTCGGGTGCGCTGCGCGCCATCGCCATTGCCGGCCGCACCCGCAGCACCGCGATGCCCGACCTGCCCACCACCGCGGAGCAGGGATTCCCGCAGATCCAGGCGGCGACCTGGTTCGGGCTGCTGGCGACCGGCGGCACGCCGGCGGACCGCATCGCCAAACTCCATGCGGCGCTGAACGCCGTGCTGGCCGAGCCGGAATTGCGCCGCCGCCTCGTGGAGGGTGGTGTCGAGGTGGTACCGAGCCAGAGCCCGGCGGAATTCGCCCGCTTTTTCGCCGAGGACCGGGCGCGCTGGGCGCCGGTGGTGCAGCGTGCGGCGATGCGGGCGGAATAGGGTCAGGCCGATTGTTTCGCTGGACCAGCGCCCGGCGGCCATGCTGCCCTGTCCGCATGCCTTCCCGCCTCCGCCGGCGCGCCACGCCCGCTGCACTGCTCCTCCTCGCGCTCGGCGCCTGCGCGGCCCCGCCCCCGCTGGCGGAGCGCAAATCGGCCGCGGTCGACTGGTCCCGCGCCCCCGTCGTCGAGATCTCGCTCGACGAATATGCCTTCCGGCCGGAGCGGATCACCTTGCGCGCCGGCGAGCCGGTACGGCTGCGCCTGACCAATGCCGGCGCCCGCCGCCATGACTTCACCGCGCCGGCCTTCTTCGCCGCCGCAGCAACCCGGCCCGGCGATGCGGCCGGGGCCGCGCTGCGCGCCGCCGGCGGATCGGTCGACGTGCCGGCGGGCGAGGCGCGTGAGGTCGACGTGCTGCCGCTGGCCGCCGGCACCTATCCGCTCGACTGCGACAAGCCGTTGCATGGCATGTTCGGCATGACCGGCGAGATCGTCGTGGCCCAGCCGGCCTGACGGTCGCCAGCACCATCACAGGGAGAACCAGGAATGCACCGCAGGACCCTTCTCGCCGCCAGCGCCGCGACGCTGGCTGGCCGCACCGCCGCTGCCCAGGGCGCCTGGCCGAGCCGGCCGCTGCGCATGGTCATCCCCTGGCCGCCCGGCCAGTCCACCGACGTGCAGGGCCGCCTGGTGTCGCAGTTGCTGACCCAGCGGCTCGGCCAGAATGTGGTGCCGGAAAACAAGCCCGGTGCGGGCGGCCAGATCGGCACCGATTTCGTGGCGAAATCGGCGCCGGACGGCCACACGCTGCTGGCCGCCTCCATCGGGCCCATAACCTTCAGCCCGCTGGTGCAGCGCACCCCCTACGACGTGGAGAAGGAATTCGCGCCGATCGCCTTCTACGGCATCTCGCCCTACCTGCTGCTGATCCGGCCGAAATTCCCGGCGACCGACGCGCGCAGCTTCGTCGCCGAGGTGAAGCGCAACCCGGGCAAGTACACCTATGCCTCCTCCGGCATCGGCGGGGCGCAGCACCTGCTGACCGCGGTGTTCAACGCCCAGGCGGGGCTGGATGCGCTGCACATCCCCTTCCAGGGCAGCGGCCCGGCCATGGCCGCCTTCCTCGGCGACCAGGTGGATTTCGCCATCGAGACGGTGGCCGCCGCCGGCGCGCTGGTGAAACAGGGGGCGCTGCGGCCGCTCGGCATCACCACGGGCAAGCCCAGCGCATTGCTGCCCGGCCTGCCGCCGCTGGCCGAGGCGGCCGACCTGCCGGGCTACGACATCGGCGGCTGGAACGGGCTGATGGTGCCGATCGCCACGCCGGCGCCGATCCTCGACCGGCTGCGGGACGAGGTCCTGGCCGGGCTGGTGACGCCGGAGATGCGGGCACCCTTCGCCTCCATCGGCGTGGATGTGGCACCGGAAGGACCTGAGGCCTTCCGTGCGCTGCTGCGGAAGGAGCGCGCGCTGTTCGGACCGGTGATCCGCCAGCTCGGCATCCGGGCGGAGTAGCGCGCCGGCGGAATTCGCTTGGCAGGGGAAGCCCGGCGCGCCACATGCGCGGCAACAACCGGGAAACCGCCAGGATGCACCGCCGAACCCTGCTGCTCGCCACCGCCGGCCTCGCCGCGCCCTTTGTCGCCCGCGCCCAGGGCGGCTATCCGACGCGGGCGGTGCGCATGGTCATTCCCTGGCCGCCGGGCCAGGCGACGGACCTCATGGCGCGCGTCACCGGGCAGAAGGTGGCGGAGCTCTGGGGCCAGCCGATCATCCCGGAAAACCGCGCCGGCGCCGGCGGTATGATCGGCACCGACGCGGTCGCCAAGGCGGCGCCGGATGGCTACACGATCCTCGCCGCCTCGACCGGGCCGATCACCACCGCGCCGCTCGTGCAGCGCACGCCCTACGACCCGGAGAAGGATTTCGCCCCGGTCGCGCAGATCGGCATCTCGCCTTACGTGCTGACCGTGACGCCGAAATTCCCGGCCGCCACGGCGGCGGAATTCGTGGCGCGGGTGCGCGCGGAGCCGGGGAAATACACCTACGCTTCCTCCGGCACCGGGGCGGCGGCGCATCTGATCAGCCTGATGTTCCTCTCGGCGGCGAAGCTCGACACGGTGCATGTGCCGTTCCAGGGCAGCGGGCCGGCGCTGACCGCGGTGATGGCGGGTCAGGTGGATTTCGCGGTGGACACCCTGGCGGCCACCGGGCCGCTGGTGCGGCAGGGCGGGCTGCGCGCACTCGGCATCTCGCTGGCCGCCGGGACGGAATTGGCGCCGGAGATCCCGCCGCTGGAGAAGGCCGCGAGCCTGCCCGGCTTCGATGTGGGCGCCTTCGGCGGCTTCATGGTGCCGGCGGCGACGCCGCGCGAGATCGTGACGCGGCTGGCGGCGGAGACCGAGGCGGCGCTGGGCACGCCGGAGGTCCGGCAGCGTCTGGCCAGCATCGGCTTCCAGCCGCGCTTCCGCGGCACGGCGGAGTTCACCGCGTTCCTGAAGACCCACCGGGAGGAATTCCGGAAGGTGATCGAGGCGAACAAGATCCAGGTGGATTGAGAGCGGGCTCCCTCCCCCGCGAAGCGGGGGGGGGGGAGGAGCCGCTATTCCGCGGCCGCCTTCATCTGGTCCCACCACTGGCATTCGCCCGGCGTCAGTGCGTGGTTGCCCGGCAGCACCTGCACCGGCGCGCGCTCCCCCCGCGCCGCGGCGGCAAGCTTCATCCGCACCGCCTCGGCCTGGATCTCGGGCGCCACCGTGCTGCGATCGTGGCCCCAGAGGCTCGGCCCGCTGGTGCATTCGTGCGGCTGCCAGGTGGCGTCGTCCACCGTGCGACCGCCCCAGCCGTATTCCATCAGGAAGCCGCCCGGCGTCTTCGCGTAGAAGCTGGTGACGAAGTCGTTGGTGTGACGGCCGAGCGTGGTGGCGATGCGCCCCTCCTCGCGCAGCGCCAGGTCATAGCCCTGGCCGACATCATCCAGGTTGAAGAGCTCCACCATCAGATGGTGCAGGCGGAGCTGGGTGCTTTCGATCAGCGCCAACGAGTGGTGGCGGCCATTCACGTGCAGGAACTGCGCCCGGAACGGCCGGGTGATGTAGTCGGATAGCCGGAAGCCCAGCACGTCGACGTAGAAGGGCAGGATGGCGTCGAAATCGGTGACGTTCAGCACCGCATGGCCCATGCCGTGCGCGCCGGTGCGGAAGCCGCTGATGCTGCGGCCGGGGATGAAGGGGTCGGACGCGACCTCGGCGCCATGCACGATCTCGACCCGGTGGCCGCAGGGGTCCTGGGTGACGATCAGCCCGGCGACGCGGCGCTGGCCGGCGAGTGCGGCGTCGCCGCGCGTGACCGGATGGCCGGCGGCTTCCAGCCGCGCCGCCATCGCGTCGAGCGCCGCCGCGTCGGCGACCTCCCAGCCGAAGAAACGGGCGCCGTTGCGCTGGCCTGGCGTGACGACGATGCGCTGGCGGCGGTCGTCCATGCGGAAGACAAGTTGCGCGGCGCTGCGCTCGGCCAGCTGCAGGCCAAGGAAGTTGGTGCCGTAGCCGGCCCAGTCGTCCGGCGTCGTTGCCTCGATCCCGACATAGCCGAGGGCCTGGATGGCCATGGGTCCGCTCCCTGCTTCGTTGCCGCGGCAGGCATGCTAGACCCGACGCAAGGCCAAGGCCAAACGGAGGATGCGGGCGATGCGCGGATGGCGGGCTGTGGCCGGGGTTTGCGCGCTGCTGGCGGGGCCGGCGGTGGCGCAGGAGCGCCCGATCCAACTGGTCAACCCCTATGCCGCCGGCAGTACCACCGACCAGCTCGCCCGCGCCCTGGCGCCGGGGCTGCAGGCGAGGCTCGGCGTGCCGGTGGTAGTGGTGAACCGGGATGGTGCGGCGGGCGGCATCGGCACGGCGAGCGTGGCCCGGGCGACGCCGGATGGGACCACGCTGCTCTTCGCTCCGGCGGTCGTGCTTTCGGTGCTCCCGGCGCTCCGGCGCGATGCGGGCTATGCGGCGGACAGCTTCGTGCCGGTGTGCCAGAGCTTCGAGAATGCCATGGTGCTTGCGGTGCGGGAGGACAGCCCATGGCAGGGCCTGGCCGACCTCGCGGCGGCGGCGCAGGCGCAGCCGGGGGCGCTGCGCTACGGCCACCAGGGCGTCGCCAGCATCCCGCATCTGGCCGCGGTGGAGTTCGCCGAGGCCGCCGGGATCAGCCTGCAGGACGTGCCCTATCGCGGGGAGCCCGCGGTGGTGCTGGACCTGTTGGCGGGGCGGGTGGAGTTCGCCGCGCTGGTGGCGGGGTCGCTAAGCGGGCAGCGGCTGCGGGCGCTGGCGATCTTCTCCGCGGTGCGGCACCCGCTGCTGCCGAATGCGCCGACGGCCCGGGAGCAAGGCTTCGACGTGACGCCGGCCAGCTTCGGCGGGCTGCTGGCGCCGGCGGGGCTGCCCGAGCCGGTGCGGTCGACGCTGGCGCAGGCCTGCGAGGGCGCGGCCGCTGATCCAGCCTACGCCGAGGCGGCACGGCGCGCCTTCCAGCCGGCCACATGGTTCGCCGGGCCGGAGGCATTCGCGGCGCGACTGGCGAAGGATATCGCCGACAAGGCGCGGCTGCTGGGACGCATCGACCTGTCGCGCTGAACTCAATGCGCCAACGACATCTCCGGGATGCCCTCGCTGGCGGTCCAGAAGCGGCCGATACTGTCGGCATGCACCGCCCGCGCCGCCGCATCCGCCTCGGCCATCGGCGCGGCTTCCAGGTCGAAATGGCCGTTGCGGTTCTCGCCGCGCACCAGCGTCGCCGACAGCCGGGTCGGGCCGATATGCCGCACCCGCGCCGGGATGTAGCTGATCCCGAGCCCGATCCGGTCCTGCGCCGCGCGGTTCTGCGCCGAGGCGTGCAGCACCAGCGTATCGTGCAGGGAGAACTCGCCCGGCCGCAGCGGAATCGGCACTGCCCTGGCCGCCTCGACCTCCGCCGCGACCGTCTGGCCGCGCGAGAGCATCACCGCCGGATGCTTCCGGTCGGCATGTGGCAATTGGCCGTGAAGGTGGCTGCCGGGCAGGACGGTGACGCAGCCGCTCTCCTCCGTGCTGTCGGTCAGGGCGACCCAGGCGGTCACGTGCTCATGCGTCGCCAGGCCGAAATAGGTCGCGTCCTGGCGCCAGGGGACGAAGCCGGCGCTGCCGGCGGCCATCCACCAGAGCGTGGTGTGGAAGACCAGGATGTCTGGGCCGATCACCGCCTCGACCGCATCGAGGATGGCGGGGTGGCGGACGATCTCGGCCGCCCACGGAAAAAGCAGGTAGGGCTTCACCCGGGTCGAGGGCTGGCGCAGCCCGGCCGCGGATCCCGCCCGCGCGACCTCCCCGCAGCAGCGCCGCACATCCTGGTGCCAGCGTTCCGCCTGCGCCGCGTCCACCGCGCGGAAGGGGGTTACGTAGCCGTCGCGGCGATAGGCTTCGCGCTGGACCGTGCTGAGCATCGGGGCCTCCCCTGCTGCGGGTGGCCCATGCAATCACCCGGCCACCGGCGGCGGCAACACCCATAACGCCCGGGCGATGCCGCGCAGCCCGCCCTCGGCGCCGAACAGCGCGGTCCCGGCGTGCAGCTTGCGGCCCTCCCGCGCGATCTGCCAGCCGAGCACGATCACCGCCTCCCCCGGCGCCACCTTTCCCTCAAGCCGTCCGGCGATGCGCCCCAGCAGCATGCGCTGCGGCGCGGCATTCACGGTGAAGGCGAAGGCCCCGGCGCAATCCAGCGCGGCCCAGAGGAATTCCGGGGCGATGGCGCCGTCCGCGCCAGCGAAGCCGGGCTCCGGGTGCCAGAGCGCCGCGGCAATGTCGGGGCGCCCCGGGACCTGGCCGGTGAAGACGCCGAGGCCACCCGGCGCCGCCGAGCCGCAGACGAAGCAGAAGCCGGTGGAATGGGTGAAGGGGCTGGCGAGGAACCAGCGCGTCGCCGCCGCGGCCTCCGCCAGGGTGGGCGGCGCGGGTGGGGCAAGATCGAACGGCGCCTCGCGCGCCTCGGCGATGACGAGGCCTGCGGCATCCAGCGCCTGCACCGCGCCACCGTCGCGCACGATGCGCAGCGCTGTGTCGAGCGGCCAGCCGCGGCGCAGCGTCACCTCGGCCGGCTGGCGGCCGAGCAGCGCCGCCATCCGCCCCGCGATATAGCCGCCATTGCCGATGCCGGCCGGGCCGCGAAAGCGGGCATCGACGGTGACGGTGGTCATTTCGTCTCGGCCGGGGTGGAGGTGCCGGGCCCTTCGCCGACGATCAGCAGCACCGCCGGTTCGTCCTTGGCGCCGTCGTAGTGGATGCCCTTGCCGAAATGCGTGACGAAGGTGCCGGCGGGGACCGGCACGGTGCTGTCGGGGGCGAAGACCGGCCCGCTTCCCATCCACCAGGTGCCGGAGAGCACGGTGATGAAGCGGTCGTTCGGGTGGAAATGCGGCCGCGACATGTGGCCGGGCAGCCATTTCACCATCACCGCATAGAAGCCCGGCTTGGTCGGATCGCCGGCGAGCACCGCCTGCTGGTTGCCATTCGCGGTCACCGGCCCCCAAGGGATCTGGTCCGGCAGCTTGAAGGCGATGGCGCGCGGGTCGACATCCGTGGCCTGGGCCGGCAGGGCGAGCAGCGGCAGGAGCAGCAGCAGGCGTTTCAGCACGGTTCGATTCCTCCCTGTTTGGGCAAGCCTAGAGGCGACGGCGATTGTCGGCCAGGATGCGCGTAACGGAGTCGGGGAGGATGCGATGCTGCAGCGACGGCATGTGCTGGCGGGGCTGGCGGTCGCACCGGCGATCGCGCGCGCCCAGGACTGGGTGCCGACGCGGCCGGTGCAATGCGTCATCGGTTTCGCCCCCGGCGGCGGCGCCGACCTCATCGCCCGCGCCATCATCGAGGCGGCGCAGCCCATGGTGCCGCAGCCTTTGGTGGTGGTGAACAAGCCGGGTGCCGGCGGCACCATCGCCGCGCAGCAGGTCGCCGGGATGCCTGCCGACGGGCTGACGCTGCTCATGGGCGGTGGTTCGGAGAGCACCAGCATCCCCGCCTTCCGCGCCCTGCCCTACGATGCCCGCCGCGGCTTCCGTGCAGTGATCCGGCTGATGCGGCAGCAGATGTTCATCCTCGGCCGCGCCGATGGGCCGTACCGGACGATGCAGGACGCGATGGCGGCGGCGCGGGCGACGCCGCAGGCGGTCAGCCACGGCTCCTCCGGCGTGGGCTCCATCTACCACGCCGTCTTCGTGGTGCTGGAGAAGCGGGCGGGGGTGGATCTGCTGCACGTGCCCTTCACCGGCGGTGCGCCGGGGCTGCAGGCGGTGGCCTCCGGCCAGGTGGATCTGATGGTGGCCAGCCCGGAGGAATTCCGCGGCCTGCTGGATGCCGGGATGCTGCGGGTGCTGGCCTGCTGCTCGGCCGAGCGCGCAGCGGGCTTCCCCGAGGTGCCGACCCTGCGCGAACTTGGCTGGGACATGGCGCTGGAGAACATGAAGGGCTGGGTGGTGCCGGCCGGCACGCCGGATGCGGCGGTGGCCTATTGGCACGACCGCTTCCGCGCGGCGATGACGCAGCCGCGGTGGCAGGCCTTCGTCGAGCGAGCGGGCGAGACGGATGGCTACCTGAAAGGCTCGGATTTCCAGGCGGCGATGGACGCCGTGCTGGACGCGATCGGTGGTGCGCTGAAGGCTTAGCCCTACAACAACGCCTTCGACGCCTTCTCGAAGGTGCCCTTGGACAGGGCCGGCGTGTCCAGCACCCGCTGCAATTCGCGCCGCATCAGCGCGCCGCGCGCCGCCGATTGCCGCCGCCACTGACCGAGCGGGCCGACCAGCCGCGCGGCGATGGAGCCGTTCATCGGGTCGAGCGCGATCACCGCGTCCGCCAGGAAGCGGTAGCCCTCCCCCGACAGGTCATGAAACTGCGAGGGATTGCCACTGGCGAAGGCGCCGATGAGCGAGCGGGCGCGGTTGGGGTTCTTCAGGTCGAAATCCGGGTGCGCGTAGAGCGCGCGCACCGCGGCGACGGCATCCGGCCGCGCCGCCATGGCCTGGATGGAGAACCACTTGTCCAGCACCAGGTCGTCGCCGCGCCAGCGGGCATGGAAGGCGGCGAGCGCCGCCTCGCGCGCCGGGCCGTCGGCATCGGCCAGCAGGGAGAGCGCGGCCAGGCTGTCGGTCATGTTGGTCGCCGCGTCGAATTGCGCCTTGGCCAGCGCTGTGTCGCCGGCGGCGGTGAGGTAGGCGAGGCAGGCATTGCGCAGCGACCGGCGGCCGATGCTGCCGCCATCGACGCGGTAGGGGCCGGCATCGGCGAGGGCTTCATAGGTTGCGCGCAGCGGCGTGCCGCAGCGGCGGCCGATCTCGGCGCGCAGGTGCTGGCGCACAGCGTGGATGGCGACCGGGTCGGCAATCTCCATCTCGTCGGCCAGGAATCCCTCGCCCGGCAGCGACAGCGCCTCGGCGGCGAAGGCCGGATCGTCGGCCGCCAGGGCAAGCGTGTTGGTCACGGCATCGGCCAGCGCCGGGTCGAACCCCCGCGGCTCGCCGCGCTGTTCGGCGGCAACCATCTCCAGCATCACGCTGGCGGCGTATTGCAGGCCGCTTTCCCAGCGGACGAAGGGGTCGGTGTCGTGCACCGCGAGGAAGCGGAGCCGGTCACGCGGCACGCCACGCAGCTTCACCGGGGCGGAGAAGCCGCGCAGCAGGGAAGGCACCGGCGGGGCCGGGACATCCTCGAAGACGAAGCTCTGCTCCGTGCCTTCCAGCAACAGCGTGCGGGTGCCGGGCTGCGCCGCGTTCTCGCCGGCGAGCCGGGTCGGCAGCGGCGCGCCGTCCGGCCCGAGCAGGCCCATGGCGACGGGGATCGGCACCGGGTGCTTTTCGGCCTGGCCGGGCGTGGGCGGCAGGGCTTGCCGCAAGGTCAGGGTGAAGCGGCGCGTTGCCGGGTCGTAGCTGTCGCTCGTGATGAGTTCCGGCGTGCCGGCCTGATCGTACCAGCCGTAGAAGCCGGAGAGGTCGACGCCGGAGGCGTCCTGCATCGCACCGACGAATTCCTCGATCCGCACCGCCTGGTTGTCGTTGCGGGCGATGTAGAGGTCCATCCCCCGCCGAAAGGCGGCGGCGCCGATGCGGGTGTGCAGCAGCCGCACCACCTCGGCGCCCTTCTGGTAGACGGTGGGCGTGTAGAAATTGTCGATCTCGATGTAGCTGTCGGGCCGCACCGGATGCGCCATCGGCCCGGCATCCTCGGGGAATTGCGCTGCGCGCAGGCCGCGCACGTCGCGAATGCGCTTGACGGCACGGCTGCCCATGTCGGCGGAGAATTCCTGGTCGCGAAAAACGGTCAGGCCTTCCTTCAACGAAAGCTGGAACCAGTCGCGGCAGGTGACGCGGTTGCCCGTCCAGTTGTGGAAATACTCGTGCGCGATGACGGTCTCGATCCCCTGCCAGTCGCCATCGGTCGCACTTTCCGCCGAGGCCAGCACGTACTTGGTGTTGAAGACGTTGAGGCCCTTGTTCTCCATCGCCCCCATGTTGAAGTCGGACACGGCGGCGATGTTGAAGACGTCCAGGTCGTATTCGAGGCCGAAGACGTCTTCATCCCAGGTCATGGAGCGCTTGAGGCTGTCCATCGCATGGCCGCAGCGATCCTCGTCGCCGCGGCGGACGTAGATGTTCAATGCGACCTCGCGCCCGGAGCACGTGGTGAAGCGGTCCGGCACGGCGACCAGGTCGCCGGCGACGAGGGCGAAGAGGTAGCTCGGCTTCGGGTGCGGGTCGACCCAGCGCGCCCAGTGCCGGCCGCCTTCCAGGTCGCCGCTGCCATCCGGATTGCCGTTGGAGAGCAGCACGGGGACGCGCGCCTTGTCCGCGGTGATGGTCACCGTGTAGCGCGACATGACGTCGGGGCGGTCGGGGAAGAAGGTGATGCGGCGGAAGCCTTCCGCCTCGCATTGCGTGTAGAAATTGCCGCCTGATGTATAAAGGCCGGAGAGCGACGTATTCGCCTCCGGCGCGATGCGCACCAGCGTCTCCAGTACCGTGACGTCGGACAGGCCGGCGATGGTCAGCGATCCGTCGGGGCCGAATTGCAGCATCTCCGGCGGCAGCGCCACGCCGTCCAGCCGCGCCTCCACCAGCGCCAGCCCGTCGCCGTCCAGCCGCAGCGGCGCATCCGGCGCGGCGGCCGGGTTGCGCCGCAGCGCCAGCCGAGCCCGCACGCTGGTCGCCGCCGGGTCGAGGTCGAATTCCAACGCGACATCGTCCACCAGGAAGGCGGGCGGCGTGTAGTCGGCGCGGCGAATGGTGACGGGGGTGTCGGTCTTCATGCGGTCACGCCTGAAAGCGGGTGAGAACGTTAAGCAGCATGGTCGAGATCGGGTTCGCATAGCCGTTGTGCGACAGGCTGCCGCAGAAGGTGATGGAGCCGGTGGAGAACACCGCCCCGCCATGGGCGGTCTCGAAGTAAACGATCTCGGCGCGGATCAGGTCTTCAGGCCGCTCGCCGGTGATGGTGGTGAGGTTGGTGAGCATCTCCTCGTGCACCACGACGAAATGGTCCTGGTGGTCTTCCGACCGCGCCAGGATCACGGCGTTGGGTGGGGTGCCGAGCAGCGGATCGGCGCGGTCCAGCTCGAACCCCGCGGCGCCGCCGCCTGACAGGCCGAAGCCGCCGAAGGTCTCGCCCTCCACGCCTTCCATGATCCAGGCGGCGCGCGGGTCGTCGGCGCCGGGCATGCGGCGGTAATGGCTGCCCTCGAAGCGGCCCTGGCTGCTGAAGCCGACGCCGCAGAGCATCTGCGGCGGCCTTCCGTTGCGGCGCCACAGCCCGCCCAGCGTGCCGTCGAGCTGATGGAAGTATTCGCCCGGCTCCGCCGCCCAGGCGCGGATGCCGCCCTCGGCGCGGCGGATCTCCAGCACGTGCGGCCGTTCCGGCCGGCGCGCCACCTTCCAGTAGAAGCTGTTGCCGCCGAGGTTCGCCAAGCGACCGCCCTGCGCCACATACGCCTGCAGCGCATCCAGCGTGCCCTGGGTGTGGTATTCGGGGTGCGAGCCGGTGACGACGCTGCGGTAGCGCGCGAGCAGGTCGACGCCCTCGTCGTCCAGGTCCTCGTCGGTGATGACGTCGAAGGCGATGCCCTTCTGTTCCATCCAGTCGGTCAGGTGCGTGTCCGCCGGCAGGTGCCGCAGGCCGGAACCCTTGGGATCGGGCACCGCGACGAAGCCCGGCCGCATGTTCATGATCGGCCGCAGGCGGGAGGAGAGATGGATGCCGCTGCCGTCGACATGCGCGTTGTAGGTGGAAAGCCCGTAATCGGTGACCAGGTTGCCGCACCAGTCGAAGGCGCCCCAGGATTGCCGCTTGGCGCGGTGGTCGTCGGGGAATTCCGGGCGGCGGTAATTGGCATAGACCTGGCAGGTGAAGGTATTGGCCAGGTAGGCGACCGGCGCCCGCGCCACGCCCTTCGGCGGCAGCACGAAGAAGGGGATCATGTCCCAGTGCTCGCCCGCGGTCAGCCGCACGGCGTAGATGCCGCTCGGCATGTCGTCCGGGATCGGCAGCACGAAATCAGTCGCCCAGCGGCAATCCTCGATGTCGTCGGCGTGGAAATGCACCGCGGCGTAGTGGCGCGGGGCGTGGCGCCAGGCGTGCTCGGCGCCGGTCCAGCGGCTGCCCTTCATCGCGCGGCCGGGCAGGTTCACCAGGCTCCCGTGCAGCGCGGCGGGCCCGCGGTCGAGGATCGCCTCGCCCTCCATCGCCGCCGAGAAGTCCCACCAGGCGGCGACGCGGCCGGAGGCGAGCAGCGCCTCCGGATCGTCCAGCGTCACGCGCGGCGTGCCGCGCAGCAGCAGCGGGTCCTCGATGCGGCCGTTGAAATGCGCGGTGGCGTCGGGCGCCACAGCGAAGCTGATGCGCGCCGCGCCGGACCAGTCGGCGGCCGGCAGCGTCGCCTCCGCGGTGGCGGCATTCGTGGCGCCCCAGGCCGGCTGCAGCGCGCGCTGGGAGAGCGTCAACCGGCCGTTGCCGAGCGTCACCACGAGCTCGTACCAATGCCGCCGCACCGGCGGCGCGGCGGTGACGCAGCGCGCGGTGGCGCCGTCCTGCGACACCTCCACCGCGAAGCCCGCTTCGGTGACGGAGAGCGTCAGCGCCCTGCCCTCGCCCACGATCGCCAGCACCACCTGCGGCGCTTCCCCCGGCAGCCAGGGCGCGACACGCAGCAGCAGGGTGAACGCATCGCCCAGCGCCAGTTGCCCCGCGGCATGGCCGTGGGAGCCGCGCGGCACCGGTTTGCTGACTGATGGATACTCGCCGGCCCACTCCGCCGGCACCGGGATCAGCTTCATCCCCGGCCCCGCTGGGTTCGGATCGGCATGTCGCACCCGGACCAGCTCGGCCCGGTAGGGCGTGGCGAGCTGTGAGGAGACCTTGACCTCCAGCCGTTCCCCCGGCCGGGCCGAGAAACGGTCCAGATACCCGATCAGCGGCACCACCATCGCCCATCCCCCGCGCGTCGCACCGCCAGGGTGGACAGCGCGGCGCGGCGGCGCAAGCGGCTACCCGACCGGGCCATTGGTGCCGGGGTCGAGCGGGTAGATCGGCCGCCTGACGTTGCGGAAGGTGAGCTGCGCATAGTCCGAGGTGCAGACCCCGACGCCGGCGCATTCCACGATCTCCTGCGCCAGCGGGCCGAGTGCGGCGCGCCAATGCACCCGGCTCTTGATCGCCAGGAAGCGCTTGTCACGGGGCTCGATCCCCAGCACGCGGAACATGTCGGGCGAGACCGGCTCGATCTGCCGCGTCACCAGGACGATCTCCACCGCGCCGGTGTCCAGCACCACGGTCGGGCCCATGAAGACCTTGAGGCCGGGCGAAAGCCCCTCCTTCGTCACGAAATACCCGGCGGAGATGGTCCGCACGGTGCCGGTCACCTCCAGGGGCTGCGACCCCACCGCCAGCGCCGGCATCGGCAGCTTGCCGCCGAGTGCGAGGGTGACGCTGCCGCCGATGCCCGCCGCCTGGCACGTCGCCACCGCGTCCGGGTCGCAGAGGCCAAAAAAGGCGACGTCGGTCAGCCCCTGGCGCAGGATCTCGGCCAGCACCTCGGTGGTGTCCATGGTGCCGCCGGAGGCGCAATTGTCGTAGTGGTCCAGCAGCACCACCGGCTTGTCGGCCTTCGTCGCGCCGGCCGCCTTGGCACGGGCGACGGACTCGGCGAGCGGCTCGGGCCGGAAGACGAAGGCCTCGCGCGCCGCAAAAGCGAAATCCAGCAGCTCCTGCACCATGCGCTGCGCATCGGCCTGGTCGCCATCCGTGGTGACGACGGCGGAGAGGCCCGCGCCGTGGATGTCGGCATGCGGGAAGCCGACATAGGCGCTGGCGGTCAGCGCGCGGCCGCTCGCCTCCCAGGCCGCGCACATCGCCTGCATTTCCCGGTTCGGGTAGGCATGCGTGCCCTGCGCCATGACATGCGGCAGCATCGGCGCGCGGCCCCAGGCGGTCACCGGCCTCACCTCGCCCCGCAGCGCGCGCAGCAGCACGCGGGCGGCGCGCTCGGCGGTCTCCGCCTGGTCGATGTGCGGATAGGTGTGGTAGCCGGCGGTGACAACGGCGGTTTCCACCATCGCGGCGTGCAGGTTGGCGTGCATGTCGTAGGCGATGCCGATCGGCGTCGCCGGGTCGATGGCGCGGATGCGGCGCAGCAACTCGCCCTCGCCATCCTCGTACCCCTCCACCACCATGGCGCCGTGCAGGTCGAGCAGGATGGCGTCGTACCCACCCGTCGCAACTGCATCGCAGATCGCCTGGCAAAAGCCCTCATAGGCTTCGCGCTGCACCGGGCCGGAAGGCGGGGCGTGCGCGACGATGGAGACGGTGACCTCCGCCCCGGCTTCCTCGGCGACCTTGAGGAACCCGCCCATGCAGGTGCCGGTGCCGCGGAAGAAGGCGATGGCGCGCTCGCCTTCCAACAGCTCCCGGCCGTCGCGGCAGAAGCGCGCGCGCGGCGTCGGGACCGGCGAGAAGGTGTTGGTCTCGTGCGACAGGGCGGCGATCAGCAGGCGCATCGGGGCGGTCCTATCCGGCGAGGTTGCGGAAGCCATGGTGCCGGCGCGAGGATGCGCTGAGAAGAGGAGGAGCGCCCGCCATGGCCCGCCCGACCCGCCGCCTGCCCGCCCCCCGCGCCATGATCGTCGCGCCGCAGCCGGAGGCGGTGGAGGCCGGCGCCGCCATGCTGGCCGCCGGCGGCAATGCGCTGGACGCGGCGCTGGCCTGCGCCATGACCCAGGGCGTGGTGGATCCGATGATGTGCGGCATCGGCGGCATCGCCACCCTGCAGGTCTTCGACCCGCGCACGGGGACGCACCGGGTCTGGAACGGCCTTGGCACCTGCCCTGCCGCGGCGAGGCCGGACATGTGGGAGGCGATCTTCGAGTGCGAGTGCGCCGACGGCTTCGGCTACCGCGTCCGCGGCCAGGTGAACGAGCTGGGCGCGCAGGCCATCACCACGCCGGGCGCGCTGCGGGTCTTCGCCGACGCGCATGCGGAGGTCGGCCGCCGGCCCTGGGCGACGCTGTTCGATGGCGCGGTGGGCTTCGCCGAAGAGGGCTGGATCATCCGGCCGCATGTCCATGCGATGTTCACCCTGGACGAGGCGGCCTGGGGCCGGCTGCCCTACGTCGCGAAGCTCCGCTTCTCGGAGGACGGCGCGGCGCTGTATTGCCGGCCGGACGGCACGCCGAAGCGGCTGGGCGATGCGGTGCGCAACCCGGCGCTGGCGGCGACGCTGCGCCGGATCGCCGCGGGTGGAGCCGAGGAATTCTACCAGGGCGGCATCGCCCGCAGCGTCGCAGACGCCGCAGCGCGCGGCGGCGGGCTGCTCTCCGCCGCCGACCTCGCGGGCTTCCGTACCGCGGTGTCCGACCCGCTGCGCGTGCCGTATCGCGGCTTCAATGTGTGCCTGCCGGAACCGCCCGCCGGCGGCGTGGTGGTCGGCGAGATGCTGCGCATCCTCGAACGCTTCGACCTGGCGGCGCTGGGGCACAACACGCCCGCCTATATCCGGCTGGTGGCGGAGGCGATGAAGATCGCCGGCATCGACAAGGAAGCGCATGTCGGCGACCCGGCCTTCCAGGAGGTGCCGGTGGCGCGGCTGCTCTCGGATGCGCATGCCGAGGCCTGCGCCGCACGCATCCGCGCCGGCGAGCGCGCCAGCCTGGCGCGGGCGACGAGCGATGCGAAGGACACCACGCATGTCTCCTGCGTCGATGCGGACGGCATGTTCGTCTCGATGACGCATACGCTGGCGACGCCATCCGGCCTGATCCCGCCTGGCACCGGCTTCATGCTGAACGGCGCGATGAACTGGATGGACCCGCGGCCGGGGCGGCCTGGATCGATCGCGCCGGGCAAGCGGCGCTATTCGTCGATGTCGCCAACCATCGTGCTGGAGGACGGGCGGCCGGTGGCAACGCTCGGCGCGCCGGGCGGCGCCTGGATCACCGTCGCGGTGGCGCAGGTGCTGCTGAACCTGCTGGATTGGGGGATGGGGATGCAGGAGGCGGTGAGCGCGCCGCGCTTCTCCGCCACCAGCGACGTCATCGATCTCTCCAACCGCGTCCCGCGCGCGGTGCAGCGGGCGCTGGCGGCGGAGGGCTACGCGGTGCGGCGCAGCTACCAGAGCTACGCCTTCGCCGGCGTGCACGGCATCACCCGCTGGGACGACACCTGCGAAGGCGGCGCGGATCCGCAGCGGGATGGGTACGCGGCAGGTGTGTGATCGACGATCCCGCCGCGTCCTTCGCTACCAAGGACCATCGTGCTGCGCGGCTGGCTGTTGCAGAGCGGGATTGGACCGGGCGTACACCTGAACCGGTGCAGACGTCGCGCCGCGTGGAGACCCCGAACGCCGAATGATCAACACGGCCGGCGCGCAGCACCACCGTGAGACGTGCCGAATTTCCGTTCCTGAGCTACATCGACTTCGCCGGAAAAATGCTTTTCCCCTCGACCATCGGGTTCCGCTAGGCTCCCGCGGCGCCGCGCGAAGACGCGGCCCCCAAAGGGGAGTCCACCGTCCATGAATGCCATCCCCGACCGACGCGCGTTCCAGCTCCCGCTGGACCGCTTCGACGTCAGCGACCCCGGCCTCTACCAGGCCCAGACCTACCACGCCTGGTTCGAGCGACTGCGGCGGGAGGATCCGCTGCACTGGTGCGCCGACAGCCGCTTCGGCCCCTATTGGTCCATCACCCGTTACAAGGACATCATGGCGACGGAGGTGAACCATCAGGTCTTCTCCTCCGAGCTCGGCGGCATCCAGGTCATCGACCAGCCGAAGGACATGACGCGACCGAGCTTCATTCGCATGGACCCGCCGAAGCACGACGAGCAGCGCAAGGTGGTGCAGCCCATCGTCGCCCCCGGCAACCTGGCGAACATGGAGCCGCTGATCCGCGAGCGGACGCAGACGGTGCTCGACGGCCTGCCGCGCAATCAGGAGTTCGACTGGGTCGAGCACGTCTCGATCGAGCTGACCACGCTGATGCTGGCGACGCTGTTCGACTTCCCCGTCGAGCAACGGCAGAAGCTGACCTACTGGTCGGACGTGGCCATCGCCGACATCACCGACCCCGATGCGCCGGTGCACTCCGAGGAGGCGCGCTTCGCCGAGCTGAAGGTGATGGCCGAGACCATGGCCGGCCTGTTCACCGAGCGGAAGACCCGCGCCCCGGGCTTCGACCTGCTGTCGATGCTGGCGCATGGCGCAGCGACGCGGGACATGCCGTTCCGCGAGTTCATGGGCAATCTCGGCCTGCTGATCGTCGGCGGCAACGACACCACGCGTAATTCCATGTCGGGCGGCCTGCTGGCGCTGCACCAGAACCCCGCGGAGTGGGACAAGCTGCGCGCCGACCCCGGGCTGATCCCCAACATGGTCTCCGAGATGATCCGCTGGGTCACCCCGGTCATCCACATGCGCCGCACCGCCAGCCGCGACTTCGAGATGCACGGCAAGACCATCCACGCCGGCGACAAGGTCGTCATGTGGTACGTCTCCGGCAACCGTGACCCGGAGGCGATCGAGGAGCCGGACCGCTTCATCATCGACCGGCCGAAGGCACGGCAGCATCTGTCGTTCGGCTTCGGCGTACACCGCTGCGTCGGCAACCGGCTGGCCGAGTTGCAGCTCCGCATCCTGTGGGAGGAGGTGCTGGCCCGCTTTCCGCGGATCGAGGTGCTGGGCGAGGCCAAGCGGACCTACTCCAACTTCATCCACGGCATCCGCAGCCTGCCGGTGCGAATCCCGGGCTGATCCCGGCGCGCGGGGCGGCTACCGCCCGGCGCGCTTCGCCGCGACGGGCGGCGGCGGCTGCACGGTGGCCAGCAGCGCCTCGCCGAAGGCCGCCACCACCTTGCCGGACAATTGCTCGGCAGTCGCCGGCAGCGTCATCCGCAGCTTGAGGAAATGCCCCGTCACCACGCCGAGGCAGACGACGCTGTCGGCGCGGTTACCGCCCTCGAAGGCCAGCACCAGCGGCTGGCAGCGCAGCCCTGGCCGGCCGCCGGCGCCGCGGATCTCCGTCTCAGCGCCGCGCCCGGCCACCTGGAAGCGGCGCATCGGCCCGACTGCCTCGACCTCGGCCACCGCGGCGCGGATTTCGCCCGCTACCGCGTCCGAGGCGACGCCCTCCGGCAGGCCGGTCTGGCCACGATCGTACAGGTAGACCGTCGCCACGCCCGACCCGCCCGGCCGCGGCCGGTACTCGACCGCCGCGCCCAGGCCGGCGCCGCCCGGCCGCTGGGCGAAATCCGTCACCGTGCCGCGCTGCCAGCCGGCCAATTCCAGCGGCAGCGCGGCCGCCGC
>JBMOJU010000695.1:0-1634 GCA_049315625.1 Paracraurococcus sp.
CGGTCCTCTGCGACCTCGATGCCTTCCAGCACATCGAGCACGGTCGGGCCGGCATGCCAGGGCATGGCGTCCGACGGCCGGGTGACGTTGTCGCCGCCGCGGGCGGATAGCGGTAGCGCATGGATCGCGGCGAAGCCGAGCGGCGCGGCGAAGTCGCGGAATTCGGCGGCGATCGCCTCGAACACCGCCTGGTCCCAGCCGACCAGATCCATCTTGTTCACCGCCAGCAGCACCTGCCGGATACCGAACAACGCGCAGATCGCCGCGTGCCGCCGGGTCTGCTCCGCCAGGCCGCGCGAGGCGTCGACCAGCAGCACGGCCAGCGACACCGCCGCCGCGCCGGTCGCCATGTTGCGGGTGTACTGCGCATGGCCCGGCGTGTCGGCGACGATGAAGGCGCGGCGCGGGGTGCGGAAATAGCGCCAAGCGACGTCGATGGTGATGCCCTGCTCGCGCTCCGCCTCCAGCCCGTCCAGCAGCAGGGCATGGTCGGGTTCGTCGCCGGTGGTGCCGTGCCGGCGGCTGTCGCGCGCCAGGGCTTCCAGCTGGTCTTCCGGCACGCTGCCGGTCTCCACCAGCAGCCGGCCGATCAGGCTGGACTTGCCGTCGTCCACCGACCCGCAGGCGAGGAGGCGCAGCAATGCGCGCATCAGAAATACCCCACGCGCTTCTTGCTTTCCATCGAGGCCGCGCCCTCGCCGTCGATCAACCGGCCGGCGCGCTCGCTGGCGCGGCTGGCGCGCAGCTCGGCGATCAGGTCGGGCAGGGTCGCCGCCGTGCTCTCGACCGCGCCGGTCAGCGGCCAGCAGCCCAGGGTGCGGAAGCGGATGCTGCGCCATTCCAGCGCCTCGCCCGGCAGCAGCGGCAGGCGGTCGTCGTCACGCAGGATCCAGGCGCCGCCGCGACGGACCACCGGGCGTTCCGCGGCGAAGTACAGTGGCACCACGGCGATGCCCTCGGCGGCGACATAGTCCCAGACATCCGCCTCGGTCCAATCCGACAGCGGGAAGACCCGCAGCGTCTCCCCGGGCCCGAGCCGCGTGTTCCAGGCCTACCAGAATTCCGGCCGCTGGTCACGCGGGTTCCAGGCATGGCCGGGGCCGCGCAGGCTGAAGACGCGTTCCTTGGCGCGGCTGCGCTCCTCGTCGCGGCGGGCGCCGCCGATCGCCGCGTCGAAGCCGTGCAGGTCCAGCGCCTGGCGCAACGCCTCGGTCTTCATCACCTGGGTATGCAGCGCGGCGCCGGAGGCGACGGGGTCGATCCCCCGCGCCGCACCTTCGGGGTTGCTGTGCACCAGCACCTGCAGCCCCGGCTCGGCGGCCAGGCTCTCGCGGTGCTCGATCATGGCGCGGAATTTCCAGCCAGTATCGACATGCAGCAGCGGGAAGGGCAGCCGGCCGGGGAAGAAGGCCTTGCGCGCCAAATGCAGCAGCACGCCGGAATCCTTGCCCAGGCTGGCCAGCAGCACCGGGCGGCGGCAGGCGGCCGCGACCTCCCGCAGGATGTAGAACTGATGCGGGATGAGGTCGATCCTCCCGCCGAGAAACCCGCGCGCGTCCGACTGCCGGAAACGCGCCTGCGCCTGTAGCGCCCGGTAGCGCAGGTCGAAAACCTCGCCGGGATCGGTCTGCCCC
>JBMOJU010000277.1:0-7110 GCA_049315625.1 Paracraurococcus sp.
GGCTTCGGATGCGATCATCGCCATCCAGGACATGGGCGCGGCGGGCCTCACCTCGTCGTCGGTCGAGATGGCCGGCAAGGGCGGCATGGGGATCGAGCTGATGCTGGACAATGTCCCCCAGCGCGAAACCGGGATGACCGCCTACGAGATGATGCTGAGCAAGTCCCAGGAACGCATGCTGATGATCCTGAAGCCGGGCCGGGAGGCCGTGGCCGAGGCGATCTTCACCAAGTGGGAGCTGGATTTCGCGGTCATCGGCCACCTGACCGATACCGGCCGGATCGTCCTGAAGCACAAGGGGCAGCTGGAGGCCGATATCGAGCTCGCCCCCTTGGAGTCGGAGGCGCCGCTGTACCGCCGCCCGACCACGGAAACCCCGAAGCTGCCGGTGCTGGATGCGGCCGGGATCGCCGATCCGGCCGGGCCGGCGGCGGCGCTGCTGACGCTCGTCGGCAGCCTCGACCTCTGCTCCCGCCGCTGGATCTGGGACCAGTATGACAGCATGGTCGGCGGCCAGACCGCGAAGCGCCCCGGCGCGGCGGATGCCGCCATCGTCCGGATCGAGGACAGCCGCCGCGCCTTGGCGATGACCACCGACTGCACCCCGCGCTACTGCCTGGCCGATCCGGAGGCCGGCGGCGCCCAGGCGGTGGCCGAGGCCTGGCGCAACATCACCGCCACGGGCGGCCTGCCGCTGGCGATCACCGACAACATGAATTTCGGCAACCCCGAGAAGCCCGAGATCATGGGCCAATTCGCCGCCGCCATCCGCGGCATGGCGGCGGCCTGCACCGCGCTCGACTTCCCGGTCGTGAGCGGCAACGTCTCGCTCTACAACGAGACCGAAGGGCGCGGCATCCTGCCGACGCCGGCGATCGGTGGCGTCGGCGTGCTGGAGGATGTGGCGCAGGCGGTGGGCCTCGCGCTGCGCCCCGGCCTCGACCTGGTGCTGGTGGGCGACACCCTGGGCTGGCTCGGCCAGTCGCTCTGGCTGCGCGAGATCGCGGGGCGGGAGGCGGGCGCACCGCCGCCGGTGGACCTGGCGGCCGAGCGCCGCAACGGCGATGCGGTGCGCGGGTGGATCCGCCAGGGGCTGGTCGCCGCCTGCCACGACCTGTCGGATGGCGGGCTGCTGGTGGCGCTGGCCGAGATGGCCATGGCGGGCGGCACCGGCGCGGTGCTGGACGCCGGGCCGGGAGGCCTGCCGGCGCATGGCTGGTGGTTCGGTGAGGACCAGGGGCGCTATATCCTGGCGGTGGCGGACGGCGCCGCGGTGCTGGCGGCGGCGGCCGCCGCCGGGGTGCCGGCAACGCACATCGGCCGCAGCAGCGGAGAGGACTTGGTTCTCCCGGGCGGGCAGTCCATATCCGTCGCGAGCCTGGTGGAGGCGCATGAGCGCACCCTGCCGGAATTGATGCGCGAAGCTGGGGGAGCGTAAGCGGATGGCGATGCAGCCGGCGGAGATCGAGGCGCTGATCAAGGCAGCCCTGCCCGATGCCCAGATCACCATCGAGGACCTGGCCGGCGACGGCGACCATTATGCCGCGACGGTTGTGTCGGATGCCTTCAAGGGAAAAACTCGGGTGCAGCAGCACCAGCTTGTCTACGCCGCGCTGCGCGGCCGGATGGGGGGCGAGTTGCATGCCCTCGCGTTGCAGACCTCGGCACCGGGCTGACCCGGCGCCACCATCGATCACAGGAAGGACGAGACAGCGATGACGAACCCGGTGTTCGAGCGGATCGAGACCGACATCAAGGCCAACCCGGTCGTGCTGTACATGAAGGGCACGCCGGTGTTTCCGCAGTGCGGCTTTTCCGCCCGCGTGGTGCAGATCCTGTCGCACCTGGGCGTGCCGTTCAAAGGCGTGAATGTCCTGGAGGACGCGGAGATCCGCGAGGGGATCAAGGCCTACACGAACTGGCCGACCATCCCGCAGCTCTATGTCGGCGGCGAGTTCGTCGGCGGCTGCGACATCATCATGGAGATGTTCCAGGCCGGCGAGCTGTCCACGCTGATGAAGGACAAGGGCATCCCGGTTTCGGCCGAGGCCTGAGCCGCGGCGCAGCCGCCCGGGCTGGTTGCCCCGGCGGCTGCGCACCATCTCGACGGCCTGCGCCACCCTGCTAGGCTTCGCCGTAGCGAAGCACGAACCGGGGGAACACCGCATGGCCACCTTGCCGCACCGCAGCCTCGGCCGGACCGGCCTTTCGGTCTCAACCATCGGGCTCGGCTGCATGTCGCTCTCGGGCGTCTACGGGGAGGCCGACGACGCCGCCTCTGTCGACCTCATCCGCGCCGCCATCGACCGCGGCATCGACCATTTCGACAGCTCCGACATGTATGGCTGGGGCCATAACGAGGACGTCCTCGGCCGCGCCCTGGCCGGGCGGCGGGATCGCGTGGTGCTGGCGACGAAGTTCGGCCAGACCCAGAACCCCGGCGGCCCGAACGGCGTCAACGGCTCCGCCGACTATGTCCAGCAGGCCTGCGAGGCCTCGCTGAAGCGGCTCGGGGTCGAGGTGATCGACCTTTACTACCAGCACCGCGTCGACCCGAACGTGCCGATCGAGGAAACGGTCGGCGCCATGAAGCGGCTGGTGGAGCAGGGCAAGGTCCGCTTCCTCGGGCTGTCGGAAGCGCGGCCGGAGACGATCCGCCGGGCGCATGCCGTCCACCCCATCGCCTGCGTGCAGACCGAATTTTCCCTGCTGTACCGGGAGGAAGCCGAGGAGACCCGCGCCACCACCACGGAACTCGGCATCGGCTTCGTCGCCTATGCGCCGCTCGGCCGCGGCTTCCTGACCGGGGTGATCCAGGAGTTCGCCCAGGTGGATGGCCGCCGCGCCGCGCATCCGCGGTTCCAGGAGGCGAATTTCGCCGCCAACCGCGCGCTGGTGGCGAAGGTGGAGGCGATCGCCGCGGAGAAGGGCTGCACCCCGGCGCAGCTGACGCTCGCCTGGCTGTTGGCGCAGGGCGAGGACGTGGTCGCCATCCCCGGCACGCGCTACCTGCCGCGCATCGAGGAGAATCTCGGCGCGTTGGGCGTAACGCTGACGCCGGCGGATGTCGCCCGTATCGCCGCCGCGGTGCCGGCCGGCGCGGCGTCCGGCACCCGCTACCCGCCGGGGGCGATGAAGTCGGTCTATGCCTGACCCATAACGGCGCGGGGGGGTCCCTCCCCCCGCGCTTTTGCTTGCCGTTCCGCCGCCTGTGACGCTGGGCCCCCGGCCATTCGTGGCACGCCGTGGCCATGCGCCGCGACTTCGCCACCCCCGCCCCCGTCGTCTCGATCCTGACGCCCGCCCATGACGTCGCCCGCTTCGTCGGCACGGCGGTGGACAGCGTGCTGGCGCAGGGCTTCCGCGACTGGGAGATGATCGTCGTCGATGACGGTTCCCGCGACGGCACGGCGGAGGTCGTGGCGGCACGGAAGGACGACCGCATCCGCCTGCTGCGCCAGGCGAATGCCGGCGTCTCCGCCGCGCGCAGCCGGGCCATGGCCGAGGCGCGGGGCGACGCCATCCTGTTCCTCGATGCCGATGACTGGCTGGCGCCCGACGCGCTGTCCCGCCTGCTGGCGGCGCTGGCGACGGCGCCGATGACGGTCGGCGCCCATGGCGGCTTCGCGGTGATGGCGGAGGCTGCCCGCCCGGGCGATGCACCGCTGCGCCGCAAATCCGGCCCCTTCCCCGCCGGCGACCTGCTGGAGACGCTGCTGGTCGAGAACCTCTTCGCCAATGGCGGCCACCTGCTGCTGCGGCGGGGGGCCGTGCAGCGCGCCGGCCCGTTCCTGCACCACCTGCGGTACGGCGAGGATTGGGAATACTGGATCCGCCTCTCCCTCCAGGGCCCCTGGGCCGCGGTAGCGGGTGCGGCGCCGCTGCTGTTCCTGCGGCAGCGCGCTGGCAGCGCCTACCACCGCATGGCGCGCGACCCGGCGGCCTTCGCCCCGGCGATGCTGGCGATCTGGGGCAACCCGGCGCTGGAGGCGCGGCTGGGCCGGCCGCGATTCCTGGCGATCCAGCGGCGGGCGGAGGCCGAGAATGCCTGGATCGTGGGACGGGAGCTGATCCGCCACGGCCAGCGCGCGGCGGGGCTCGAACGGCTGCGGGCTTCCGTCGCCCAGGCGCCGACGCCGAAGCGGGCGCTGCTGCTGGCCGCGGCGCATGCCATGCCGGTGCTGCCGCGGCGGCTGCACGGGCCGTTCGTGGCGTATCCGGGCTGAAACGGACGCCGGCTGGCGGCAGCGCCCGGGGGCGTGACCCTCCCGTGCGGATAACCGCCCCGCCGGAACGCAAAACGCCGGGCCCTCGCGGACCCGGCGTTCGACAATCCCGTCAGGGACGACCGATCAGCGCGAGTAGAACTCGACGACCAGGTTCGGCTCCATCTGCACCGGGTACGGCACGTCCGACAGCTTCGGCGCGCGCAGGAAGCGGCCGCGCATGGCGCGGTGGTCCACCTCGATATACTCGGGCACGTCGCGCTCGCCGTTCTGCGCCGCATCGAGCACGGAGGTGAGCTGCTTCGACTTCTCCTTCACCTCGATCAGGTCGGTGTCCTTGACCTGGTAGGAGGGGATGTTGAGCCGCTTGCCGTTGATCAGCACATGGCCGTGGTTGACGAACTGCCGCGCCGCGAAGGGGGTCAGCGCCAGCTTCATCCGGTAGATGACGGCGTCCAGGCGACGCTCCAGCAACTCGATCAGGTTCTCCGAGGTGTCGCCCTTGCGGCGGACCGCTTCCTCGTAATACTTGCGGAACTGCTTCTCGCCGATGTTGCCGTAGTAACCCTTCAGCTTCTGCTTCGCCATCAGCTGCACGCCGAAGTCGGTCGGCTTCTGCTTGCGGCGGGCGCCGTGCTGGCCGGGGATCGTCTCACGCTTGTTGATCGGAGACTTGGCGCGGCCCCAGAGGTTGACGCCGAGGCGGCGGTTGATCTTGTACTTGGATTCGAGACGCTTGGTCATGCGAAGTGTATGTCCGCCCCGGTGTCCGGATGCGGCCTTCTTTGCAGTGTTGTCCCGGTAGGCCCCGGCCCCGCATGGGCCAGGACGGGCGCGCAGCCCGAAGCTACGTCCACGTTCCCAGGAAGAGGCGCGGATTTAGTCGGCGGTCCCCGGGCTTGTCAAACCCGCATTGCGCCGCCTAATCCGCACGCATGAGTGTGAGCCGCGAAGAGATCCTGGTGCTTGGCCTGACGGCCGGTGTGGTCGGCAGCCTGGTGGGTGGGCTGATGCTCGGCGTCGGGCTGGGGCTGGCGGTGCAGGGCGCGCATATCGGCTGGCTGCTGGTGCTGCCGGCGGCGCCGGTGGCGGGCGGGCTTGGCTATATCCTGGCGCGCAAGCTGGCGAAGCGGCTGTAGCAGCCCCCGCTCAATTCACGTTGATCACGACATAGTCGCGCAGCTCGTCCCGCTCCAGGCAGTAGACGTCGCGGTTGCGGGTGCGGAAGGTCGGCGTCATCAACCGCAACGAGACCTGCATCTCGATAAGGTAGCGCGCCCAGGACGCGGCGATGCGGGCGGCCGTGGCCTGCATGACCTCGATCACCTCCCGCGTCGCGTCCGGCCCGTTCTCCTTGATGATGCCGGTCAGCCGGTTGAACAACTCCGGATCGCTGGCGGCGAACATGTGGACGCAATACTTGGCGCCGGTGTCGATCCGCCGCAGTACCCCGCCAAGGAAGGCCATGGTGCAGATGCTGTCGCATTCGGCGCCCGAGGGCACGCGGGTGGCCAGCTTCCGGGCGCGGATCAGCCGGCCGATATCCAGCCCTTCCTCGACCGAGCCGCCCGGCGAGTTGAACAGCACCTCGCGGATGCCGGGGTTGGCGTTGAGGATGGCTTCGAAGCGTTCCGCATCGCCGGCGCCGAAGGGGCCCTGCACCACGAGGACGGGGCCGGACCCGGCGATACGCACCACCTGCAGGTCCAGCCGGCGCGGCCGCTGGGGCTCCGCCTGGCGGGGCTCCTCGCGGCGCGGTGGCAGGTCCTCGGCCGGCGCCTGCTTGCGCGGCGGTGCCGTCTCCTCCGCCGGGGGCGGGCCTTTCAGCCCCTGCGCCAGGCCGCTGCCGGGCAACAGCGCCAGGGCCAGCGCCAGCGCGGCGATCAGGTGGCCTGCTGCCACTGCCCGTTCCCGCCTTCGCAATACCGGCTGTTCTGCACCACTTCCTTGCCGCCGATATAGGCGACCTCCCGCACCGTGCGGCATTCGCCGGTGCCGCTGGCCGGCCGGTCGACCGAGACCAGTGTGGCGCTGCCCTGGGTCGGGTTCTTCTCCGACCGCCAGGTGGCCTGCGGGGCGCGGCTGCGCTGCGGGGTATAGCGCTGGCCCGGCTGGACCGGAGCCTGCACCGGTTGGGCCAGCACCTGCATGGTCGCCTGCTGCGCCCGCTGGCGGTCGCGTTCATCGAGGTCCTGGCCGATCAGGCTGCCGGCGAAGCCACCGGCCAGCGCTCCCACCAGCGCACCCACCGCCATGCCGGTATTGTTGCCGCCGATCAGCCGGCCGCTGAGGCCGCCCAGCAACGCCCCGCCGCCGGCGCCGAGCAGCGCCCCGGATTGTTGGTTGTTCATGTCCTGGCAGCCGCCCAGCGGCAGCCCGAAGGCGATCAGCAGCAGGAAAATGGCGCCGCGGCGACGCATGCGGGGGGCTCTCCGTGAAGCGGGAACCCGCGCATCATCCGCCGATCCGGATCGTCATTTTGTACACGATCGAGTGCGGCACAGAACCGTTGGGGCGCTATTCCTCCGGCCGGCCGCGCCGCATCCGGCCGCGCGACAGCTCCGTCACCACCCCGTGCAGGGTGCGCAATTCCTGTTCGGTCACCTCGCCGCGCTCGAACCAGTGGCGCAGGTTGCGGACCATGCCCGGGCGCTTCGGCAGGTTGTCGAGGAAGCCGGCGGCGTCCAGTTCGGCCACCAGGCGGCCGAGGAAGCCTTCCAACTCGCCCTTGGTGGCGACATGGGTCTCGTGCGTCTGCAGCTGGCGCGGCGGGGTCGGCTCGGCCGCGGTCCACCATTCATAGGCCAGGATCATCACCGCCTGGGCCAGGTTGAGCGACATGTGCTCGGGGTTCAGCGGGTAGCGCACCAGCGTGTCGGCGCAG
>JBMOJU010000696.1:0-1627 GCA_049315625.1 Paracraurococcus sp.
TCAACGGCGACAACCGCAGCGACGTGCTGCTGCGCGGCGCCGACGGCTCGCTGGTGTCCTGGCAGCTCAACGGCGCGGCCATGCCGGTGCAGGGCTTCATCGGCGCGCCGGGCGCCAATTGGCGGGTCGATGGCGTCGACGACTTCAACGGCGACGGCCGCGACGACATCCTGCTGCACAATGCCGACGGCACGCTGGGCATCTGGCAGATGAACGGCACGCGGATCGAGGCGGCGGTGAGCTTCGCCAATCCGGGCAATGCGCTGTCGGTCGCCGGCACCGGCGACCTCAACGCCGATGGCCGGGCCGATATCCTGCTGCGCGCGGCGGATGGCACGCTGACCGAATACCTGATGAACGGCACCACGCTGATTCAGGCGGTGGTCATCGGCAATCCAGGCGCCGGCTGGCAGCCGGTGGGGATCGGCGACTTCAACGGCGACAGGCACAACGACATCCTGCTGCGCGGCGAGGATGGCACGCTGATGGACTGGAACACCTTCGGCGGCACGCTGACCCTGGTCGGCAAGCCGGGCGCGCAGACCGCGGTCCAGTCCACCGGCGACTTCAACGGCGACGGCACCGACGACATCCTGCTGCGCGGCTTCGACGGTACCATCACGCTCTTGCACATGAGCGGCGGGGTGCTGGTGGCGGTGCCGCAGGTCAGCAACCCGGGCAACGACTGGAACATCGTGTGATGCGCGCTACCAGCGCAGCGCCCTGACCGCGGCGATCGGGTCCACCCCCTCGCGCCGCGCCGCCGCACGCAGCGTCTCGGCCGAGGGGTTGGCGCCATGCTCGTGCTCGGCGAGGCCGGTCAGCGCCCAGAGCGCATCCAGCCCCGCCGCCGCCGCACCCGCCAGGTCGGTATGCGGCGTGTCGCCGATCGCCACCACCCGGCTGCGGTCGGCGATGCCGAGGATCTCCAGCACCGGGTCGTAGACGGCGGGGTCCGGCTTGCCGACTTCGAAGATGAGATCGTCGGGCGGCCCGTTCAGCGCTTCGCGCCCTGCGGCGCTCCGGCCATCGGACGCCAGGATCGGCTTGTACAGATCGGCCAGCGCGCCGGCGCAGATCAGCCGCTCCCCGCCCACCATCACGTGGCGGTCCGGGTTGACGCAGAGCATCGGCAGCCGATGCTTCGCCGCAGCCTCCAGCGCCGGCAGGTACCGCGTCGCGTCATGCGCGCCGCGCTCCGGGTCCGGCCCGGTGTTCAGCAGGAAGTCGGCCTGCGCCGCATCCGCCACCAGCTCAGCCACGCCGTCCTCGGCGACGGACAGGTCGCGGTCCGGCCCGATGTGGAAGGCACGTTTGCCGAGCCGGGCGAACCACGGGTGGTCGCGGTCATGCAACATCCGCCAGGCGATTTCGCCGGAGGACATGATGCCGTCATACAACCCGCGGTCGAGCCCCATGCGGTCCAGCATGCCGGCGATGAACCAGGCCCGGCGCGGCGCATTGGTCAGGAAGACCACGCGCTTGCCGCGGCGCTTCAATTCGCCCAGCGCCTCTGGCACCCCCGGATAGGGCCGCTTGCCGTCATGCACCACGCCCCAGAGGTCGAGCACGTAGCCGTCGTAGCGGTCGGCGATCGGCGCGATGCCGTCGAGGATGTCCATGGCGA
>JBMOJU010000697.1:0-1626 GCA_049315625.1 Paracraurococcus sp.
AAGGCATGAAGAAGGCCGGCCCGGTCATCCTGGAGCCGATCATGGACGTCGAGGTGACCACCCCGAACGACCATGTCGGCGACGTGGTCGGCGACCTCAACCGCCGCCGCGGCGTGATCCAGAACCAGGACATGGCCGGCACCTCGGTCATTGTCCGGGCGCATGTCCCGCTGAAGGAGATGTTCGGCTACATCTCCAACCTGCGCGGCATGACCAAGGGCCGTGCGTCCTTCTCGATGCAGTTCCACCACTATGATCCGGTGCCGCGCAACGTCGCCGACGAGATCATGAAGAGCAGCGCCTGATCCACGGTCCGCTGTTCTACAGGCCCGATGGCCGCAGCGCCGCAGGGCGCGAAGGTCTGAATCGGTCCGCTGTTCTACAGGCCCGATGACCACAGCGCCGCAGGGGCGCGAAGGTCTCAATCGGTCCGTCACTACATGCGCGGCGTGGGGGGCAACCTCCGCGCCGTTTGCTTTTGCGGCGCCGGCCGGTCTATTCCGGCCGCATGTTCGACTTCTCCGCGCTGCGCATCCTCGTCCTCGGCGACGTCATGCTCGACCGCTTCCTCTACGGCGCGGTGGAACGCATCTCGCCCGAAGCCCCGGTGCCGGTGGTGCGGCTCGGCCGCACGCTGGCCATGCCCGGTGGTGCCGGCAACGTCGCCCGCAACATCTCGGCCCTCGGCGGCCAGGCGGTGCTGGTCGGCCTGGTCGGTCGTGACCCCGCCGCGGCCGAGTTCCGCGCCCTGCTGGCGGCCGACACGGGCATCACCGACGCCACGGTGGACAGCGCCAGCCGGCCGACCATCTGCAAGATGCGCGTCATCGCCGGCACCCAGCAATTGGTCAGGCTGGATGATGAGGTCTCGACCGCCGCCGACGCCGCCGAACAGGCCGCGCTGGTCGCGGCGGTGGAGGCGGCGCTGCCCGGCTGCGCCGCGCTGATCCTGTCCGATTACGCCAAGGGCGTGCTCACCCCGGCGCTGATCGCCGCCGCCATCGCCGCGGCGCGCCGCGCCGGCATCCCCGTCCTCGCCGACCCGAAGAGCGACGATTTCGCGCTCTACCGCGGCGCCGATTGCCTGACGCCGAACGCGCGCGAACTCGGCCGCGCCGCGCGCCTGCCCGTGGGCACCGAGGCCGAGGTCGCCGCCGCCGCCCGCCTGGTCATGGCCGCCGCCGGGCTGCCCGCCCTGCTGTGCACCCGGGCGGAGAAGGGCATGACCCTGGTGCGCGCCGCCGGCGGCGTGGACAGCGTGCCGGCCGAGGCGCGCGAGGTCTTCGACGTCTCCGGCGCCGGCGACACCGTCATCGCCGCGCTCGCGCTCGCCCATGCCGCCGGCCATCCGCTGGCGGAGGCGATGCGCATCGCCAATGCCGCCGCCGGCATCGTCGGCGGCAAGCTCGGCACCGCGACGGTGACGGCGGATGAACTGGCGCATGCGCTGCGCGCCGGCAGCGGCTCCACGCCCGGGGAGGATGCGCTGCTCGACCATGATGCGGCCTTGCGGCTGGTGCGCGATTGGCAGGCACATGGGTTGCGGGTCGGCTTCACCAATGGTTGCTTCGACATCCTGCACGCCGGGCACGTATCCCTGCTGCGCGCCGCGCGGCGCCGCTGCGA
>JBMOJU010000698.1:0-1623 GCA_049315625.1 Paracraurococcus sp.
CGAGTTCCCGGACATGAAGGCCAGCGACGATTACCGGCGCTATCTGCATGGCGAATCCTCGTCGATGCCGGCGACCATGTCGGACTACTACCGCCGTGGCCCGCTGGGGCGATGGCTGGAGGACGGCAAGGCCGCACTCGTCAATGCCGTTGCCTACCGCACGCCATCACTGTCGAGCGTACCCAATGCTCGCCGCCTGGTCGGCCTGCTCCCCTCCGTGGCACTGCATCGAGCTTGGGTGAAGGAGGATCTCCTGCCGGCGGCGCAGCGTGGGGAACGCTTCGTCCTGGTCCATCGAAACGGCTTCTGGGGTCTTTCCCCCGCGTGGGGCGGTAGCAACGTCGCCTTCAGCACGAACCCGATATCGCCTTACCCAGCGGAGGCGAATTTGGGAAAGGTACGGGAGTGGCTCGCAGCTAAATTCGGGTAGAGGCGCGCCGTACTAGATCAGTCATCGTCGTCCTCCCGCAGCAGGCCTTCAAGATCGCGCCCACCGTAGAGCAGGCGGTCGATGACCACCTCCCGCTCGGTGACGTGGAAGGCCACCGTCACCCGGCGCCGGTAGCCGAGGGTACGCAGGCCCGGCCGGATGGCATCCCGCCGCGTACCGCGCTCGGGGAAGTCGGCGAAGCCGAGGCAGAATTGCCGCAGGCCTTCGACATAGGCGAGGGCACGGGCGGGCAGCGAGGCGTCGGCGATGATGTCGTAGAGGCTGCGCAGGTCGGCGAGGGCTTCCGGGGCGAAGACAACCTTACGCGCCACGCCGGCCGGCCTTCAGGCGGGCCGCGTGGTGCGCCTGCAGGGCGGCACCGACCTGGTCGGCCGAGAGAGCCCGGCCGGGGTCGGCCTGCATGGCGTCGTAAACCGGGGCGACCTCGTCGTGCAGCCAGCGCTCGACCGCGGCGTCGCGCTCGCGCAGCGCACGGAGGCCGGCGCGGACCACCTCGCTGGCCGAGGCGTAGCCGCCGCCGGCGACGAGTTCGTCCATGTAGCGGGCCTGGTCGGCCGGCAGGCTGACGGTGCGCTTCTCAACGGTGGACATGGGCGGGGGCTCCCAGATCAATGGTATGAAGGTATCACACCATAGGATCGGGACGCGAGCGTAACCGGGGCAAAACCCCGGGCAGCGGTACGTTTTGGGGATTCCCCTGGCGTGGCTTTTCCGATTCCCTGGCGCGGTGCCGATACCCGAGAACCTTGATGGCCTGACGGCTGCGGAGCTGAAGGCCCTGCTGCTGGAGCTGCTCGGGCGGGTGCGCGACCTCGAGCGGCAGGTGGCAGCGCGGGACGCCGAGATTGTCCGGCTGAAGGGTCTGAAGGGCCGGCCGGATATCCGGCCGAGCGGGATGGAGCCGGGCGACAAGGCGCCGGCCGACCCGTCCTCCGGGCCGCGCCGCGGCGGCGGCACCAAGACGGCACGGCGGACCATCGACGAGGATCGGGTGATCAAGGCCGCGGTACCCGCCGGCTCGCGCTTCAAGGGCTACCAGAACTTCGTGGTGCAGGACCTGGTGCTGCGGGCGCATGTGCTGCGGCTGCGGCGGGAACGCTGGCTGACGCCGGCGGGGCAGCGCATCACCGCGCCGCTGCCCGCGGGCATGGTGGGCCACTTCGGGCCGGAAC
>JBMOJU010000278.1:0-7069 GCA_049315625.1 Paracraurococcus sp.
TCATGCGCGGTGTCGCGCGCCACCAGGCGCAGCAGGAAATCACCGCCGCCGCGGATCATGTGGCACTCGCGCACCTCGGGCCAGTCGCGCACGCGCTGCTCGAAGGCGCTCAGCACGGCCTCCTTCTGGCTCTCCAGCCCGACCAGGGCGAAGAAGGTGATCTGGTAGCCCAGCGACACCGGGTCGAGATCGGCGTGGTAGCCGCGGATGATTCGCTCCTCCTCCAGCCGGCGCACGCGGCGCAGGCAGGGCGGCGCCGAAAGGCCGACCCGGCGGGCGAGTTCAACATTGGTCATGCGGCCATCGGCCTGCAGCTCCGCCAGGATCTGGCGATCGACCTCATCGAGGGAAGCGTCGGGTTCCGCACTCATGCTTTCATGATTCGTTGCCGTGAACTGGCTCGGGGCGCAATATCCTTGCTGACCGTCCGCGCCGCAAGGCTTGTGCTTGTGGCGGAGCGCTCTGTGACAAATATGGTCGTTCCGCCCTGACTGCCGGGAATCGAGCCTTGCCCAACACCCACCGCACGCGCCTCCTCATCCTCGGCGCCGGACCCGCCGGCTATACCGCGGCGATCTACGCCGCGCGCGCCGGGCTGCAGCCCCTGCTGGTCGCCGGCCTGCAGCCGGGCGGGCAGCTGACCATCACCACGGATGTCGAGAACTATCCGGGCTTCGCCGAGCCGATCCAGGGCCCCTGGCTGATGGACCAGTTCAAGGCCCAGGCCGAGCATTGCGGCACCCGGATCATCCAGGACGTGGTGACGCGAATCGACCTTGCGGCCCGGCCGGTCCGGGCAGAGGGCGACTCGGGCGACACCTACCTGGCCGAAAGCCTCGTGATCGCCACCGGCGCGCAGGCCCGCTGGCTCGGCGTGCCGGGCGAGGCGGCGCTCTCGGGCTTCGGCGTCTCCGCCTGCGCCACCTGCGACGGGTTCTTCTTCCGCGGCAAGGACGTGGCGGTGATCGGCGGCGGCAACACCGCGGTGGAGGAGGCGCTGTACCTTGCGAACCTGGCGAAGAGCGTCACCGTGATCCACCGTCGGGACAGCTTCCGCGCCGAGCGCATCCTGCAGGACCGGCTGTTCGCCAAGCCGAATGTCAGCGTGGTGTGGGACACGGTGGTGGAGGAGATGCTGGCGACCGAAGCCAAATTCCGTGCGCTCCGCGCCGTCCGCACCCGCAACCTGAAGACCGGGGAGGCGACGGAGCGGCCCTTCCACGGCGTCTTCGTCGCCATCGGCCACGACCCCGCCACGTCGCTGTTCCGCGGCCAGGTCGGCATGGACGCGGAGGGCTACATCGTCACCGAGCCGGGCAGCACCCGCACCACCCTGCCCGGCATCTTCGCCGCCGGCGACGTGCAGGACCGCATCTACCGCCAGGCAGTGACCGCCGCCGGCAGCGGCTGCATGGCGGCGCTGGAGGCAGAGAAGTGGCTGGCCCATATGCCCGCCGAAGCCGCCGCCCTCGAAGCCTGGACCTGACCGCTGATGCCACTCGACTGGGACAAGCTGCGGGTCTTCCACGCGGTCGCCGAGGCAGGCTCCTTCACCCATGCGGGGGAGACGCTGAACCTCAGCCAATCTGCCGTCTCCCGCCAGATCCAGGCGCTGGAGGAGGCCTTGGCGGTGCCGCTGTTCCACCGCCACGCCCGCGGCCTGATCCTGACCGAGCCGGGCGAGACGCTGAACCGCACGGTGCGCGAGGTCTTCGCCAAGCTGGCGATGACCGAGGCACTGCTGACCGAAAGCCGCGAGCGCCCCGCCGGGCGGCTGAAGATCACCAGCACCACCGGCTTCGGCAGCACCTGGCTGGCACCAAGGCTCGCGCGCTTTCTCCAGCTCTACCCCGATGTCAGCGTCACCCTGCTGCTGGACGACAGCGACCTCGATCTGGCGATGCGGGAGGCCGACGTCGCCATCCGCATGCACCCGCCGCGGCAGCCGGATCTGATCCAACGGCACCTGGCCAGCTTCGGCTGGCGGGTCTGCGGCGCGCCGGCCTACCTGAAGACCGCCGGCATGCCGCTGCGGGCGGAGGATCTGGACGCGCACCGGCTGATCGTCTGGGGCGATCACCGGCCGCCGATCGACGAGGTGAATTGGCTGAGCGAGGCCGGCCGCCGCCCCGGCGCGCCGCGCCGCGCGGCGGTGGAGGTGAACAGCCTGACCGGCATGCTGCGGGCGGTGCAGAGCGGGCTGGGGCTGGCCGCCCTGCCCGACTACATGGGCCCCGATCTGGACGGGCTGCTGCAAGTGCTGCCGGACCTCAAGGCGCCGCGGCTGGATGCGTATTTCGTCTATCCGGAGGAGATGCGGCATTCGAAGCGGGTGTCGGTGTTCCGGGATTTCCTGATCGCGGAGCTGACCGGGAACAATTGATATGCAACCCACGCATGGGTGCTGGCCGGTTTGACCAAACCGGCATGGCAAGGAGGGGCGTAGGCTTCCGCTTGTCCGGCCCATGCGGCTGGTCAGGGTAACTCGGGGCGCTGCCCCGAACCCCTTCGTCTCCCAGACGTGAAGCCTCCCTGTTGACTCAGGCCCGCGCCCGAAGGGGTTGCGGGCCTTTCTTTTGGCCGGGGGCCATCCCACTCGCCTCTCCGCGGTTCGCTCGGAGAGAGGGGGGAACCCATGCTGCCGCAAGCTCTTTCCCCCCCATTGGGGACGCGCGCCGACGAAGCCGGCGGGCGCGCACGACGTTGCGAAGGGGACCAGTGTGCCAGCCACAACCATCGAATCCATGCGGCCGCGCGCCTGGCCGGGCAGGGTGCTGCACCTCGCCCTGCTCGCCGCCATGCTCACGCTCGCCGGCCTCGCCCTGCTCTGGCTGCTGCGCAACCCGCTGCTCACCTCCTGGGACGAGGTGATGCACCAGAACAATTCGATGATGGACGCGCTGCTGCTGCGCGACGGCAACCTGGCTGCCCTGCGCGACGCGATCTTCCTGCAGAACCGCTGGCTGCCGCCGGGCCTTCGCCTGGTCGGCCTGCCGATCGCCGCCATCTTCTGGTCCGACGCGCCGACCGCGCTGCGCCTTGCCGCCACCGTGCTGACGCTGGCGCCGCTGCCCATCATCTGGTTCGGCCTGCGCCCGGTGGCGGGCGCCGCGGGTGCCACCGCCGGCGCGCTGCTGTTTGCCCTGACGCCGCAGAACATGGTCGGCGCCCAGAGCTTCATGACCGAGACGGTGCTGCACCTCGCCGCCGCCTGCGCCATGACGCTGCTGCTGCGGGAGGCGCTGGCGCCGCGCCCCGGACCGCTCCGCCTCGCTGTGCTCGGCCCGGTGCTCGGCCTCGGCGCGCTGTCGAAGCTGACCTTCCTGCCGACCATCGGCATCGTCTGGATCGGCCTCGCCCTCTGGCGGCTGTGGCGGGACCGTGATGCGGCGGCCTTCGCCCTGCGCCTGGCCTTGCCGGCGGTCGGCCTCGCCCTGGTCGCCTGGCCGCACTACCTGCTGAACATTCCGCGTTACATTGCCTATGCGAAGGCGACGGCGGGCGGCTACGCCTACAACCCGGTCGAATCGACCGGCCTCGACTTCGCCCGCTTCGCCGCCGGCGACCTGCTGTGGGAGGTCTTCGGCCTCGGCGGCACCGCGCTGCTGCTGGCCGGGCTGGTGGCCGCCGTGCCGGCCTGGCGGCGCCTTGCCGCGAATGGCCGGGCCTTCGTGCTGCTGGCGGCGCTGGCCGCGGCGCCGCCCTTCCTCGCCTTCCTGCTCTCGCACAACCAGACCGAGCGCTACATGGCGATCAGCCTGGTCATCCTGGCCTATCCGCTCGGCCTGCTGGTCGGCACGGCGCTGCGGGACGCCCGCACCCCTCTGCCCCGCCTGGCGGCCGGCGGCGCCGGCGCGGCGGCGCTGGTGCAATTCGCCGCCGCCTGGTGGGTGGCGCTTGCCGGCCCGGTCGAGGCCCGTCCGCTGCGGCCGATGGTGGAGGCCGCCTGGCGGCCGAATTTCGCCTGCGACTTCCAGGCGCTGACGGCGCTGGTCCCGCCTGGGCGCGGCGCCCCGCGGCTTGGCCTGTTCGGCCTGACGCTGGCGGTCAACCCGCCCAACCTGCAGCAGGCCTTCCTGCGCCAGGGCATCCAGGCCCGGGCCATCGAGATCATGAACGATTCGGCGCTCGCGGTGGATTGGGAACGCGTGTTGCGGGAAACCCGGCAGGTCGACCTGGTGCTGGTGCCGGAGGTGTTCTGGCAGGGCGGTCGCGACCCGCTGAAGACGGCCACGGCGCGCAACGTCGCCGACCGCTCCCTGGCCGAGTTCCGCGCCAGGCTGGCGGCGGAGGATCTGGTGGAGGATCGCGGCGCCATCCGCACCGGGCCGGACGACTACTGCACGGTGCACGCCCTGGCGGTGAAGCCACCGCCGGTCGCGCCGGCGGATGTCGAACGACTGCGGCCGCTGCGGCCGGAGGTGCATGCGCTGACCGGCGGGAGCTGACCCGGCGGCCGCGTCTCAGCGGCTTGTATAGGTGCGCAGTGCCGCGGCCAGCAGATCGCGGGGCAGGCCCGGCGGCATCCTGGGCAGCGCCGCCGTCACCACCGGCACGGCCACCGCCCGGGCGTTCGGCCGCGCGGCTGCGGCGGCCAGGGCCATCAGCAGCGCATGGTCGGCCGCCTCCCCCGGCCCGGCCGCCGCGCGGAGCGCCACAAGCGCCGCGACATCGGCCGGCACGACGTGGCTCGCCGCCTTGAAGCCGTCCCAGACCCCCTGCAGCAGATGGCCGAGGGCAAGCAGCCTGCCGTCGTCGGGCGCCGCGCCGGCCCAGGCGAGGGCCGCCGGCACTGCCTCCCCCCCCCGTCCCGCGGTGGCGAGGCCCATGCCGATCGGGATCAGCCGGTCGAGGCTCGCGGTCTCCGTCGCGTAGCGGCCCAGCACCTCCGCCAGCGCCGCCCGCAGCGCCGCCGGGTCCAGCGCCCGAAGGCCGGCGGTGCCCAGCCCGCGCAGCAGCGGGTCGCCCTTCATCGCGGCGGCACCGGATTGCCCCCGTGATCGACCAGTTCCAGCCCGGAGACGTCGGTGCCGTAGCGGGCCAGCAGCCGCCGTACGGCCTGCAGGCTCTCCGGCCCCTGATCCGGCAGTGGGCTGAGATCGGGGCCGATGCGGGCGAAGGTGTAGCTGCTGCTGTCGTTCATGACGACGCGGCGCTGGCCGGTGGCCGCATCGACCTCCACCGAGATCTCGCCGCCGGCCCGCGCCTGGCCGCGCATCTGCCCGCCGGGGCCGGGCGCCAGGTCGCCATGCTTGATCTGGCCCGGCGGGCCGCGCCGCGGATAGTCGACGGCGGGCTGCTGTTCCTGCGCGATGACGAAGTTGCCCTCGCCGTCGACCAGCCAGAGATAGCGCCGGCCGGGCTGCAATTCCGCCAGCGGCACCGGCCGGCCGCGATAGGCGGCGACATCGGCGGGCTGGGTGTAGGGCAGCTCACGCGGCCGCGGGTCGCCGAGGTCGGGATGCCCGGTCCGCACGCCGACCGGCTCGCCGATCTCGGCCAGCAGCGCCGGCGTGGGCTGGCGCAGCGCGCCGCGCACCCGGTTGAACACGCCGGCGCCGCCGGCCGCGGTCAGGACGGCGCCGATGCCCCACATCACCCATTCGAAGCTGTCGGGCGACATCACCCCGACCGGGTTGGCGTAGGGGTCGACGCCGGCCCGCGCCACCGCCAGCCGGTCGAGCATGTCCTCCAGTTGGGTGCCGAGCATGGCCGCGCCGACGCCGACCGCGATGGCCGGCCCGACCACCGGGATGAACACCACCATGGCCTCGAAGAAGCTCAGCCCGATGCCGATCCAGAATTTGGTCACCTGGCGGTCCTGCACCGCCTCATCGAGCGCGGTGCGGCGCGGGCCGCTGAGCCAGGTCCGGGTGTTCTCCACCGCCTTCGGCATGTCGAAGGGGTGGATGTCGTCGGTGGCGATGCGGCCGATCGCCTCATCCACCCGGGCGATCACCTCGGCATAGGCCTGCTCGGCGGCCTGCTGGAGATGCGCATCGTCCATGCCATAGGCATCGTCGCCCGGCGCCAGCGCGGCCAGCAGCGGGTAGTGCGTGAAGAGATCGCTGGTCGCCTGTTCAATCCCCAGGATCTGCTCCGACCGCCACTGCTCCAGGAATTGGGTCATCCCGTAGGCGAACAGCCAGTAGCGGTCGGTGCTCGGGTTCTCCTGCAACGCGGCGAAGCTGTCGCGCAGCGGCGCGCGCTGCGCTTCTTCCATGTAGGGGCCGCCATTCTGCATCGCCGCGGCCAGCACGTCGCCGACCGAGCCGCGGCGGAACAGCGTGTCGGAATGCGCCGCGTGCAGCTCGCTGCGGTAGCCTTCCAGCTCATCCTTGATGCTGGCGAGCTGCTGCGCCATGCGGGCGGCGTTACGGATGTTCTCCAGTTCCTTCGCCCGCGCCACGCGGTCCGGCGCCGCCGCGCCATCGGCCTCGGCGCGACGGGCGGTCAGCCGGTCGCGCGCATCCTCGATCCCGGCGCGGTGGGAGGCCATGAGGCCGATGCCGCTGAGCCGGACCAGCCGTTCCAGCTCCGGCCGCATCGCCGCGCGCTGTTCCGGCGTGTCGCCCGCCGCCGTCTCCAGCGCCTGCTGGCGCTCGAGCCAGGTGGTGGAGGTGCCGGCGAGGTAGCCGGTCATGCTGGCCGGGTCGCGCGCAGCCTGGGCGGCGGAGGGCAGGTTCACCGCATCCGGCGTCGCCGGCGCCGGCGGCCCCCAGGGGATCGTCTCGTGGCCATCCAGGCGGCGCAGCACCGGCCCCGCCTCCGGCTGCGCGGTATGCGCCAGCTCATGTGCCAGCACCGCCTGCCCTTCCCGGGTCCCCGGCGCGTAGGCGCCGTGGCGGAACGCGATGTCGCGGCCATCGGTGACCGCCCGGGCCGAGAGCGCCCGCGCGGCGGCGTCACCGGCGGCGCCGGCATGGATGCGCACGCCGTCCACCTGCGGCCCGAAGTGCGGCGCGAAGCGGGCCCGGCTGCCGGCATCCAGCGCCTCGCCGGGGCCGAGCGCGGCACCGAGCGGGCCGGGCTGCGCGCGGGCCGGCGCCAGCGCGCCCGGCCGCCGCCC
>JBMOJU010000699.1:0-1619 GCA_049315625.1 Paracraurococcus sp.
GGCTGGTTTCGTCCCGGCGGCTGAGCATCGCCTCGTATAGTCCAGGAAGGCCACAGACCTTCAACAATTCGACCAGGGCGAAGGACAGGGCGAAACGCCCGATGGTGATGGGCTGCAACTCGCGAGCGAAGATGACGAACATGATGACGGGGAGCATGATCGAGACGAGCGCGCTCCGGCCCGCCCAGGCGGCGCCCCCCGCGAAGTTCGCCTTCCGACCAGGGGGCATCCCAACAATTCCATCCGCCTACCGCTGCCCGCCTGGCAACATAATGCAGAAGACACCAAGTTTTCTGCATGCGTCAACGGCGCCGGCAGTGAAGTTGCCCCGCTTTGTTGGACACCTTTGATAGGCTGAAGGGCCTGGAGGTGGATATGACGGAGAATGCGAAGGGGCGCCTGATTTTTCCGGGCGCCTTCAAATGGGAAGCGGTGGCTGCGATCCGCGGCGGCCGCTCGGCATCGCAGGTGGCGGCATAATTGGGCCTGCCGGACCGCTTGGTCCGCGCCCGGATCCGCTAGGCCGAGGGGCGGGTTCCCGCAGGTAGCGGTGCGCCGGCGCTGACGCCCCCACATGCGCAAGCGGTGCCGGCGCACCGCGTGGGGTCCAACCCGGCTGACCAAGCCGCTGAAATTGCTCGGCTCCGCAAGGAACTCGACCGCGCACGGATGGAGCGCGACATCTTGAAGCGAGCAGCGCTCATCTTCGGCCAGGCGGCGGGCGGGAGGTGGGCCACATGTTCATCCAGGAGAACGTGCCGATTTTCCCGTCCAGAGCCTGTGCGAGGTGCTGGGCGTCAGCCGCGGCGGCTACTACGCCTGGGCCAGGCGCGCCGAGAGTGCCCGGGTCGCGGCGGACCGCGCCCTGTCTGCCGAAATCCAGGCGGCCCACAGGGCCAGTCGTGGCCGTTATGGCAGCCGGCGCGAGACGGGCCGAACTGTGCGCCCGAGGCCGCAAGGTCAGCCGCAAGCGGGTCGCGGGGCTGATGCGCGGCATGGGGCTGGCCGCGCGGCGAAAGCGGCGGTTCCGCCGGACCACCGACAGTCGCCATGGCTTTCCCATCGCGCCCAAGCTGCTTGCGCGGGACTTCACGGCGCAGGCGCCGGACCGAGTGTGGCTGGCCGACATCACCTATATCTGGACGGCGGAGGGCTGGCTGTATCTGGCTGCGGTGTTGGACCTCTACAGGCGCAAGGTGATGGGTTGGGCCATGGCGGAGCATCTCGGGCATGAGCTGGCGCTGGCCGCGTTGGACATGGCCATCGCGCGCCAAAGGCCGACGCCCGGCTTGGTGCATCATGCCGACTGCGGCGTGCAATATGCGGCGCACCGCTATCGCGCTCGTCTGCGGCATCATGGAATGCTGTGTTCCATGAGCCGCAACGGCGATTGCTGGGACAACGCGCCGATGGAGAGCTTCTTTGCCACGCTGAAGCGCGAACTCGTGGAGAGGACAGAATACGCTACACGAGATGACGCGCGGGCGGACGTGTTCGTGTATCTTGCAGGCTTCTACAAGCGACGACGGCTACATTCGTCGCTCGGGTATCTCACGCCAGAGCAGAAGGCAGCGGCGTTCCATTCAGCGGCTTCGGCCGGGTAACAGTGTCCATAAAAG
>JBMOJU010000279.1:0-7052 GCA_049315625.1 Paracraurococcus sp.
GGCACTCGCCGCGCGGCGAGTGCCAGACTCAGAAAAAGTAAAGGTGGGGTTTGGGGAGGAAATGCTTTTTCCTCCCCAATCTTTCTTTCGGCGTCAGAGCCCGAGATACACCTTCCGCACCAGCTCATTGTCCTGCAGCTCCGCCGCCGAGCCGCCTTCGAACACCATCTTGCCGTGCACGATGACATAGCCGCGGTCGGCGATGCGGACCGCCTGGTGGAAATTCTGCTCCGCCATCAGCACCGTCAGGCCGAGCCGCTGCTTCATCTCGGCGATCATCTCCATGGTGCGGGAGACGAGGATCGGCGCGAGCCCGACCGAGGGCTCGTCCACCAGCAGGATGCGCGGCGCCGACATCACCGCCCGACCCAGCGCCACCATCTGCTGCTCGCCGCCGCTCATGCTGCCGACGAGCTGGGTGCGGCGCTCGGCCAGGCGCGGGAACATCTCGAAGCAGAGCGCGATGTTCTCCGCCAGCTTGGCCCGCGCCACCGGGCGGAAGGCGCCGAGGCGGAGATTCTGCTCGACGGTCAGGCGGGGAAACAGCCGCCGGCCTTCCGGCACCAGGACGATGCCGAGTTCCACCACCTGTTCCGGTGACAGACCGACCAGGTCGGTGGAAACGCCGTCCAGCACCGCGCGCACCGTGCCGGCGGTGGGGCGCACCTGGCCCATGATGCTGCGCATCAGCGTGGTCTTGCCGTTGCCGTTGGTGCCGAGCAGCACCACCGTCTCCCCGGCGGGGACGCTCAGCGTCACATCCTCCAGCACCCGCACCGCGCCGTAGCCGGCATCGATGCCATGGATTTCGAGCGCGCTACTGCTTGCCAAGATAGGCGTCCTCCACCTCGCGCAGCGCCAGGACATCCTGCGGCAGCCCGTCGGCGATCTTGCGGCCGGCGACGAAGACGATCAGGCGTTCGGCGAAGGCGGTCACCGCCCGCATGATATGCTCGATCATGATCACCGCCGTGCCGGCCTCGTTCATCCGCAGCAGCAGGGCGATGATCTGATCGACCTCCGCGTGGCTCAGGCCGGCCATGGCCTCATCGGCGATCAGCAGCTGCGGCCGCAGCGCGATGGCGCGCGCCAGCTCCAGGCGCCGCTGCTCGACCTGCGTCAGCTCCTTCGGCAGCTTGTCCGCCTTCGCCGCGAGCTCCACCTGTTCCAGGCATTCCAGCGCCCGTTCGGTGGCATGCGCCGCTTCGCCGGCGAAGAGCAGCGGCACGCGGACATTCTCCAGCACGGTCAGGCTGGTGAAGGGCTGCGGCAGCTGGAAGGTGCGCGCCAGGCCCAGCCGCGCCCGGCGATGCGGCTTGAGGCCATCCAACGCCTGGCCGCCCAGTGTCACCTTGCCGTCGTGCTGGGCGAAGTCGCCGCTGATGCAGTTGACGAAGGTGGACTTGCCGGAGCCGTTGGGGCCGATCAGTCCCAGCCTTTCCCCGGCGCGGAGTTCGAGGTCGATGCCCTGCAGCGCGGTGAAGCCGCCGAAGCGCTTCCCCACCGCATCGGCCTTCAGCAGTATCTCGCGCGTACTCATCGTTTGCGGAACCAGCCGAGGATGCCGCGCGGGGCCAGGGCGACGAACAGCACCAGCATCCAGCCGACGATCCAGAGGTTGAGGGCGGAGGAGATGGTCACCGTCGCCGCCTGTTGCAGCGTCGCCAGCAGCACCGCGCCGATGACCGGGCCGAGCCAGGTGCCGGCGCCGCCGATCAACGGCATGGCGATGCAGTTCACCGCATAGGCCAGGTTGAAGGCGCCTTCCGGGTTGATGTAACCGGCATAGAAGGGCAGCGGCGCGCCGGCCACGCCCATGAGCGCGCCCGACAGCGTGGTGGCGATCAGCTTGAGCCGCAGCGTCGGCACGCCCACCGCCTCCGCCGCGCGTTCATTGTCGCGGATCGCCTGCAACCCGCGGCCGAGGCGGGAGAGCTCGACCGTCCGGCCGATGCCGACGGCGATCACCGCCAGCACCAGCATGACGACGAAGATGTATTCGCCGTAGCTGGCAAAGCCGGTGACGCCCATCGGCCGGATGATGTAGGCGCCGCGCGAGCCGCCGACATAATCCCAGTTCACCACCAGCGTCTGCAGCACCACGGAAAGGCAGAGCGTGGCGATGGAGAAATAGACCCCGCGAAGGCGCAGGGTCAGGTCGCCGGTGCCGAGGCCGAGCAGCCCGGCGGCCACCGCCGCGGCGGCGATGCCGGGCAGCACGCCGAAGCCGAAGGCCTCGTTCAGCACCACCGCGGTGTAGGACCCGGTGGCCATGAAGCCGGCCGCGCCGAAATTCACGTAGCCCGCATAGCCGCCGAGGATGTTCCAGGCGGCGGCGAGGACGACGTACTGCAACACGAAGTAGCCGGCGTACCAGCCATACTCGTTGCCGATCAGCCGCAGCACGATGATGAGCGCGGCGGCCACCGCCGCGGCCCCGATCCAGTAGGTGATGTGCTTCCGTTCCGCCGGCCGGGCGCGAACGGGCAGGGTGGTGGCGCTCATGCCGCCCTCCCGAACAGGCCCTGGGGCCGGACGGCGAGGACCAGCAGCAGCCAGCCGAAGGCGACGGCGGGCGACCAGGACGGGCCGTAGAAGGTCGCCGTCAGGTTCTCCACCACACCGAAGAGGAAGGCGGCCAGGATGCAGCCCGGCAGGCTGGCCATGCCGCCCATGATGCAGATGGCGAAGACCCGGCCGATGAAGACATGGTGGGTGGAGGGGTCGATCGGCTGCACCACCACCAGCGCCCCACCGGCGACGCTGGCCAGCGCGACCGAGATGCCGAAGGCGACGCGCTTGATACGCACCGGATCGACCGCCATCAGGCGCAGCGCCTCCGGGTCCTGCGCCACGGCGGCGATGGCGAGCCCGGTGAAGGTGCGTTGCAGGAACAGGTACAGCGCGCCGATCGCCGCCATCGCCAGCAGCGCCGGGATCAGCATGCGCAGCGGCACGTCCACCTCACCGAGCCGCCAGGTGACGAAGGCGTAGTCGGGGTCGAGGAAGCGTTGTTCCGGCCCGAACAGCAGGACCAGCCCGACCTCGATGATGAACATCACGCCGAAGAAGAAGGCGAGGCCCTGCAGCGCCTCATCCCCCCGGCGTTCGAAGAAGTGGTTGTAGGCGGTGTAGAGCCCGATCCCCAAGCCGTAGAACAGTGGCGCCTGCAGCACCGCGACCAGCAGCGGGTCCAGCCCCAGCGCCGTGCCGATCAGCACGACGAAGAAGCCGCCCGCCACCATCAGCACGGGATGCGCGATGTTGACGATATCCAGCATGCCGAAGGAGACCGCGAGGCCGGAGGCCGCGGCGGCGTAGAGGCCGCCGAGCAACAGGCCGCTGACGATACCGTTCAGCAGCAGCGAAAGATCGGGATCCATCCTGCCCTCAGGCCGGGGTGCCGTAGGGCGTGACGAGCGTGCCGGATTTCAGCTCGGGCGGGTACAGGATCACCCGGGCGCCCGGCTTCTTGTAGCGTTCCAGGTCGCCATCGGTGATGTTCTGGAACTGCACGAAGAGGTTCCGCTCCTTCTCCCATTCGCCCAGCGCGCTGAACTTCACCTCGCCGACGATGGTGCTGAACTTGTTGGCACGCATGTCGGCGGCGAGCGCCGCCTGGTCCACCTTCCCGACCCGGGCCAGCGCCTGTTCCACCACCTGCATCTGCGCATAGGCGTAGGGCTGCAGGTAGTTGCCCAGCACGTCGGTCTGTTCCGCCGGCGCGCGGGAGCGGTACTTCTCCTGGAACTCGACCACGCCGGGGAAGCGCATGGTCGGCTCGGGCGAGTAGACGTCCCAGGTCACCAGGTTGTTCAGGATGGGGCCGAGCTGCGCCTGCACGGCCGCGATCTGCGGTCCGATCATGCCGCCGCCGAACAGCGCCGCGCTCATCCGCAGCTCGCTCACCGCGCGCAGGATGCCGTTGGAATCCGGCGGGTAGGAGGCGAAGAAGGCGACATCCGGCCGCTGCGCCTGGATGGAGCGGATGGTCGGGGTGAAATCGACGGTGCTCGGCGGGTAGGAGCGGTCATAGACGATCCGCAGCCCGTATTCCTTGCTCAGCAGCCGCACGCTTTCCGCCGCCCGCTGCGCGAAGTCGTTATCCACCGCCAGGATCGAGATCGTCTTCGGCGGGGTCGGCAGCATCTTCGTGCATTCGAGGAAGCCGCGGGCATAGGTGCCCTTGATGTCGTCCCCGGTGACATTCATCGAGAAGTAGCGGTCGTATTTCAGCTTCTCGTTGGTGCCGGCCCCGAACAGCGACACATAGGCCATGCCCCGCTGCATCACCACCGGCATCGACGGCGCGATCATCGCCGTGGCGTAGGGCGAGGTGACGATGTCCACCTTGTCGACGTCGATCAGCTTCGTATAGAGCGAGGGCACGTTCGCCGGGTTGGACTGGTCGTCGTAGCTCACCAGCTGCACCGGGCGGCCGAGGATGCCGCCGCGGGCGTTCACGTCCTCCGCCCAGATCTTCTGCGCCAGCTGCGCCGAACGGCCATTGGCCGCCAGGCCGCCCGATAGCGACATCGAATAGCCGATGCGGATCGGGTTGGCGCCCTGCGCGAAGGCGGGGAAGCGACCGGCGGCATAGGTCAGCGCGCCGGCGGCGGCGGCGCGGCCCAGGCCGCGGCGGGTCATCTCGGTCATTCTTGTTTCCTCCCTGAAAGCCTGCCGCGGGCCTATTCGGCCGCGGGCATCATCTGCGATGGATCGGCGCCGACGCGCCCGCCGGTTTCGCCCGCCGCCAGCCGCGACAGGCGGAAATCGTAGCGCACCGCCGGCAGGTCGCCGCGCGGTGCGCCCGGCAGGCCGAGCGCGGGCGTCACCACCAGCGAGTCGGAGACGCCGAAGACGGTGTCGGTATCGATGTTCGGGTCGTCACCCAGATAGAGCGCGGTGACCAGCTCCCGGTAGCCGGGCGCGGCGACCAGGATGTGGATGTGCGCCGGCCGCATGCCGTGGCGGTCCTGCTGCTTGACCATCTTGCCCACCGGCCCGTCCATCGGGATGGAATAGCCGATCGGCTTGACGGTGCGCATGTGGAAGCGCCCCGCCGCGTCGGTGCGGTAGCGGCCGCGCAGGTCCATCACCTCCGGGTCGTTGGCCTGGAGATCGTACAGTCCATGCGCGTCGGTCTGCCAGATGTCGATCTCGGCCTCCGCCACCGGCGTGCCGGCGGCATCCGTTACCTCGCCGAACAGGATAACCTCCTCGCCATCTGTCGAGTGGACGGCGATGCTCTCGCCCGGGGCGAATTCCGGCGCCTTCTCGCGGAAGAAGGGACCGAGCAGGCTGGTCTCGGTCCCCGCCGCCTCGCGCCCCGTCGCGTCGTGCATCACGTTGACCAGGCGGGACAGGCCGAGCACGTCGGACAGCAGGATGAATTCCTGGCGGTATGGGGTGCAGGCCTGGCCGACGGCGGTGAGGAAGGCGATGCCGGCCAGCCATTCATCCGGCTTCAGGTCCACTTCCCGCGCGAAGTCGTGCAGATGGCGGATGGCAGCGGCCATGACCTCCCGCATCCGCGGGTCCGGCGTCTTCGCCATCTGCGCGATCGCCTCGGCGGTCACGCTCATGCGGTCGAGATCGGCCATGCCTGTCGCTCCCTCTGGCCCGAAGGGCCGGCTTGCCGCAACGATGCCGGCGGGTCTGCCCTGCGGTCAATCCGCATTCCCGGCAACCGGCCGGCCACTCAGCTCCAGCAGCCGCTGCAAGGTCAGCCCGAGCGACGGGTCGGCCTCCGGCCGCGCCAGCCGGCGCTCGATGAAGGCGCCGAGGTGGCGGCTGACGGCGATGGCGGCGCGGCACTGCGGCAGGCGGCGCGCGCTGTAGGCCGCCAGCGCCGCCGGCACCGGGGCTTCGTCCAGCGCCTCCGCCAGGGCCTCGGCATCCTCCGCCGCCTTCAGCACGCCGACGCCGACATGCGGCCGGCCGGTGAAGGCGGCGTCGCCGATCAGCGCCACCCGGCCGAAGCCGAGCGCGGGGGATTCCAGGTCGTAGATCGGCTGCACCAGGAAGCCCTCGGCGCGGCGTACCGCTTCGGCATAGGGCTCCGGCAGCCGCGCCGCGGCATCGGCCTTCACCGCTGCGGCGTGTTCCGGCCGCAGCAGGCCGGGCGGGATCGAATAGGCGTGGCGCGTGCCGGATGCGTCGGTCAGCACGTCGTCCAGCGCGGCGCCAGCATCGACCGGGTAGTACCAGAGGAAATTGTACCGCCGCCTGCCCGGCTCTGCGCTGTCGTTCAGCCCGGGGATCGGGTAGCCGATGAACTCGCCATGCCCGGGGAACAGGAAGGTGAACTGGGCGAAGATGGGGGCGAAGGCGGCGGAAAAGGCGCTCTCCTCGACCAGTCCGCGCCAGCCGACATAGCCGGCATAGAGCGGCTGCACCGCGGGTGCGACCACGCCGCGCACGGCGGAGCGGAAGCCGTCGGCGCCGACCAGCAGGTCGGCGGTGGCGCTGCTGCCATCGACGAAGTGGGCGGTGACGCTGTCGGCATCCTGCTCCAGCCCGCGCAATTCCATCCCCGTCCGCACCCGCTCGGCGGGGAAGGCCAGGCGCAGCGGGTTGAAGACGCGGCCCCAGGCCGTGACGTATTGCGGGTAGTGCTGGCGGGCGAGGATGTCTCCGCCCGGCCCGACCGCGACGCGGCCATCGACCCGCACGCCCGGCGCGTGCTGGTCCTGCACGCCGGCGCGGGCGAGGATCGCCTCGGTCTCCGGATGGTGGGCGATGCCGGTGCCGCGCGACTCCAGGCTGCCCGGCACGCGCTCGAACACCTGCACGTCCCAGCCGCGGCGATGCAGCAAATTGGCGGCGAAGAGCCCGCCGACCGAGCCGCCGATGATGATGGCGCGGCGGCCGCTGTTGGGCGCCATGGTGTTTCCCCCGTGATCGCGCCAGGGCAGCAGGCTTCGGCCCGCGGCGCAAGCGGCGGGGGGTTGTGCACCGGGTCATGCCCTCGGGCATCCGCCCTGCGGCGATCGGCGTACGGATGGCGCGCCGGTTCACGCCTCCGGGCATTCGCCCTCCGGCGATCGGCG